>JAPPFH010000112.1 GCA_028875185.1 Chloroflexota bacterium | reverse complement strand
CCTTGAAAAACTCCCCTTCCCTCCTTGTGGGGGCAAGGGGCCGGGGGATGGGGGCATGTCGCGCTATCAATGAAATTCACCACTCCCCCTCGCCTCGCCGTATTAGAGCTCACAAGCGACGCCTAAATCAGCCGCCAACTCGCGTAATTGAGCGACAGTCTCGCGCGAGACCGGGATTCCGTGCCGCGCGCGTTCGCTCATGCGCTGGAATTCCACTTCGCCCGGCAGCATGACCGGGCGGGCGGGATCAATCGGCTCGGCGCCCTTGACTTGCGCGACCAGTTCTTCCAGGCGGCGGTCGAAATCGGCGGCGGGCATTAGCGCGGCTGGATCTATGGCGATCATCATGTGGCCGACATCAAAGTTCTGATCGTCTTGAAAGACGTCCAGCCCAAAGAGGGCGCCGGTCATCACGCCGGCGAGCGCATCGGTGAAGAGGCTCAAACCGTAGCCTTTGTATTCGCCGATGGGCAGAAGCGGTCCGCTCATTGCGACTGACGGATCGGTCGTGACGCGTCCGTCGGGCGTCAGCGCCCAATTATCCGGCATCGGGCGATTCTCGCGCTCATACCAGCGCATCATGCCTTTGCCGGACATGGTCAGCGCCATATCGAGGACGATGGCGTGGCCGGCGCTGCGCGGGATAGCGATGCCCCAGGGGTTGGTGCCGAGCACGACCTTCGCCGAGCCCCAGGGCGCCATTTCGGCGGCGGCGTTGGTGCACGACCAACCGATCAAGCCGGCTTTGGCCGCGGTCAGAGCGTGGTAGCCGGCGATGCCGAAGTGGTTGCTATGGCGTACGCCGACCATGGCGATGCCGCTGACTTTGGCTTTTTCGATGGCGCGGCTCATGGCGCGGTGGGCGGCGACGTAACCGAAGCCCTTAGCCGCATCCAGCAAGGCGTAGGCGGGCGCGTCGACGAGCCAGTTCATTGGCGCGTCGGGCACAATGCCGCCGTTCTTTACGCGCCGGGTGTAACGGAAGAGTTTCTCCAAGCCTTGTCCCTGGCCCGGGTGCCACCACTGTGACGCCGTCATCAAGCCATCACTGATGATCGCCGCTTCTTCCGCGGTCGCGCCCAATCCGCGCATATAGGCGAGCGTGAAAGCTTTCAGTGTCTCCAGCGAATAGAGATTGACCAGCGATGCGTCTCGTACTTCGTATGCCATTGGCGCGACCTTACATGAAAGGGTGATCAAGCGGATTCAGGACTGCTTCATTTACGACAAATTCGGGCGGGCTGTCGACTAGGTGGGCGACCATGTCGGCGACGACTGCCGGGTCCATGCTCTGGCTGCGCGGCAGCTCGCCGATTTTGGCGCCGCGCCAGCCGGTGTCCATGCCGCCTGGGTAGAGAATGGTTGAGCGGATGTTATGGTCTTTGCCGGCTTGGGCAATGGCGTAATTCAAGCCGGTCAAGCCGAATTTGGAGCTTCCGTACGCCGGGCTGCCGCCGCCGCGCAATCCTGCGCCGCCGGAAATATTGACGACGGTGGCTGATTCGGCGCTGATCAGGGGTTCCCAAAGGGCGCGCGTCAGGTAAAAGACGCCCGAAAGATTGACGCCGATGACCGCGTCCCAATCAGCGATCTCGGTTTCCTCAAAGCTGCGGGGCGCTGGTATGCCGGCGTTGTTGACGAGGATTTCGACCGACCCGAATGCGTCTCTGATTCCCTTTGCTGTTGCGCGAACCTGAACCGAATCGGAAACGTCGCATGCATAAGGTGATGCTTTGCCGCCATTGTCTCGGATTGCCTGCGCCACTTCGTTCAGCGGATCGGGACGGCGGGCGAGCAAAGCGGTATGAGCGCCGAGGGCAGCAAGCTTCAGAGCAATTGCCCGCCCTAACCCGTGGCTGGCGCCAGTGATAACGGCGGTTTTTCCCTTGAGGTGTGAATTCGCCACGAATGGCAGCTTTCAACGGACTGGCGCTATAGATTTCCAATGCCGCCTATACTAATGAATGTGCAGCCATTCTGCCAGTCCGCGCGCAATTTGGCGGCGCTCATTTTGAGCGATTTCGACCGCGCGTCGTCGCCAGCCGATTATGGTGGATGAATTGTGGCGACTTCCAAGTAGCGGTCAAAGCGCGCGCCGTCTGCGCTTACCATCCCGGACACTATGGCGCCCGATTCAAAGTTGTACATGATCAGCTTGACTGTATAGTCGCCGGGCGGCAGGGTCGAGAGATCCAGCTGCTGTCGGTCCAGCGTTACATGACCGATGACAGAATCTTGCCCGAGGACCTTTTCGCCAGCGGCGTCAAATACTTGTATCGACAGCGAATACGCTTCGTCGGGCAAGCTGCTCCATTGTAGTTGAAGGTCTACGTAGTCATTGCGCGTCTGGACCAGGTAGTTTTTGAGCCGGACGCCGTTATCGTATTGCACCTCCAACTGGCTGTCTGAGGTGATGAGCGCGCAAGAGAATCCGCGTTTGACATAATGTTCAATCACCGCGCCGTCGCCGACTGCTCTCGCTTAATGAGCGAATAAGAAAATACAAGGTCAAGGGCAGGGTGCCGATCATGATGATATCGGGAACGGTCTGTCCAAAGGGAAAGGGCGTCGCTACGACGAAGACAACAGCGCCAAAAATGGAAATCCATTTATCCGGAATCAAGTGCTTAATCAGCATAAATCCGCAAATGCCGTTAAAGCAGAGAATCAGCAAAAAGAGCAGATTGTAGGCGTCGTCTACGGAAAGCGCTGTCTTTAAGGCGATCAAAAGAAGCGCATGGGGAAATGACAGCGAATAGAAAGCCAGAGACGTGCCCGGCGGATGATAGATGGAATCGGTGTAATATAGTGGCGTCTGCCCGGCGAGAGCTCGTTCAATATGCCAGGCATCCCAGAGCCGCAGCCATTTGTCGCGGAAGTTGGCATGCAGCCAAAACTCATCGGCGGTTAAGATTTGGGGCAAGGTCGGCCAGGTGGTCGCGATGACGACCAGCGGCACGATCAGCAAGACCGGCCAATGCTCGCGCAGGAAGCTCGCGCCGCGAATTCGCAAGCGTACTTCTTACCGTTCCGCCACGATGTTGGCCATGGCGACCTTCATCCGTTCAAGACCTTCGATCAGCTGATCTTCCGGCTGAAGGAAGGTCATGCGCAGGTAATCTTTGCGGTCCTTGGAAAAAGCCGAGCCGGGGTAGGCCAGCACATGCTGCTCGGTGAGGATGCGTTGGGCGACCTCGCCACTGTCCAGGCCCGTGAAGCCGATATCGGCGAAGACGAATTGCCCGCCTTGCGGCAAGCCGTATTTGATGCCCATTGCGTCAAGGGCGTCGAGGACGAGGCGCCGGCGGCGGCGATAGGCTTCCGCCATCATCTCGACCGCGTCTTGCGGTCCGGTCAGCGCGGCGATGCCGGCATGCTGCGAAATGATCGAGGCGCCGCCGCTGATGGCGGCTTTCAATTCGCGTACGCGCGCCATAAGATCGGCCGGTCCGACGATCCAGCCCAAGCGCCAGCCGGTCATGGAATAAGCTTTGGAGAGGGCGTTAAGCGTTAGCGTGCGTTCTTTAGCGCCGGGCAAAGAAGCCGGGCTGACGTGTTCGAAATCGTCATAAACGAAGAGGTCGTAAATGTCATCGGCGATCACAATCAGGTCCTGTTCAATGGCGATATCCAGCATGGCGCGCATATCGGGCGGGGAGATGACGCTGGCGGCCGGGTTATTGGGCGAGACAAGCAGAAGCGCGCGCGTCTTATTGGTGACGGCGGCGCGGACATCGGCGGGGTCGGCGCGGAAGTCGTCTTCGGCATAGGTCTGAACTTCGACCTTGACGCCGCCCGCGAAGCGAAGTGAATCGGCATAGGTATTGTAATTGGGCTCGGGCACGATCATCTCGTCGCCGGGGGAGAGGACCGCTAGCACCATCAGAAAGAGCGCTTCTTGCCCGCCGTTGGTAACGACAACTTCAGTCGCTGGATCGACATCAATATTGTTGACGCGTTTGACGCGCGCGGCGATCGCTTCGCGCAGAGCCAGCAAACCTTCGGGCGGCGTGGAATCGGCATGGTGGTTGATCATGGCGTCTTTGGCGGCGGCGACGATATGCGCCGGCGTATCAAAGTCGGGGTCGCCGCGCCCCATGATAATGACGTCGTCGTAGCCGCGCGCCTCGCCGATCAACTGGTAAAGCAGGTTGGTGCCCTGGGCTTTTTTCTTGCTCATCTATTAGCCTCGTTTCTGATCAGTCGAGCGCCCGCAGCGCTTCCAATGCGGCGGAGTTCACGTTCAAGCGAATAATATCGGGCGCGCCGAATGACGCCCCGTCGGCGAAGTCGAAGCCGGCGCCGCGCAGTTTGGCGGCCGCTTCTTCTGATACCCGCAGCGCCATGATATTCTGCGCATCGCCGGCGATGACCGCGAGACCGCGGGCGGCGGCGGATTCAGCAATCTGGCTTCTGAGCTGCGCCAATTGTGACAGCTTAAGCCGGCGCGCTTCCTCAAACAGGCTGCTCGCTTCAAGGGCGGCGAATTGGGCGGCGGTGCTGGTGCAGATCGCCATGATCTGCTTCTGCGATTGCATCGCCGGTATCTGATCTTCGGGCGAGGCGATATAGCCGATGAACCAACTCGCCAAGCCCGTGCCGGGAAAGGCTTCGCCGATAGTGGTGATAAGCGTTGGCGATTCTTCAGTTGAAGCGAGCGCGCTGCATCCGCCGTCGACCCAAGGGGCGAGGCCCCCGTCCCAGATGGCTGCCGCGCCGGCATCACGCAAGACTTCAGCAATAGCGCCTACTTCTTCGCTGGTGTAGGCGGCGCCACTAAGCCGAGAGGGAGACTCGAGGTAAAGCAAGCGACAGCCGCCGGCGACAATTTCCGCGATGGCGTCGATTGGGGGGAGATAGCCGCGTTCGGCAGCGGCGGGCAGCGAGATGACATTTCGACCTCTGACGCCGAGCGCCTTCTGAACGCCAGGATGCGTGACCGCCGGTATGCCTATGCTCTCGTAGTTCTCGCCGATCATTTGAATGGTGAGAAAGCGCGACTCCTGGACGCCGGCGCTAACGATGATATTGCCCGCCTCATAGCGCGAGTTAGTTGCGCCGTTGAGGGCGTCGGCGATAGCGGCGCGCAGCGCCGCAATTCCGGGGACATCAACATAATGTGTCTGTCCCGCTTCCAGCGCTTCCGAGGCGGCGGCGATGATCCGCTCGTCCAAGGGGCTGAGCAAGCCGTCGGCGCCCAGGTCTTTCACATGCCGCGCGACCGGCGCTGGCAAGGGCGCCTGCAAGGCTGAATTGGACTCATGGTCCGCCAAGATTTCTGCTTTGGTTTGTGATGCCAATCTAAAATCTCCTCAATGCGTTCGTTAACCAAGCGCCCGCCCTTGGGTCTAGGCGAGCAACGCGTCCTAGCCTATTCACTTGATGAAGCGCCAGCGGCAATGTGTGAAGTCAATGGCGATTCTGTTAGTATTCACGATTGTCGACAATGCTCGCGCGAATGCGGCAGATTATAGACTTGTGGCTATGCGCCTGTCAAGCAGTTGCTATTGCGTGGACGTGGTGGCAAAGCGGATAAACTGGCTCCCTAGCCCGGCGACAACGAAGCCTTGTATTTCTCTGATTGAATGGCGCCTGGGCGCGGGATCGCTGCAAGGAGATCTGTAGCGGATATGAGAATACGCGCGGGCAGCATCCGTCACGTGCCAGGCTTGAACGGCCCCGTGCTTTTGTTTTTGTGCCACAGCCTGCTTTTTCATATCGCCTTATTGGGCGTCGCCGATATTTTACTGAACTTTTATCTGGTCAGCATCGGTTATGACACGGCGACGATCAGCCTCTTGCAGTCGCTGCCGCGGCTCAGCGGTTTTCTCATCGGCTTGCCGATCGGTCTGATCGCCAACCGCGTCGGCAATCGCCGGCTGATTCTGCTGTCGACCGCGGGCATCGCCTTATCGGTGGCGGCGACGGCGCTGACGCAGAGCCTTCCAGTCATCGCGCTCAGCCGATTGCTTTGGGGCGCTTGTTTCGGCGCCAACCAAGTGGTGAAGCCGCCGTTCATGGTCACCTTGACCGAGCGTAGCGAGCATACGGCGCAGTTTTCGTATCACAACCTTGTTGCCATGTTGGCGGTCGCTTTAGGCAGCGCTCTAGGCGGCGCGCTGCCGCTGATCGCCAGCCAGGCGCTGTCGATCCCTGGCGCTGCCGGGTTGCCGCCCGAAGAGATGCCCCTGGCTTATCGCGCGTCGATAGTCGGCGCGGCGATCTTGTTGTTGCTGAGCAACCTGCCGATTCTTTCAATGCGAGGCCGGGTGGCTGGCGGGGAAGGCGCTGCGCAGGCGGCTTTAGGCCGCTGGCGCTCGACGCCTTGGCGGCGCTTATGTCGGCTGACCCTGCCGCTATTCGTCTTCGGTCTATCGGGTGGTTTGACGTTTCCCTTTTTCAATCTCATCTTCCGCGAACTGTTCGGCATTAGCGATAGCGCGGTTGGCGGCGTGATCGGCTTGGGCTGGCTGGTGATGGGCTTGATGCCGCTGCTGAACCCAACGCTGGAAGCGCGCTGGGGACGCGTGGGCGCTCTGACGGCGCTGATGCTCATAAGCGCGGCGGCTTTTGTTGGATTGAGTCTGTCGCAGGGCTTGGTTATCGCCATTGTATTCTACGCCCTGGCGATCGGCATACGCAACACGATGCAGCCGTTATTCCAACCGCTGCTGATGGATTCGCTTGATGACACCTGGCGCAATGTCGCCAGCAGCATAGGCTTGGTAATGTGGAATATCGGCTGGTTCATCTCGACCTTCAGCTTCGGCTTCTTGCATTCGTCGATCGGCGCGCGCAATATCATGTTGGTGGTGGCTTTTTTCGTCGTCCTGAATGGCTTGACGATTCACGTCACGGCGAAGCGCTGACGCGCGCTATGCAAAATCATACGCGGGCATGGGTCCGTCAATGCCGCCGCCCGCCTAAACTACATTGCGTCCCGCAGCGTTTGTGCGGGCGCGCCGCTGGCTCGCCCCAACACCCTTACTTGCGGGGGCCTTGGGCTGCGTATGGAAGGCGCAGTGGCTTGCGATAGATTCAGGAGTAACGAACATGAACCAGCAGAATCATTCGAAGTTTGACCGGATTGCCGCGCAAGTGGAGAGCTGGCGCGAGGAATTGGGCGTGCCGGGCGCGACCTTCGGCTTGAGCGTCGACGGCGAGATTTACACTAGCGGCGTCGGCGTCACCCATTGCGAGCACCCGCTGGCAGTGACAGACGAGACCATATTTCAGATTGGATCCATCACCAAGACGGTGACGGCGACGGCGATGATGCGCCTGGTGGAGCAAGGCGCGCTGGATCTGCGCGCGCCGGTTCGGGATTATTTGCCCGGCTTCCGCGTGCGAGATGCGGACGCTTCGGCGAGCGTTACATCTTGGCATTTGCTGACGCATAGAGCCGGATGGACGGGTGACGTTTTCACAGATACTGGCGGCGGCGATGACGCGGCGGCGAAGTATGTAGAGGGCATGGCAAACTTCGAGCAGCTGGCGCCCTTGGGCCGCCACTTCTCATACAACAATGCCGGCTTCTGCGTCGCCGGGCGCGTCATCGAGGCGCTGACGGGCGCAAGCTACGAGACGGCGATTCAGGAGTTGATCTTTGAGCCCTTGGGCATGGCGCGCAGCTTTTTCTTTCCGCAACAGGCGATGCTTCATCGCTTCGCCGTGGGGCATCAGGCGGGGGGCCGGGTGTTAAGCCCTTGGGCGATTCCGCGCGGCATGAACGCCGCTGGCGGGATCAGCTGTCATATTCACGATTTACTGCGTTACGGCGCATTTCACTTGGGAGATGGGTCGCCGCTTCTGGAACGCGGATTCCTGGCGGAGATGCATAAGCCACAGGCGCCGAGCTTGCCCTATATGGGCGCCTGCGGCTTGGCCTGGATGATAAGCGGGCATAATGACGATAAGCGGCTCGGGCATACGGGCGGGACAAATGGCCAGAACGCCGTGCTGACCTTGGCGCCGGCGCGTCAGTTGGCGCTGGGCATGATGACAAACGGCGAGGTGGGACAGGCGCTGCACGAGCGCTTCAACAAAGCTGTCTTGAGCGAATTCTGCCAAATCGAGATTGCGGAAGCGCGCGCGATTGAATCGTCTGTGGCGGAACTGGCGCAGTATGTCGGGCGCTACCAGGGCACGATGCGCGCGATTGAATTGCGATTGGATGCCGGGCGATTGCTCGCCGATATTCGATTTCGCGGCGGGCTTCCCAGCGATCGGGAGCTGGAAGAGATGCCGCCGGCTGAAGTGGCGCGCTGCGGGGAAGACCAATTGTTGGTGCTTGATGGCCCCTTCAAGGGTACGCGCGCTGACATTCTGCGAGACGAGGCGGGCGAGATAGGGTATCTGCGATTCGGATCGCGCCTTAACCCGCGGCGGTAGATATCGCGCAATTCCAGCAAGCGCTCGCGCTTCATCCCTTGATGCCGGAGACCATCATGCCCTCGATGAAGTAGCGCTGGAAGAAGACGAAGAGCAGGATCACGGGGATGGTCGCCATAGTGGAAACAGCCATCGCCACCGCCCACAAGGGCTCCCGGTCGAGCGACTGGGAGAAGTAGGTTAGCCCGACCGGCAGGGTAACCAGATCCCGATTTTGCGCGACCACGAGCGGCCAGAGGAAACTGTTCCAGCTGAAGAGAAACGTGATGATGGCCAGGCTGGCGGCGGCCGGCTTCAGCATTGGCATGACGATGCGCCGGAAAATGGAGAATTCGCTCGCGCCGTCAATTCGGGCCGCGTCCAGCAATTCATCGGGGACGCTATAGGCAAACTGGCGCATCATGAATACACCGAAGGCGCTGATGAGCCCGGGCATGATGAGCCCCTGGTAGGTATTGTGCCAGCCCAATTGGTGCACGAGCACGAACATGGGAATCACCAGGATCTGGAAGGGCACGGTCATGATGCTCAAGATAAACAGGAATAAAATGTTGCGCGCGGGAAAGCGAAACTTGGCGAAACCGTAACCGGCCAGCGCGCCGAAGAAAACCGTCGCAATAGTCTGGACAGCGGCGATGACCAGGCTGTTGATGTACCAGCGCTCGAGCCGCGTCGATTCGAAGGCAAACTCATACTGACGAAAACCCTGAAACTCGTGTGGTATCCAGTGCATAGGAATGGCGAATATCTCGCCCTCGGACTTAAAGCTGGAACTGAACATCAGGTAGACCGGGAAGAAGAAGAGCAGCGAGATCAGTAGCGCGACCGAGAAGAGGATCAGGTTTCGGATGCGGCGGCGCAGGCGGGCCTCGAATGCCCAGTCGCTTTCGTATGTTTTAGCGGCGGTCATGCTGCCGCCCCTGGCCCGTGGCGGCGGCGGCCAAATCAATTGAGCGAGAAATCATCGCTGCGTCCCAGGCGCAATTGGAACAAGGTGAAGATAAGAATAAAGGCGAAGAGCACGACGGATATGGCGGCGGCGTCGCCCATGCGGAAGAATTGGAAACCATATTTCCAGATGACGATGCCCAGCGTGGTGTTGACTTCAAGTGGTCCCCCTTGCGACGGCGAAAGCACAAACTGAATGGAAAAGCCCTGAAAGGCGCGGATGGTGGAAATAGCGGCCACGAAGACGGCGGTGGGTTTCAGCAAGGGCAGCTCAACCCGCAGGAAAGATTGCAGCGCGTTAGCGCCGTCCACCCGCGCCGCGTCGCGCAATTCGGGCGGGATGGCCGTCAAGCCGGAGAGCCAGATAATCATATAGAAAGGCGCGATGTGCCAGTCATGCACCACGACCGACATGATTGGCGACAGCTGCAAATCAAAGAGCCATTTGATTGGCATCTGCCCAACAATTGGGCCGATCACACTGGAAAGGATGCCGGACGGGTGCAGCAGCAGCTTCCATACCACCGAGACGACCACGACCGAAGGCAGCAGCGGCGTGAAGAAGAGCACCTTCATCAATTCGCGCCCGGGGAAACGCTGGAAAAAGAGTACGGCCATAGCCAGCGAGATGAACCAGACGGGCACGGTGCTGCCCAATACAAAGCCGATCGTTACATTTAGCGATTTGAGAAAGAGGCGGTCGTTGAGCAGGTCCTGGTAATTCTGCAAGCCGACCCAGACCGGCGGTTTCAGCAGCGTAAAATCCGTCAGGCTGAGGCCGAAGCCGATGACAATGGGATAGAGAAAGAAGATCGCGAAGAAGATGACGGCCGGAGCTACAAAAAGAAGCCCGTAATATTGCCGCCGCTGCACCAGACCCATCGTCCGCCAAGCGCCGAAAAGCCCTGAATTACGCATGTTCTTCACCAAGATGGTTTACGATACGCCACCGCCCCGACAGTCTTATGCCAGGGCGGGGAATTCATGATTCGACGGAAGCGGGAGACTTAGAATTCGGTCTTAACCCGCTGCAGGATTGCATTGACTTCTTCTTCGGCTTCCGCCAGCACGGTATCGATATCTTCGCCGGCGATGACGACGCGATCGCGCATGCGCATGATGGCTTCAATCACCTCATTGTATCCGGCGAAACGCGGATGGAAGTAGCTGGACGTGATTTCGTCGAGGAAGACCGGCATGACCTCATTGTTCTTGAATTCTTCGGTCTCCAGGTAGGCGGCTTTCGGCTGGAACAAGCCCCCTTCGTTGAGATAGCGATCGGGCCGGCTGGTCAGCCAGGCGACCAGCTTCCAAGCCGCGGCTTGTTTCGCCTCGGAAGCAGTGGCGTTGGCCATCAAGTTGAAGCCGTAGTTGGCGAAGCCGTTGGGGTTGACCGCGTCTGCAAAGCGCAGCTGCGGATAGATGCCGTAGTTGGGCGCAAAGCTGTCTTCGGCTTCAAGCAGCGGCACCGCCCAATTGCCCATGGTGCACTCGGTCGCCATCCTCTCCGCGGAGCGGAAACCAGTGCGCGAGACGACATATTCGGGACCGCCCAGGTTCCATTCGTTGGCCCAGTTGTTCCAGAATTCAAGCACGCGCTTCACCTCGGGCGTGTTGATGTCCGCGGTGTAGTTGACCTCGTCGAACATGTCGCCGCCCAGCTGCTGCACCATCGGGTTGAAGTGCAGCATCATGTAGACAGGCGCCGACCAATTGAAATCGAATCCGCGCCGGGTGATGACGCCGTTTTCATCGCGGATAGTCAACTTCTCGGCGACCTCGACCATGCCTTCAAAGGTGTAGGGGAAGTCCTCGGCCGGGTCCAGGCCGGCATCAGCCCAGGAGTCAAGGTTGACATAGCAGGCGTAGGCGCTCATTTCCGTGGGAATGCCGTAGAGCGTGCCATCGTAGGTGGCGCCGGCGAGCATGCCCTCAGCCATGTCGCC
The DNA here is from genome assembly GCA_028875185.1 of Chloroflexota bacterium. Classification (GTDB taxonomy): domain Bacteria; phylum Chloroflexota; class Anaerolineae; order Aggregatilineales; family Phototrophicaceae; genus UBA6055. The sequence continues at coordinate 925 of JAPPFH010000112.1, read as the reverse complement.
GCTGCCGTAAAGGGCCTTTATATCATCAACGGACTCCAAGCCCCAGCCGGCTGGATCCACCGGAGCGAGGATACCCTGCAGGTAGAACTCCGCGCTGCGACCCGTGGCCAAGTTGAAGAGGTCGGGGCCCGCGCCGGATGCCATCGCAGTATTCAGCGTGGCGAAAAAGTCCGCCGACGGTATCGTCTCGTATTCAACGGTGATGTGCGGATTGGCTTCCATGAAAGCGGCGATCATCTCTTCATCGAGGGCGACGCGCGGCAAATAAGCGTGTCCCCCAGTAGGTAATCGTCACCGGTTCGTCCTGCGCCAGGGCAACGGGCGCGAGCAGACCCACAATCAAGAGAACAAGCAACACTTTGACTTTTATGATCAGTCCTTTTTTAACCTATTTCGTTTGAGGGTATCACTCACAAGAGCTATTATATCACGTCAGCGGGAAATAAGAAAACAACGCGTCATTCGGGAGTGGTGAATTTGCGGTATCGATAAAATTCACCACTCCCGCCATTCGGCGGACGCTTAGGTGACTGTGCTCGGCTTCTCGCAGAAGCTGTCGCCTATGACGAGCAAATCCATGTGCGTGCGCAGGAAACAGTCGATCGCTCCTTCGGGCGAGCAGACGATGGGCTCATTCTCGTTGAAGCTGGTGTTGGCGAGAACGGGCAGACCGGTAAGAAGCCCGTAGTATTGCCGCTTCTGCACCAGACCCATCGTCCGCCGAGCGCCGAAAAGCCCTGTATTACGCATGTTCTTCGTCAAGATGGTTTACGATACGCCACCGCCCCGGCGGTCTTATGCCAGGGCGGGGGATACATGATATTACGGAAGCGGGAGACTTAGAATTCGGTCTTAACCCGCTGCAGGATGGCGTTGACTTCGTCGTCGGTCTCCGCCAGCACGGTATCGATGTCTTCACCGGCGA
>JAPPFH010000059.1 GCA_028875185.1 Chloroflexota bacterium | reverse complement strand
CCCTCGTTTCCCCCACCCTAAATCTTGTTCCCCCTCGGTCCCCCGCCTCACGGGGCAAGTTCAGTTTTCCAAAATGAGGGAGGGACTTCAAAAGCCCGTATTTCCTTGAAAATTCCACTTCCCTCCTTGTGGGCTGACGACAGGACAGGTTTGCAGCGGGCAGAATTTCGTCGCAAATTACGTGTTTTCTTGGGCTTTTTCGGGCGACCCAGTGCCGCGCGTAGGTCGCGTAGACACTGACCGGCGACACTGCGGGTCAGTCGCCCCTACATCTTTTGCGCTCCGTCGGGCGACTCACCGAGTCGCCCCTACAATTCTCGCACTTGGAGTTGCTTGTGATTGGCACATCGAAGCATCCATAAGCCAAATGGATTAAACCTGTCCTGTCGTCAGTCCTTGTGGGGTGCGCGTAGACACTGTACTACGGCAAGGGGCGGGGTCACGTAGACATAGACCTTCGGGGATGGGGGTTTGTCGCGCTATCAATGGAATTAGACACTCCCGGCTCTGGGGGCGATTTGACAGCGTTGAGCGGATCATCTATAATTGGTAACACCACTGACCAATATAGACTGAGTGGAATCGAGAATTCCGTGAAGGGTTCTGCACCGAGCATGTCAGGCCTCACAACGATCGAAAAGACCTCCGTCAAAGATCAGACTTTGGAGCAACTGAAAAATTATATTTTGTCCGGCGTGGTGCGCTTGGGCGAGCGCTTGCCATCCGAGCGGGCGCTTGCTGATGCGCTGGGGGTGGGGCGTTACAGCGTGCGCGAGGCGCTCAAGGTGCTGGAAGCGGTAGGGCTGGTGGAATCGCGCATGGGCGAAGGCACATTTCTCACCACCAATACGGGCGCGAGTTTCGGTCGGATTCTTGGGCTGAGCTTCGCCACCTGGGGCGGCACGATTATCGAGCTATTGGATGCGCGCAAGATGATTGAAGCCGAAGCGGCTCGCGCGGCGGCGGACCGCGCTACGGCGGAGGAAATCGGCTTGATTGAAGCGGAATTGAAGACGATGCAGGCCAATATGGATCGGGTGCAAGCCTACCTGAAGGCGGACTTTAATTTTCACCGCCGCATAGGCCAAGCGAGCCAAAACGCTATCATCAGTCAATTTGTGAGCAATCTTGTCGATCTGCTGGAAGAGGTGCTGCGGGAGACGCAATCCGACAGTTTGCCGGCACAGGCGGAAGGTGGCGGCACGCACCAGGCGATATTCGATGCCATCGCCGCTGGGGACGCGGATGCCGCAGGCCATCTGATGCGGGAGCATATTCTATTCAGCGCCGAGGTCTGGCAGACGGTGATTTCGTTGACGGCTGATACCGATGGAAAAGCGACCGACGATTTGCCAGGGGGAGACTGAGGAGGTGACTAGCGCAGCAGTTTATCCCGTTCGCGCTTTGGTCAATTAGTCTTGTTAAGGAGACGACATGAAAAAGAGATTTCCCTACGACGCATCGGATTTGAAGCCCTCGCGCAGGGACTTCATGCGGCTGGGCGGCACGAGCTTGGCAGCGGCGATGATGATGCGTCATGGACCATTTCCGGTTCTGGCGCAGGGCATGGGCGTTATCCCGGCCGAGCTGCACCCGGGCAGCCCAAACAATCCACGCGGCTGGACGACGACGCTGCCGCCGATTCCGGATGGCATGCCGGTTGATCCGCCAGTAACGATCACGGGCAGCCGACGCGGACCCTGGGAATTCGCCGATGGCGATGATATTGAGAATTCGAACTTCACTCGCTTGAACGCCGCAGTGACCGGTATCATCTGGAAGCTGGCATTCAGCTGGACCGACAACGAAGAAGAGGTCTTGCAGAAGTACAATCTCGCCATCGCCAGCGACGACATGCCGGACTTCATGGAGACAGTGCCGCTGCAAATCTATGCCGAGCTGCTCGAGAGTGACTTAATTGAGGACATCACCGGTGTTTGGGACGCGGTCGCGCATCCGGTTTGGTTGAAGGAGGCTTGGAGCTTCGGCGGTGGCGCCGCCTGGCAGCACGCGGAAGTCAACGGGCGCAAGATGGGCTTGCCGCACACCGAGCAGGCGGCGCAGAATGACAAGCTGCTCTGGATCCGCCAGGATTGGCTGGATGCGGTTGGCATGTCGATTCCGACCTCGGTCGATGAATTGTACGCGGTCGCCAAAGCCTTTGTCGAAGCCGACCTGGGTCATGGTCCAGAAGGCAGCACCATCGGCATCGCCGCCGCCAATAATTTCGTCAGCTGGTACAGTTCACTCGATCCCATCTTCGGCGCCTGGGGCGTTATGCCCGGCTACTGGACGCCGGATGAAAGCGGCGACCTGCAATACAACAGTGTCTTGCCGCAGATCAAGGAAGTGCTGGGCTTGCTGCGGCAATGGTATGCCGAAGGCATCTTCGCGCAAGATTTCTTCACGCTGCGGCCGCCGCAAACCGCATTCGGCCAAATTGGCGCCAATACCTGCGGCATCACGATGTCGCCGGCTTTCGCCGCGCTTTTCGGCTTGCCCGATAGCGTCACCAACGATCCCAGCGCGCGCTGGACCTGGGGCGATATTCCGGCCGGACCGACTGGCATCAAGAAGAAAGCCTGGAGCAACCCGGTGGTCGATAGCGTCTTCTGTTTCCGCAAAGGCTTCGAGCATGTCGATCTGGTGCTGAAGCAAATCGGCTGGTGGGCGGAACTGCTGCAGAATCCGGAGAACCGCTATCATGGCTTCGAGGGCACCGATTACTACTGGCGCAACGCTGACGGCGAAGTCGATTCCATGGGCGCCACGCTCGATCTGGCCTCCGGCTACGATGGCAACAAGCATATCTGGGGTCCTCCCGGAACCAACGGCAGCGCGCTAACTGAACCGCGTTTCGAGACCAACTGGATAAAGCATCGCCGCGAAGTCTGGGCCAACATTCCTGAGGACGAGCGCGATGCCTACATGGACGCCTTCCTCGGCAGCGACGAACTTTCGGTCATGTGGGACGATGCCAATGTTTTTGCGGTGGACCGTTGGGAGCTGGATGGCATCCGCAACCACTTCACGACCTTCCCGACGCGGACGATGGAACTGGCGCTCGCATCGCTGAATACATTGGAAGCGGAGACCTTCGTCAATATCATCACCGGGCAAGCCTCGCTGGACGACTTCGACAGCTTCGTCGCAGACTGGAAGAGCGGCGGCGGCGATGCCATAACCGGTGAGGTCAATGAATGGTGGCATGGGCAGATGTAGCCCCCGCCCCTATCCCCCTCGCTCATAAAGAGGGAGGACAGGACAGTTTTGCTGCGAGCGGAATTTCGTCGCAAATTACGTGTTTTCTTGGGCTTTTTCGGGCGACCCAATGGGTCGCCCCTACAGTTTTCTCCAGGATAGATGCTTTCGAAGTCTAACTTGGGCCATAAATTTGCGATTAGACCAAACCTGTCCTGTCCTCAGCGCATTATGGGGGAAGGGTTTGGGGCGGGGGGAAAGCAGCATGACCTTCAAGCAGTACATGAAGCGCGCCTGGCCCTTGTACATCATGATCGCGCCGGGCGTAGTCTTCGTGCTGCTGTTCCGCTATTACCCGATGTATGGCATCGTCATCGCTTTTCAGGACTATAGCCTGGCCAAGGGTTTCCTCAATTCGCCCTGGGTTGGCTGGGAGAACTTCGAGCGTCTGTTCGCTTTTGCCGAGTTCGGGCGTTTCCTGGGCAACACCGTGCTGATCGCGGTCGCCAAGATTGTCGCCGATCAGATCGGGGCGGTTATTCTGGCGCTGCTGCTGAACGAAGCGCGCATCATCCTCTTCCGCCGGGCGATACAGACGCTGATCTATTTGCCGCATTTTCTCTCCTGGATCGTATTGGGCGGAATTCTGCTGGATATTCTGGCGCCGTTCGGCATCCTCAATCAAGCCATCGTCAATCTTGGCGGGGAGCGACAGTTGTTCTTAGGCAGCAACTCCTGGTTCCGCGGCACGGTGATACTGTCGGGCTTCTGGAAGAATGTCGGCTTTTCGACCATCGTCTACCTGGCGGCGCTGACGGCGATCAACCCAACCTTGCACGAGGCGGCTGCGATTGACGGCGCCGGGCGTTTCCGCCGCATCTGGCATATCACTTTGCCGGGCATTCGGCCAACCATTGTGTTGCTGGCGGCGCTCAGCCTGGGCGATGTCTTGCAAGCCGGCTTCGAGCAGATCTTGACGCTTTACAGCCCGGCTGTCTACCGCACCGGCGATATTATCGACACCTACGTGTACCGCCATGGCATCGTCTCGGCGCAATACAGCCTGGCGGGGGCGGTCGGTCTGTTTAAGTCTTTCATCGGTTTTTTCCTAATCGTGTCGTCGTACTATCTGGCCGATCGCTACGCCGGCTATCGCATCTTATAGGGGCGGGCGCATGATCCGCGAAAGCGGCTGGTTCAGTCGCCTTTTTGATAGCTTCAACTACGTCTTCCTGGCTCTCTTCGCCTTGCTCTGCCTGGCGCCTATGGTGCATATTTTCGCCGTCTCGCTTAGCGGGCGGGCGCCGGCGACGGCCGGATTCGTATCGTTTTGGCCGATCGATTTCACGCTGGAGAATTATCAGGAGGTGATAGGTTCGCGCACATTCCTGCGCTCCTTCTTCATTTCCGTCGCGCGCGTATTGACCGGCACGAGCTTGAACATGGTCTTGATCATACTGACGGCATATCCCTTGTCCAAGACGCCGCGGGCATTCAAAGGGCGCACGATCTTCATCTGGTTTTTCGTTTTTGCCATGCTCTTCGACGGCGGCTTGATCCCCACCTTCCTGGTCGTGCGCGGCCTCGGGCTGCTGAACACCTTGGGCGCGCTGATTCTGCCCAACGCCGTGCCCATCTTCAGCGTGATCCTGATGATGAATTTCTTCCGCAGCGTGCCAAAAGAGCTGGAAGAATCAGCAGTGATCGATGGCGCTTCGCATTGGCGGGTGCTCTGGCACATCTATATTCCGCTCTCGCTGCCGGCTATCGCCACCTTGACCCTGTTCGCAGCGGTCAACCACTGGAACGCCTGGTTTGATGGCTTGATTTACATGACCGACGCCGCCAACTATCCCATGCAGACCTTTTTGCGCACTATCGTGGTTGAGCTGGATTTGACCAACGTGGGCATTGACCCGCGCGATTTGCAGCGCTTGTCCGACCGGGCAATCCGCGGCGCGCAGATCATTGTCGCGACCGTGCCGATTCTGGTCGTCTATCCCTTCTTGCAGCGCTACTTCATTTCCGGCATCAAGCTGGGCGCGGTGAAGGAATAATGCTTGCATTCAATAGCGGCTTATGTGAATTCTCCCCCTCTCCAATGCGTTGGGGAGGGGGCTGGGTGGAGGGTTAGCCTTGTGAGCTTGGCGCCCGTCTTCGGCGAAAACGTCTTCCCCTTCGGCACGCACGTCTATCGCGAGCCATGCCTCGATCTGGATGGCGTCTTGCGCGATCTGCCGCTGCTGAAGCGCTACGGCTTCAACATGATCAAGATTCAGGAGCATTGGGCGGCTGATGAGCGGCGGGAAGGCGAGTACGATTTCTCGCGCGTTGAGCAGGTCATCAAGCGCGCCGATGAGCTGGACCTGGGCGTCTATCTGGGATTGACGATGGAGCAGGCGCCGGCTTGGATCTGGCGGAAGTATCCTGATTGCCATTTCGTTTACAGCGATGGGCGGCGGCACAATCAGCCAACGCAGTATACGATCCCGATGGATGGCAAGCCGGGTCCCTGTTGGGATCATCCCGGCGTTCGGGCGGCGGCGGCGCGTTTCATCGGCGAGCTGGCGCGGAAGCTGGGTCAAAACAAGAATATCTGGGCGTGGAATACCTTTCAGGAGATTGGCTTCTGGCCCAACACGGCGGGGAAGCTGGGTTTCTGTTACTGCCCGCACACGCTGGCGCGTTTTCGGGAATGGCTTCGGGAGAAGTACGAGACGCTGGAAGCGCTGAACGCTACCTGGCAGATCAATTACGGCATCTGGGACGAGGTGGAGCCGCCGCGCCGAGAGGAGCCGCTGGCGCCCTTCATCGACTGGCGCTATTTCATGGACGATGTTTATTTGGCGCGGCAGCTGGCATTTAAGACAAAGGCGCTAAAGGACAACGACCCATTGCAGCGGCCCGTCTTCAGCCACGCCGATACGCCGCGCGTCGGCTCGGGGGCGGAGTGGCGCTGGGCGCGCGTTGGCGACTTTTTCGGCACGAGCAATTATCCCAAATGGAATAACGGTCATCCCTGGGACGATCCAGTTGAGAGCGACGAGCAGGCGCTGCGCAACGAGATTTGGGAAGAGATGATGCTGTGCACCGACCTGGCGCGTTGCAATAACGGGCGCGATCGCGCGCTTTGGGGCGCCGAGTTTCAGGGCGGTCCGATTTCCACATCGCTGCATTTTGGCAGAGTGCCGTCGCCGAATGATTTGCGCGTCTGGCTCCTGGCCGGGCTGGCTTGTGGCATGACCGGCATCAGCTTCTGGAACCACCGCGTTGAGCGCTTCTGGAAAGAGGCGAATGGTTTCGGCCTGCTTGATCCCATCGGCGACAGCAGCGAACGCATGGAAGCGGTCAGCCGAATTGGGTCGACGATTCAAGCGCACGGCGAGTTCTTCGCGCTGTCGCAGCCGCCTCGCGCACAGGTGGCGCTGCTGGTGAACGAAGACAGCTATCACTTCTTCCAAGCTTGCAATGGCGATGTTATTAATCATTATCGATACAACATGCGCGGCTGGTACGCTCGGCTCCTGCGATTGGGAATTCCCGTCGATTTTCTCGATGTCGAGGAAGTCATCGCCGGCGATCTGGCTCATTACAGCGCGGCGATTCTGACGATGCCACTGAGCTTGGATGGCGGTTACTTCGCGCATCTGTCCGCGTTTGTCGCGGCGGGCGGGGCGCTTATCGCGGAAGCCTGCCCGGGCCGCTGGGACAAATATGGCTGGACTACGCTAAATCAATTGATCGACGCGGGCGAAGAAGTGTTTGGGGCGAAACATGGCGAGCTGGTGATGGTCAAGGAGCCGGGCGCCACACCACGCTGGATGCCAGCCGAGCGCCGTTTCGGCGAGTTTGATCCGCCGGCGGTATTAGGCGGCGTCGGTGAGTTTGCCGATTTGGAAGTACGCGCCAGCTTTTACTTGCAGCGCCTCGAGCCGACCACCGGCGAAGCCATACTGAAGCAAGGCGACGAGGTCGTTGGCGTGACGAATCGCTATGGCGCCGGCCATGGCATTCTAATCGGCACATTCCTTGGATTCGGCGCGCTCGCTTATCAAAGCGCTGACGGCGATACCGACCGCTTTTTGGAATTGGTCTTGGCGCGGGCGGGGGTTAAGCCCGAACGCTGCGGTTCGCTACTAAGGCGCCGCCGCGTGCTGCATGATATGGAAGCCTGGTTCTTCATTAATCTAAGCGCGGAACCTGTGACCGAAACGATTGACGTCACCGGTTTCCGCGTGGCGGCGGATCTATTGGGCGATTGCTTGACGGAGAATAAGGAGACCGATATAACCATTACGGTGGAGGGTACCAACCTGGCTTGCCTATTACTATCGCCAATGCGGGAGTCATCGCCGAGCGTCCTGCCGAGCGACCTCAGCCGCTGACAACTATGCGATGAAGACAGGATGAAACATGAAGATTACACGCATTGACTGCCACGTTCTGCTGGTTCCCGAGTTTCATACCGAAGCTTGCTCGTCCGCGCAGGACAATCTGGTGGTGGAAGTTCACACCGATGAGGGGATCGTCGGCATAGGCGAGACGGATGTGAATCCCTGGATCGCGCGCGCCTGCATCAAGGCGATAGGCACGCATATCATGGGATTGGGTCTGGAAGAGATGCTGATCGGCGAAGATCCGCTGCAGCCGGAGGCGATCTGGCAGAAGCTCTATAGCGGCTCAAAGATGAATGGGCGGCGCGGGGCGCTGATCTGCGCCATGGGCGCAATCGATATGGCGCTCTGGGATATTAAGGGCAAGGCATTGGGTTTGCCGATCTACATGCTGCTGGGCGGCGCCGTCAAAACGTCGATTAAGCCTTATGCTTCGCTGCTGCCGATTGGCGACACGCTCGACGAATACCTCGAATCGTTGAAGGAAAAACTGCTGGAGGCGCGGGATTTCGGCTTTAAGGCAGCCAAACTGGAGATCTGCATCAATGGACCGTACACGCACAACGCGCTGCAAGAAGATGACGATCATATTGCCGGAATCGTCGCCAACTGTCGGGAAGCGGTCGGCGATGAAATGACGCTGATGGTGGATGTCGCTTACGCCTGGGATGACGCGAGGACGGCGCTGCGGGTGATCAAGCAACTGGAGCCCTTTGATCTCTTCTTTCTGGAAACGCCGATCAATATCGACGATTTGGATGGTTACGCCTTCATCAGCGATCGTTCGCCTATTCGTATTGCCGCCGGCGAATGGCAGAACACGCATTGGGAGTTCATTGATCTGGCGCATCGTGGCAAGCTGGACGTTTTGCAGCCGGATATCGGGCGCGTCGGCGGATTCAGTGAGGCGCGCAAGGTGGCGCAATTGGCGGCTGACTGTGGACGATTGATCGTGCCGCACTGCTGGAAGACGGGCATCGGCATCGCAGCCAGCGCCCACTTCGGCTTTGCCACCGCCTGCTGCCCATACATTGAATTTTTGCCGGCGAATCTGTCGGAGTCGGTTCTGCGCGATGAATTGGTCGCCGATGAATTGGCGATGATCGACGGCGAGATACCCTTGCCGGAAAAGCCGGGTTTGGGCATCGAACTGAATCGCGACGCCTTGAAGCGCTATCTTGTTGATTGAGGCCTAAGGCGCATAAGTCCGCTCATCGACGGGCGTTTATTGCTTGCTTAGCCCCACTAGCTCGCTGCTGACATCGTACAGTTTTATCGCCAGCGCCTCGTCCCGCGTGTTTGGATTGGGCGAGCGCATGGGCCATCCGCCCGCGCGATGCTCGCGGTTGGGGTAAAGGATGCTGTTTTGGCTGAAATAGGCGCCATTGTGCATTGGCGCGTCATCGTCTAGCAGGCAGTGCAGCGTCGTTTGCGCGCCATCCTCCGGCGACATGATACCCAGCAAACCGCTGAAGGGCCGCAACGCGAGGTTCATCGCGCCGCGCAGCCAGCCCGGCATAACATCCGCTCCAAAGTTCGAGCGTATCCAGCCCGGATGGACTGAGTAGGCGGTGACTTCTGTCCCGTCCAAGCGGCGAGCGAGTTCCTGCGCGTGAAGGATATTTGCCAGCTTGGACTGCGCGTAAGCCGCCATAGCGCTATAGGGCTTGCGCTCATAATGCAAATCTTCAAAATCGATAGTGACGGTTTGGTTGCCGCGCCCGGCGTGAACGACGCTTGATAAGCTAACGATACGCGCTGGCGCGCTGGCTTTCAAAATATCGAGCAGCAATTCGGTCAACAGAAAGTGTCCCAAATGGTTGGTTCCAAATTGGATTTCAAAGCCGTCTTCCGTCCGCCCTTCCGATGTAACCAAGCCCGCATTATTGACCAAGCCATCCAGTCGCTCGCGCTTATTGAGGAAGCAGGCGGCAAACTGCCGGACCGAAGCCAGGGAGGCAAGGTCCAGCTTCATGATTTCGGCGGAGCCGGGCAATCTGGCAAAGTCAGCGAAGACTGCTTCACCCGCGCTAACCCGACGGCAAGCGCCAACGACATGCGCGCCCTGGCGAACCAACTGCCGGCTGGTCGCCAAGCCAGTACCCGAGTTCGCGCCGGTCACGATATAGACACGTTCGCTCAGATCTTTCCGCAAAAGCTGTGGATCACATTTAATAGTCTTTGGCATGCCTTCCCGTCCCTTTGCGTTGATTACTGACTGGATTCGTTGAGCGCAACAGATGATGGTCAAACGTCGGTGAGCGTCCCCGCCGCTCGCAGCGCCGCTTCGATTGTCGCGCGCCGCGCTTGTGAGCTTTGAGGCATGGGCATGCGCGGAATCCCGGCTGGGCGCCCTTGCAGAGCGAGCGCTGTCTTGACATTTGCGGGCATATTCTCTCCCTCGAGGGCGTTGTAGATGGGCAGCAGCTTCCGATGCGTCGCAAACGCGGCGGCGTGATCGCCCGCCTGCACCTGATTCCATAATGCCAGGCAAAGCTCGGGTACAGCCGTCAGAATAGCGGCGATAGCGCCATGCGCGCCAAGCGAGAACGAGGGATACAGCAGCGCGTCGACAGCCGACATGATGACGCCGGCATCAGCCGATGCCAGCAGCAGATCAGCCAGCAGCTTGAGATCGCCGGCGCTCTGCTTGACCCCGATAAGTCCGTCGATCTCGCGCATCATGCGGTCCAGCAGCGCGGGCGAGCAATAGGTCCAAGGCACGACATTGTATATCATGACCGGCTGGGCGGCTGCTTCAGCCAATTTTGCGAAGTGCTGGAACATCATCTCATCCGTCGGGCGGAATAGATAATGCACAGGCGTCACTTGAAGGGCGGCAACATCGAGATCGGCGAGGGCGCGCGCTTTTTCGATCGCCTGGCGCGTACTGTCGACGATGATGCCGGCGATGACCGGCACCCTGCCAGCGGCGGCTTCACAGGCAATGGCGACGACCTGCCGTAATTCGTCCGTTGTCAGAGCTTGCCCCTCGCCAGTGCTGCCGCCGACTGCGATGCCGTGTACGCGGGCCGCCGCAATCAGATACTCGACTTCGGCGCGCAGCAGCGCTTCGTCGACGGTTTCGTCGCTTGCGAAGGGCGTCACCATCGGTGGCGCGATGCCGTGGATTTTCATGTTCTGCCTCGCTTTCTGCTGGCCTCGCTTCATCGTGTAAGCGGGTGGCTTGAGATCTTATCAGGATGTTCGCGCTAGGCGGCGCGGGCCGCTACCAGGTCGCGTTTTCCGAAGAATATCCAGAGCAGCCACAGCGCCGTTGGCAAAATAAGGATGAGCGAACCAAGCTGGAGCACGCCGCTGACGCCCAGCGAAGTGTCGATCAGGCGCCCAGTGGCGCCGGATGAAACGGCGGCGAAGAGCGTATATAGGGCGAACTCGGTAGAAAATACGCGGCCCCGTACTTCATTTGGCACGATCTGAAGCAGGAGCTGCGTACCGAGCACCCAAACCAAGCCGCCGCCGACGCCGCGCAATAGCGCCCCTATTAACACAACCGGCAGCGAGATCATGGTCGAGCAGACCAAAAAACCGACTGAAGCGCTGGCATAACCTAATGCGATCATCAGGCGCAGGCGCCGGTCGCGGTCGCGCGCCCAATTGCGCCCGAGGATAGGGCTGAGGCCCGAACCGATGCCAGCCATAACATAGATCAATCCCATGCTGATGCTGCCGCCTTCGCCTATGGGAAAATACTGCTCGGCGATGGTGACCTGCGCGACTTGAAAGAAGCCGATAATGAAGAAGCCGAGGATCGCTTTCTGTATGGCGATGGAGAAGGTGTCGATGTGCTGGCGCAAATAGCGCAAGCCATCAAAGTATTGCCGGATGCCGGCCATAATTGATTGATCGGCATCGCGCTTTCGATTCGACCGGTAGTAGGGCATGCGGAAGAGGATGAGCGCGCTTAACAGGAAAGTGACGGCATCAATGACAAAAGCGGGATACACACCGACAACGCCGGTGACCAAGCCGCCGAGAGCGGCGCCAAAAGCCAGCATGACCGACCAGGTCGCCGATGACAGGGCGTTGGCGATACCCACTTCACCCGGCTTGGTGATATCCGGCAGCAGCGCGTTCCAAGCGGGGAAGTAAAAGCCCTGCGAAGCGGCTTGCATGGCAGTGAGGGCGTAGATAAGCCAGACATGCTGTGGCTCGCGCGCGAGCGCGAAACCCAAAACAACCAAGCAGCGCAGCACATCGGTAGTGATAAGGATGGCGCGGCGGTTGTAGCGATCGGCGGCGACGCCGGCAATTGGGCTGACCAGGAAGGGCGCTAGCATGCGAACGACGAATAACCCGCCGATTGCCGTGCCCGATTGTGTCAGCGTGGCGATTAGCGCGGCGGAGGCGATCAGATTGAACCAATCGCCGGTTAGGCTGATGACCTGGCCCGCCCATAAATGACGAAAGGACCGGTTGCCGCGTATAAGCTGCAGGTAACCCGATTCTTGGATATCGGTCTGTTTCAATATGATCTCGCAAGCAATTGAGCGCGGCGCTTAGGTCAACGGTTTCGCGTATTATATCCGCTTGCCCGCCGACATTACAGCGGCGAATTGCAGGGGGTGTGGTGAAGTTCATTGATAGCGCGACAAACCCCCATCCCCGAAGGTCTATGTCTACGTGACCCGGCCCCTTGCCGTAGTGC
>JAPPFH010000127.1 GCA_028875185.1 Chloroflexota bacterium | reverse complement strand
GCAAGGGGCCGGGGGATGGGGGTTTGTCGCGCTATCAATGAAATTCACCACTCCCATGTTTTGGGAGGGGGAATCAGGCAGTCTTGGCTCGTATTGATCGCGGGCTGGCTGGCTCTGCCGTATCTTGCGGCAGCAAATACCAAGCGGTAAGCGCGATCAAGGCAAAGACCACCGCTGAAGCGAGAAAGACGCCGCGCATACCGAGCATAAGCGCAACCGCCGCGCCGAAGATGGGCGCGGCCGCGCGCGAGCCCGACATGACCGAATTCTCCAGCCCATAGATCGCGCCAGCGCGCTCGGTGCCGGCATAACGCGAGAGCAAGGCGCTAGGCGAAGCGACCAATCCGCCGGCCGCGATCCCGGCCAATGCCTGCAAGATGAGCAACTGCCAAATGTCGACGACAAGCGCTTGCGGCACATAGAATATGGCGGCCGCCAGGGAACAGTAAAAGAGCACTTTTCGGTGGCTCACGCGGTCGCCCATGCTGCCGAGCCAGACCGCGCCAAATGTGGATGTCGCCGCCGATACAGCCATGAAGAGGCCCGCGTAGGTATTGCTCGCGTCGGTTTCGCGGACGATGAGAGACACCACGAAGAGCGGCGCAATCGGCACGATTATCGTCCGAGCGAGGCCCGACAGAAACCGAATGATCAGCGCCAGGCTCACACCGGCTGTGCCCAGGATATCCTTCCAGCCGCGGATCAGCGACAAGGGGCGAAGCTCAACCGCCTCCTTCGAGGTGCTGAAACTCTCGCTAACCCCAAAAAACACGACCAAGCCGCCGATCATCAGCAGCACGCCGGTCACCAAATACGGGATATTGTAGCCGAAGTGATCAGCGAGGATACCACCAATCAGTGGTCCCACGGCGACGCCCGCCCATAGTCCCAACTGCAGCGCGCCCATCGCGAAGCCGACGCGATGCCGCGGGGTTGCCGCCGCCACCAGCGCGTTATTGGCGGATACGGTCCCGGTCACCAAGCCCTGCATGGCTCGTATAATGATAAGCTGCTCGGCTGTCTGAGCGAAGCCCATCATCGCCATGGTGATTGCGCCGCCAAACATCGCGCGCATGATCATCCGTTTCCGCCCGAAGCGATCAGCGGCGACGCCCCAGAATGGCGCTGTAACCATCATGGTGAGGCCCTGTACCGATATGACCAAACCGGCAGCCAATTCAGTGCTCAATCCAGTCGTTGTGCCCAAGGTCTCGATGTGCAACGGCAGGAAGGGAAACATCATCGAGTAGCCGACGGCGGAGAAAACTTGCGCGACGAAAGCGACGCTAAGCGTGAACTGCCAGCTGTGCGGAACGGCAAAAGCGCGTGTGAGGTGGTGGTAGTTCGCCGAAAATGCTCTTGCCATCAATATGCCTTGTTCATTGAGAAACGAAATTCGCAGCCGTACAGCATTAACTTCCGGCGGCGGCGCCGGCCGACAACCGGAAATGCTTCCGCTTCGGTTGGGGCAAACGCTGCGCGCCGATTAACAGAATCAACAGGTAGTAAATGGCGACGGCGGCAAATACGACGCGCAAACCAAAGATCGCCGCGATGACTGAGGCGGTCATCGGCGCCATACCGTTAGCGAACGATGATACGGACGCGTCGAGACCGTAGACCGAACCTTCATCGCCCAAGTCAGTGACCTTCGCCAGCATCGCCGCAGGCGCGGACAAAACGCCGCCCGCCGCGATGCCAGCCAGCGCTTGCAGGAATAGCAATTGATACACATTGCTGACCAGCGCTTGCGGGATATAGAATGTCATCGCCATGCAGGCAGTTAGAATCAGGACATTTCGGTGGCCCCATTTGTCGCCCAGCCAACCGAAAATGAACGAGCCGACAGTTATTGCGATCGCGGATACGGTCAATACCAAGCCAGCGTAACTGCTGGCGCCGGCGGCAACCCCGCTCGGAATCAACGCGGCGACAAACAGGGACGCGATCGGCATAACCGAGCGCTGCGCGAAGCCATTCAAAAATCGCAGCGAGTAAACCGTTTTCACGCCCCGCTTGCGCAGGATGCCGCGCCAGGCGCGCGTCATCTTCAGCGGATTGAGATCCAATCGCTTGTCAACCGTGGGCGCGTAGGTCTCGCGCACCGCTAGCGTAACTAGCAAACCGGCCAGCGCCAGCATCGCGGAAGTGAAGAGGAAAGGCACCTGAAATCCGAATCTCTCTGCCAGTAAGCCGCCGACCAGTGGGCCGATGGCGGCGCCGCCGAACAAGCCCACTTGCAGTGTGCCGAGGGCGAGTCCAATTCGCTCGCGCGGGGTCTCGCCGGCGACCAGCGCCATGCTAGAGGCGATGATCCCGCTCGTTAAGCCTTGCAGCGCGCGCAACGCGATGAGCGCCAGCGCCGTCTCGGCAAAGCCCATCAAAAGCAAGACGACCGAAGCGCCGAATAACGCGCGCATGACCATCTTCTTGCGCCCGTATTGATCGGCTAGACGGCCCCAGAATGGCATTGCTATCGAAGCGACCAGCGGCGGAGCGCCGATGACCAAGCCAGCCAACAACTCCGGGCTGATAAAGTGGGCGTCTCTTAGTGTCTGAATGTATAAGGGCAGAAAGGGATAGACCAGGGAAATGCCACCGGTGCCAAGCGCCTGTGCCAGCGAAACGATGATCAGCGTGACAAACCAGCGATTGGGAGGCTGTGGGTCCTCAGCGTCTTGCACGAACGCTCTCTCCCTGCAACTTTTTTTGCAAATTCAGCAATCGTACAACAGGTCGACGGTATTTCAAGCGCGAATTTCAACCGATTTAGCGGGCGCGATTTAACCTGTATTTCCCCGCGTTTCCGTTATAGCCTTTAGGCATTCCGCGCAGGGAACAGTCATTGATAGCGGGCGCCAACCCCGCTTTCATTTTGTCGAGCGGCGCCGTTAACTGGCGCAGTCCGGCGCGGGGACGCTATTGGCGGAAGAGCGATCTGGGCATGTGGCAACCTACAAAGCTGGAACTTGAGCGGCTGCACAAGGCGCAGCGCCTTCAAACAAGGGGCGTCGAGCTTTATCCGGCGCGCATCGAGCGGACGCACCGGATAGCCGAAGCGGTCGACAAGTTTCTGCAAGCCGAAAGCGACGCGCAAGTTGAAGACATCGGCGTGACCGTCACCGGTCGCATCCGCCGCTTGAATAGCCGCGGCAAGGTCTCCTTTGCCCATGTTGAAGACGAAAGTGGACGCGTACAGCTATTCCTGCGCGTCAATGCCTTGGGCGACGAAAGCTACGAACTGATACGCCGCAAGCTGATCGATGTTGATGATTTCGTCCAGGCAAGCGGTACGATGATGCGGACGCGCACAGGCGAAGTCAGCGTGAATGTCGCCGAGCTTCGTCTGATCAGCAAGTCTTTGACGCCGCTGCCGGTTGTGAAGGAACAGCGAACCGCCGGCGGCACGGTCATCGAATATGGCGAGTTCAAAGATACTGAAAGCCGCTATCGCCAGCGATATGCCGATCTGGCGGTGAATAAATCCGTGCGCGAGATTTTTGTTAAACGCGCGCGCGCGATAAAAGCGCTGCGGGATTTTCTCGATGGCGAAGGCATGCTTGAAGTGGAGACGCCGGTATTGCAGCCGCTCTATGGCGGGGCGGCGGCGCGTCCCTTCTCGACTCGCCACAATCAGCTGCATCAGGATCTATACCTGCGGATCAGCTTTGAGCTTTATTTGAAGCGGCTGCTGGTCGGCGGTTACGATGCCGTCTACGAGATCGGGCGCGATTTCCGCAACGAAGGCGTCAGTTACAAGCACAATACCGAATTCACCATGCTGGAATTCTACAAAGCCTATATCGACTACAAAGGCGTCATGGATATCACCGAGCGGATGTTCGCCTATGCCGCGGAGCAAGTGACTGGTTCGGCGCAGATCCGCTATCAAGGGACAGCGATTGATCTGGCGCCGCCCTGGAAGCGGATGAGCATTCGTGAGGCGGCGCAAGAACTGCTCGGATTCGATTATATGGACTATCCCACGAGCGAGACGCTGTATGCGTACTTGGATTCGCGCGGTCTGACGGAGGGCTTGGATCCGAACGACACCTGGGGAAGAATGATTGTGGAGCATATCCTCGGCAATCATATTGAGCAGCACCTGAGCCAACCGACGATCATCAAGGATTATCCGCGGGATATGTCGCCTTTCGCCAAGCGGATTCAAGGCACGAGCGCGGACGAAAAGGAGCGGCGCTATATCGCAAGCCACACCGAGCGCTTCGAATTCTTCATCGCCGGCATGGAGATGGGCAACGCTTTCACCGAGCTCAATGACCCGCGCGATCAGCAGGCGCGCTTCGTCGACATGAAGCGGCTCTATGCTGAAGAAGCCGACGAGACCACGCCGCTCGATGAGGACTACCTGAAAGCCATGCGCTATGGCATGCCGCCCAATGGCGGATTCGGCAGCGGCGTCGATCGCATGGTGATGCTGCTGACCGATCAAACCAGCATTCGCGATGTACTGCTCTACCCGCATTTGCGCGCTCCGCAGGTGACCGAAGCCGATCTGCGCGGCCAGTTCATGCTTGATGCGGCCGTCCGAGGGTACGAATATCAACTCGACCACGTGCTGGAAGGGAGCAAAAGGCGGATCGCGCTTTATCTGCCCGCGCCCAACATCGGCGTCGATTTTCGCCTGGCAAATGCGCTTGAGGGTTCACTGGCGCAGCTGCAAAACCTGCGCAAGGCATTTGATGGCGCTCTATTCGTGATGACGGATGAGGCGCTTTACCGTGTTGACGATGACTTGGCAGGCGTCACGGCCGCTGATTTCTGGTCGGCGCTGAGTTGAGCCACGATGGTGGAATCATTGACGCCGGAAGTATTTGATGCGCTGATTGTCGTCAATCTCGTCATTGGCGTATTTCTTGCCGGGCGGCGGTTTCTCAGAGACATCCGCGGTCCGCTGCCCGAAGACGCTCCGTATTGGGCGCGCGAGGCGAATCGCGCGGCGCGAGAAAACCCGGCGCCAAGAGACGCATAGGGCGAATCGCCTTCGATGGCGCGCGCGAAATCCTGCTGCTCCGGGCGTATAGCAAAGCGCGATCCATCCGTAATCGGCAAGTGCAGTAAGGAGAAAATGAGACCATGCTTGATATTGCGCTGATCCGTAACAAGCCGGATTGGGTCAAGCAAGAAATTGCGAAACTGGAAGATGAGGACGCGCGCGCTCGTATTGATAGCATTGTCGTTCTGGATGCGCAGCGGCGTGATACGCGGACGCGCATAGAAACAGCGCAGGCTGCTCGCAACAAGCTCAACCGCGCTATGGGCAAATTACGCGGCAACAGAGGTATGCCCGATGAAGAGAAAGCCAATCGCGCGCAACTGGCGGCGACCGCGCTCCGCGTGGAAGATTATGATCGCGCAAGCCGTCTGCTGGATGGTTCCGAACCGGCGACGCGTGACGAACATGCCGAGTTGAAAGCGGCTTTCGACGAACTCATAGGCGGGCTTCGCAAAATGGGGGACGAAATTGGCGCGGGCTTCGGGCGGATTGAAGCGATCGAAGCCGAGCTGCAAGAGAACATGCTCTGGATCCCCAACCTGCCGCATGAGAGCGTACCAGTCGCCACAAGCGAAGACGACAATGTGGCGCATCAGCCGGTCGGCAACTTCCGCGAATTCGACTTTGAGCCCAAGCCGCATTGGGAGCTCGGTCCGGCGCTGGACATCATCGACTTTGAACGCGGCGTCAAGCTGTCCGGCAGCCGTTACTATACGCTCAAAGGCTGGGGCGCCCGTTTGCAGCGGGCGCTGATCAGCTTGTTTCTCGATACGGCACGGGAGAACGGCTTCACCGAGGTATACCTGCCCTATATCGTTCACGGCGAGATGCTTTACGGCGCGGCGCAATTCCCAAAATTCAGCGATACGGTCTTTGGTCTGGCTGATGAAGAGAAGTATCTGATACCGACAGCCGAAGTCGGGATCGCCAATTTGCATCGCGACGAGATTCTGGAAGAAGCCGAATTGCCGCTGCAATATACAGCGCACAGTCCCTGTTTCCGCAGCGAGAAAGCCAGCGCCGGGCGCGATGTGCGCGGCATCAAGCGCGTGCATCAATTTGAAAAAGTCGAGATGTTCAAGTTGACCACACCCGAAACAAGCTACGATGAACTGGAGACGATGACGCGGCAGGCGGAAGCGATCTGCGCGGCGCTGGATATCCCCTATCGCCGGCTGGAGATCGTGACCGGCGATCTCGGATTCAGTGCGACGAAGAAATACGATATCGAGATGTGGTCGCCCGGCTGCGGCGAGTGGCTCGAGGTGAGCTCTTGCAGCAACACAGAAGATTTTCAAGCGCGGCGCGCAATGCTGCGCTATTATCCGAGCGGCACGCGTAAGTCGCGTTATGTGCACACGCTCAATGGCAGCGGATTAGCGACGCCCCGCGTCATGATCGCCATCATGGAGAATAATCAGCAGGCTGACGGCAGCATCACTATTCCCGATGCGCTGCGCCCATACCTCGGCGGCGCCGATCGGATTGTGGCGACCGACAGCTAAACTGCTTCGCGCAGCATAAGGCGTAACGAACCTGCGCTGCGACCTAAAAACTTGGGGCTAACCTCGACTGCGCGGCGGCGGCAAAGAGGCAAGTACCCCCAATCGTCGGCGCCGAGACGTTTTTCTTGACGCCCAAATCAGGCGCGGATTATAATCGATTATGGTTGCTTGCGCTCAAGCGCGCCTCGGCAGCCGAACGCATCGGTGAAAGGAAAACATGAATGGCGTCCGATTCTGTTATCGAAATCAGGGGGCTAACGAAAACATATGGCGCCGGCAGGAAGGCGACGCTGGCGCTGAGTCAACTTGATTTGACCGTAAAGCGCGGGGAGATCTTCGGTTATCTGGGACCGAATGGCGCGGGCAAGACGACAACCATCCGGCTGCTGCTGGACCTGATTCGCCCAAGCGCCGGCTCAGCCAAGATCTTCGGCTTGGATATCCGCGCCGACAGCGTCGAGATTCACCGGCGGATTGGTTTCTTGCCCGGTGAACTAAACCTGTGGGAAGGGCGCACAGGCGAACAGATCATCAATTATGTCGCCAGCGTACGCGGCGATTCCCGCGGCATCGTAAAACACGCCGATGAATTGGCCGAACGCCTTGATCTCGATACAAGCAAGCGCGTGCGCGACTTGTCATCCGGCAACAAACGCAAGCTGGGCTTGGTTATCTCGATGATGCATTCGCCCGAGCTGCTTATTCTCGATGAGCCGACCGGCGGGCTCGATCCACTGGTGCAGCAGACCTTCCACGAAATGATGGACGAATACCGCGCCAAGGGCAAGACAGTATTCCTCTCTTCTCATGTGCTGAGCGAAGTGCAAGCGATCTGCGACCGCGTCGGCATCTTGCGCGATGGCGAAGTGAAGGCGGTAGAATCGGTAGACAAGATTACCACCGTAGACTTCCATTGGGTTGATGTCGTTTTCCGCGATTCCTTGCCCGCCGGCTTGCCGCAGCAGTTGGAACGCATCTCGACGATCACCGATGTCAGTACGAATGGCGCGCGAGTCCGCATGCGGATGGTGGGCGATTTTGATCCGCTGCTGCGGGCGATCAGCAACGGTTACGTAGAAATGCTGCATATTGAGGAGCCATCGCTCGAAGAGATCTTCCTGGCTTTCTACAGCGGCGACGAGGAGCCTGCAAAATGACCGGCATCGTAATTCGCAATACGCTGCGTACATCTTGGAAGCAAATTCTGTATTGGGGTGTGGGGCTTGGCGCGCTCGGGCTCTACATTGATTTCATCGCCATGAGCCCGGATATCATTTCGGGTTACGCCGACATCCTCAAGTCGATGCCGCCCGCCATGCTTAAGGCATTCGGCGTTAGCGGTATTGAGCTTTTGACGACGCCTGAAGGCTGGATCGTCTCGGTCTTCGTAGCGGAAGCGGCAATATTCTTGTCGGTATTCGCGGTCTTGGCCGGCTTGAACATCAGCGCCAACGATGAGCAGTCGGGCGTTATGGATGTAATTTTGTCGCTGCCGATATCGCGGGCGGCTTACTTGCTGGAACGTTGGATCGGCTTTGCGCTGATTGGTTTGGGTGTCGTTGTTCTCTGCGCGTTGATCACGCTCGCCGGCATCATTGGCATGAATGTCGATGCGCCGCTCGATGTGATTCTCAAGAGCATTCTGAATCTATATCCCGCTGCGCTGCTGGTGATGACCGTGACCTGTTTGTTGGCAACCGCTCTGCGCAGACGGGCCGTGGCGGTTGGCGTTTCAGCCGCCTTCGTCGTCGTCAGCTACTTATTCAATGCGCTTGGGGCGGCAGCCAGTGGCGCAATCGCCGATTTCATGACGGGTGTATCCTACTTCAGTTATGTCGAAGGTGAAGCCTTTGTGATTGGCGCCTACGACCCAATCGATTCTGTTATCGTGTTCGCGGCGATCTTAATTGGCTTCGTCCTATCGCTTAGAACTTTCGTCAGCCGCGACATCGGCATTTAGGAGGCTGCGTGATGAGTGGTTCGGTATTTGTTGAAACTTTGAAAACGACCTGGAAGCAAATGCTCTACTGGGGCGTCGGATTGTCGGCCATGGGACTGCTGGTCGTCATCATGGTGCCTCTTTTCAATATGCAGGATATGGCCAACCTTCTGCAGAGTTTCCCGCCAGTGATCCTCGCCATGATTGGCGTCGGCCAAGATTTGGAAGTTTTCACGACCAACGAAGGATTCGTCGCTATCGGATTCTTCGGCAAGTCGGCGCTGATCTTCGCCGTCTACCCTGTCGTCATGGGCATGCGCATCACTGCGAATGAAGAAGACAAGGGCACGATGGATATCTTGCTCAGCCTGCCAGTGGAGCGCGCGCGCGTCATCGTCGAAAAATTCCTCGCCTACGGGGTCAGTTGCGTCGGCGTCGTTATCCTGATTTATTTGGGATTGCATCTCGGCGTCATTCTCGGCGGCGTGGAGTTGAATGCAGCGCGTCTGTTAGAGGTCACCTTTTACCTGATCCCGCTGATGGTCTTCATCATGGCCGCGACCATGTTGATCGCGGTACTCGCGCGCCGCCGGGCAGTCGCGCTTGGCATCGTCACCGCCTTCGTCATTGGCAGCTATATGCTGCAAACGATCGGATTAGCCGCCGAAGGCACCGTGGCCGAGCCAATTGGCGCGGTCTCCTTCCTGACCTATTACAACGCTGGCGAGATCCTGGCGCAGGGCTTCATTTGGCCGCACATCGCCGGATTCGCCGTCTTGTCGGGAGCGATGCTGCTGGCGTCGCTTTATCGCTACGAGCGCCGCGATATTGGCATTTGAGGTTATCGAAGTCGCCTTCGCAAACCAAATTCCGCCGAGACCGCGCCCCGGAAAATGGGCGGCGCCTGCTTTATTTTGCGACGCGCGGTAAAATCTCGGATGTTGTCCGGCTCATTCTCAATCCCAATTGACAGGAGAATTGCAAATGAATTTCCGTCGTACGGCATATATGATGCTAGCTCTATTCGTTTTGATCGCGGGCGCCGGCTACGCGCAAGACGACATCGTCATTGATTTCTACTTCCCGTCGGCGACCGCCAACGACGCCGAAGGCATCTTCCAGCGCTACGCCGATACCTTCCAGGAGCGCAACGAAGGCATCACCATCAATCCGGTGTTCACCGGCAATTATACGGACACGCGCAACACCATCCTAACCGAACTGCAGGGTGGCGGCGCGGGACCTGATGTGGCGGTGATGCTGACGATTGATCTCTACAGTTTCGCCGAAGAAGGTTATATCATCCCATTGCAAGGTTTCATTGATGCGATGGATGACGGCGGCGCCTATATCAACGATTTCTTTCCGGCGCTGCTGGCAAACGGCATCGATGAGGAGGGCAATATATGGGCGATTCCCTTCCAGCGCAGCACGCCGATCCTCTATTACAATGCCGACCTGCTGGCGGAAGCGGGATATGATTCGCCACCGACCAATAACGCCGAGCTGGTCGAGATCGCGCAAGCGCTGACGACCGACGACCGCGACGGCTTGCTGGTGCCAGTGGCTGGCGGCTTTCCTATCTGGATGTTTCAGAGCTTCGCGATCGCTTATGGGCAAAATATCGTCAGCGAAGACCCCACCGAGGTTCATTTCAATACACCGGAAGCGGTGGCTGCGGTTGAGTTCGTGCGCTCCCTCGGCACAGATTTGGGCGTGGGGCCTGCGGGCGGCGCGGCTTGGGGTGATACGCCGGTCGCCTTCTTGGCTGGTCAAGCGGCGATGATCTATCACACGACGGGCAATCTGAGCCGCATCCTCAATGGCGCGGACTTTGAAGTTGGCGTCTGGTATCTGCCCAGCGGACCGGCGGGCGAAGACGGCACCGGTTATGGCTCGCCCACCGGCGGCGGCAACCTGTATGTCTTCGATGACGGCAGCAAGTCGGAGGCGGAATTGGACGCCATCTGGAAATGGGTGATGTTCTTGTCCTCGGCGGAGATTCAAGCGGATTGGGGCGCGACCACCGGCTATATCGCCGCGAACGCGTCGGCTTGGGAGACTGAACCGCTGGCTTCGCGCGCGCTGGAATACCCGCAATACGGCGTCGCGCGCGATCAGCTGCAATTCGCCCGCAAAGAATTCTCGAGCTACGCGACCATCACGATCCAGGGCATCATCAACAAGACGCTGGAGAGCATCCTGACTGGCGAAGCGGAAGACGCGCAGGCGGCCTTGGAAGCGGCGCAGGCGCAAATCGACGGCATCCTCGCCGAATACAAGTAAAGCATTTGTGGTATCGCCAAAAGAGGGCGACTCACCGAGTCGCCCCTACAAGTCTTCGTTGGTCTTGACAATTTAATGCGCGCAAGCTCAAGGCGGAAGCCGCTGGTTGCGCTCTTGCAGCCCTATCTGCTCATCGCTCCAACGCTGGTTTTGGTGCTGATGTTCAACGTCGTGCCAGCGATCAGGACGGTGAACGACAGCCTGCACAAACCGGCGCGGGGACTTAACGCGGCCGGCAAACCGCCCGAGTTTGTGGGAACGCAGAATTTCCGCGACCTCTTTGACCACGGGCACTATATGGGCTCGCGCTTCCTGCGCGCGTTTCGCAACACAATCGTCTTCGCGCTAGCGACCGTGACGGTCGGCGTACCGCTGGGCTTGTTGCTGGCGCTGCTGTTCAACCACAAGCAGCCCTTGCTCGGCGTCTGGCGTTTCGCCGTCTTTTACCCTTCGTTGCTCCCGCTAATCGGGGCGGCGAGCATCTGGTCATTCATTTTCTCTGACAGCATCGGGCTGGCAAACGCCGTATTGCGTTCGCTGGGGCATCCCGGTCTAAATTGGCTGGGCGACCGCAACCTGGTGTTGCTTTCAGTCATCGTCGTCAACATTTGGAAGCAAGCCGGCTACTTCATGATTTTCTTTCTTGCTGGCTTGCAAAATATCCCGCGCGACCTTTATGAAGCGGCGTCGCTGGATGGCGCTGGCGAAATGCAACAGTTCGCCGCGCTTACGCTGCCCCTGCTACGCCGAACACTGTTGTTCGTCATCGTAATCGCTTTCATATTTGCCTTCCAGACGGTTGAGCAATTGCAAGCGCTCGGCGAAGGCGGGCCGAACGACTCGGCGAATCTGCTGCTCTATCTGATCTTTCAGAATATCTCGGAACGGCGCAGCTGGGGTTACGTGAACGCGATGACGATTGTGCTGATCGGCGTCGTGCTGACATTCACCATCAGCAATTTCCTGCTCTTCGAGCGCGATGAGAACGATTGATGAACGGCGCTGAAAACATTCTAGGGCGAATCGCGGCGCTGGCGAGGGTGTTCATCGCGATTGTGTTTCTTATCCCGCTTGTTTTTACTTTGCTGGTCAGCGTAAGACCGGAGGCGCAGCCGGTCACCAAGGGCAATATCTTTTTCGGCAGCGAATTGACCGCAGAGAATTACGAACGCGCGCTGGTCATTGCGCCTTGGAGCCTGCATTACCTCAACAGCATCATATTTGTTGCCGGCGTCCTGGTCGTCCAACTGGTCACGGTAACCGGCGCCGCTTACGCCTTCGCGCGCATGCGCTTTTTCGGGCGCAGCCTGCTGCTGATGGTCATTCTCTTGCAGCTGATGATCCCATCCGGCGTTTTGCTGGTACAGAATTTCCGCATGATCAATATCCTGGGCTTGTTTGATACGCGCGTCGCGCTGATGATCCCGTACTGGGGCTCGGCTTTTGGCGTGCTGCTGCTGCGCCAGACATTTCGCGAAGTCCCTATCGAGCTGGAAGAAGCGGCGCGGATTGATGGCGCGAATCTTTTCCAGGTCATACGGCATGTTTATGTGACCAACGCGATACCAGCTTACCTGGCTTTCGCGCTGGTGTCGGTCAGTTCGCACTGGAACGAGTTTCTCTGGCCCTTCATCATCACGCGCTCGCAGGAAATCAGGCCGCTAACCGTCGGGTTGAACAAGCTCATCAAGACCACCGATCAAGGCGCCTTCTACGGGCAGTTGATGGCGGGTACCTTGATTGTAATTGCGCCGCTCGTGATCTTGTTTCTGCTATTCCAACGGCAATTCGTCGAGAGTTTCGCCCGAAGCGGCATTCGCTGATTTCTACCTGTGGCGTGTATAAGGAGCGTACTATAATCGTCGTTGATTAAGCGCGAGGAACGTATCCGCCATGGGCTATAAGCAAATTCTGCTGCGCAAGCTCGCCGCCCGCGAGGCGCAGGTCGCTGTGGTTGGCTTGGGTTATGTTGGGCTGCCGCTGGCGGTCGAGTTTGCGGAATCGGGCTTTCGCGTCATTGGTTTGGATGTGGACGCCCAGAAAGTCCGGAAGATCAACGCGGGCGAGAGTTATATTGACGATGTCGCTGGCGAACGCGTCCGCGCGCTTGTCGCCGGCAGGAGATTCAGCGCTACCGACTGCTACGAAGACTTGCGGCAAGTTGACGCCATCAGCATCTGTGTGCCTACGCCGCTGCGAAAAACGCGCGATCCCGATATGTCATACATCGTTCAGGCGGCGGATTCGATCGCGGAGATTCGGCATCCCGGTATGCTGATAGTTCTGGAGAGCACCACCTACCCGGGAACGACTGAAGAGATTATCTTGCCGGCGATCGTCGGCGAGGATCTCGCTATCGGAGACGACATATTCATCGCCTACTCGCCCGAGCGAATCGATCCCGGCAACACAGATTACTCCGTCAGCAACACGCCAAAGGTGGTCGGCGGCATCACCGCCGATTGCACCGAGGTCGCTAAAGCCCTCTATCAAGCGGCGGTAGACGAGATTATCGCTGTCTCTTCGCCGACAGCGGCGGAAATGGTCAAATTGCTGGAAAATACTTTTCGCGCGGTTAACATTGGCCTCGTCAACGAAATGGCGCTGATGTGCGACAAACTTGATATTGATGTCTGGGAAGTGATCCAAGCGGCCGCCAGCAAACCATTTGGCTACATGCCCTTCTATCCTGGCCCCGGCCTGGGCGGGCACTGCATTCCGGTCGATCCGCATTATCTGAGCTGGAAGCTGAAAACCCTCAATTACAATGCGCGCTTCATTGAGTTGGCAAGCGAAATCAATACTTCGATGCCCTACTATGTCGTCGACAAGATCACCGAGGCGCTGAACAATCAGGCGCTATCCGTTCGCGGTTCGCGGATTTTGATTCTGGGCGTTGCTTATAAGCGCAACGTCGATGATGTGCGCGAAAGCCCGGCGCTGGATATCATCAGCTTGCTGCGCCAGCGCGGAGCCGAGGTCGATTATCATGACCCCCATGTGCCGCAGATTCAGCTGGAAAGCGATATCCGAATGCGCTCCAAACCCTATTGCGCTAGCCTGCTGCAGGAAGCCGATTGCGTGGTCATCGTGACTGATCATTGCGGCTACGACTGGGATGAGATTGCGCGGATCAGCCGATGCATTGTGGACACCCGTCACGTCTACAGCGACCGCAACAGCGGCAATGTCATCAGCTTGTGATTCGCTGACCAGCCGAAAAGACGCCCTTGCCGCGCCAAAGCAGGGCGCGTAATGCCGTTCCGTATTGCGATTGACGCCAGCCGCACGACAAAGACGCAGCCTACAGGCGCGGAGCGTTACGCCACCCGGTTGATTCAAGCGCTGATCAAGGCGAACGAATCTCGACGAGAGCCTTTCCTTTTCAGGCTGTACTTCCGCGATGCGCCGAGCCACGCGCTATTCGCGAAGTCGGATTATGTCCAAGAAGTCGTCATTCGCTTTCCCCGGCTTTGGACCCATCTGCGTCTAGCGGCGGCGCTCTGGCGCGCAAAGCCCGGCATCACCTTTGTGCCCGCGCATACGCTGCCCTTTCTTTTTCCGGGCGCAGGCATCGTCACGGTGCATGATCTGGGATACAAGCATTTCCCCGAGGCGCACAGGCGGATGCAGCGCGCTTATCTGGATTTCACCACGCGCTTCAGCCAGCGGCGGGCGGCGCTTCTGCTGGCGGACAGCCAGGCTACTGCGAGCGACCTCAGCGTCATATACGGCACGCCCTCCGACAAAATCCGCATCGTATATCCAGGGATTGACACCGAAAGCTTTCGGCATTCCGCCCGTAACATTGACGAAGCGCGCGAACGATGTCAGCTGCCGGCGCGATACTTCATATTCATCGGCACGCTGCAGCCGCGAAAAAACATTGAGCGTTTGGTTACGGCATTTGGATTGTGGCAGCGAGAACATGACAATGGCGAGACGGCGCTGGTGCTGGCGGGCGCCAAAGGCTGGCTCTTTCAGAAGTCTTGGATAGCTGGCGCGAAGAATGTCATCGTCACCGGATATATTGACGAGGCGCGCAAGGGCGGACTATTGGCCGGCGCCATCGCCTTGGTCTTTCCCAGCTTGTACGAAGGCTTCGGCTTTCCGGCGGTGGAAGCGATGCATTGCGGCACGCCAGTCATCGCTAGCAATACATCAAGCCTGCCCGAATTAGTCGGTGACGCTGGCTTGCTTGTCGATCCCACAAATGTTTGCGCGATCGCCGCGGCGATGGGCCGCTGCAGCGAAGACGAGAGCTTGCGGCAAAGGCTGATCGCAAGCGGTTACAAGCGGGCAAAGCGCTTCACCTGGGAGGCGGCCGCTTCCAGTGTGATTGACGTATTTGACGAGCTGGCGCAGGGCGCTGAAAACGGGCGCGCGTCAATCTGATACAATGGCGATGGGCGAACAGCGGCGAATCTCATGGCAAGCGAGTGTATTCTTCTGGTGCAGTTGGCGGATATCGGCGACCTGGTATTGACCACGCCAGCGATAGCCGCCTTGCGTAAGGCGCATCCGCAGGCGCGGATAGATCTGCTGGCTACGGAGCGAGCGCTGCCGCTCGTGCCTGATGGTCTTGTCAACCGTCTGATTCCGTTCGTCCGCGGCAGTGGCAACGCCAGCCGCGACTTCTTCGCCTGGGGAAACCTGCGCCGGCTTCACGCAATGCGCAAGCGGCAATATGACGCGTTGATAATATTTCACCATTTCAGCTTGCGAAAAGGCGTATTCAAGTTCTGGCTCTTGGCGAAAGCCAGCGGCGCAGGCCGGATAATCGGTTTGAAGAACCAGAACATCGGCTTCCTCACGGATTGGGTTGAAGATGAGGGTTTTGGCGCGCGCCACCAGGCGCAGTACTGGCTGGATTTGGTCGCGCTCTTGGGCGCTTGCGGCAGCCCCCGTCCCGCGATGGTCAAGCGCAATGCCATGCCGAAGCTTGCGGCCGCCAAGGGCGACAAGCCAAGGATCGTCATACACACCGGCAGCGGCGGCTACAGCGAAGCGCGGCGCTGGTCGCCCGAGGGATTCGCCGCGGTCGCTAATGAACTGCAGAAGGAGCGCGGGGCAGAAATCGTCTTAGTCGGCCAGCCAGAAGATGACGCTGACCGGGTGGCTTCGCGGCTGGTATCGGAGCCGATCAATCTAGTGGGCGCGACTAGCTTGCCGCAGCTCGCCGATGTCATTTCTGGCGCTGACCTTTTCATCGGCGCCGATAGCGGCGTGATGCACATTGCAGCGGCCACGGGTACACCGGTCGTGAGCATATTTGGACCAAGTAATCCCGCTGCCTGGCGCCCCTGGACAGCAGGCGCTAACGCGGCCGTGCTCAGCAGCGGCGTGGAATGCAGCCCCTGCAGCTATGTGGGGCAGGGAATCGGCGCGCGTGAGGGCTGTGCGGCGCGAACTTGCATGAAGTTGTTGCGCCCGCAGCAAGTGTTGGAGGCGGCACAATTGGCGCTGGACACAGGCGCACGGGGCACAGCCGAAATGGCAAAGCCGGCGCGATCGTCAACTCCAGTCGGGACCGAAAGCCGCCTCAAGCTCCTGGGCGTGCCGGTCGACGCCATAACCTACAGTGGTTGGATGGATCGGATTGGCGCGTGGATAAGGGCTGGCGACGGCGCGCGACATGTTTGCACGGTAAATCCCGAATTCATCATGATAGCCCAAGGCGATCCGATCTTTTTCAACATTCTGAATCGCGCGGAAATCTGTGTGCCGGATGGCATTGGCTTGCTCTGGGCGAGCCGTCATGTGGGCGCGCCTTTGCCTGAACGCGTTACCGGATCGGATGGCGTGCCGCTTATCGCGCGGCATGCGGCGCAGAATGGCTGGAAGCTATATTTGCTGGGCGCGGCTGAGGGCGTGGCCGAGCGCGCTGCGCGAATCCTGCGCGAACAACACCCGCAGCTGCTGATCACGGGCGTATACGGCGGCAGCCCGGATGCGGCGGAAGAAGACGAAATCGTCGCGAGGATCAACGCCAGCGGCGCAGATATCTTGCTTGTCGCTTACGGCGCGCCACAGCAAGACCTTTGGATCGCGCGCAATCTGCCGCGCCTCGAGGTGTCGATGGCGATGGGCGTCGGCGGGGCGCTCGATTTCATCGCCGGCGTTGTGCCGCGGGCGCCGTATTGGATGCGAGATCGTGGCATGGAATGGCTCTACCGCTTGCTGCGCCAGCCATGGCGGCTGCGGCGCATGCTCCGCCTGCCCCGTTTTGCGCTCGCGGTGTTGCAGCAAGGCAGTGATAATGAAGTGATTCGAAGAGCCTCAATTTGAATCATAACAGTGTTGTGGATGACTGAGGCAAGACTGACAGCAAAGAACCAGGTTTCGCAAATGTCCGCAGAACTGAAATCAGTCGTGGGCCGAATGGCGGACAAAGCGGTATTGGTTATCGGTGATGTAATCCTGGACGAATACGTTACCGGTCGCGTGACGCGCATGAGCCGCGAAGCGCCGGTTCCCATTCTTGAACTGGAGTCTAAGCGATACATCGCTGGCGGCGCGGCAAATCCAGCGGCAAACATCGTGTCTTTGGGCGCGCGCGCGATACAAGCCGGGATCGTCGGCGACGATGCGGCGGCCGATCAGCTCCGGCAGATCCTTGCCGACCGCGCCATTGATGCCAGCGGCGTGATTAGCCTCGCCGATCGACCGACTACCGTCAAGACCCGGGTGCTGGCGCAGATGGGCTTGCGCTTCCCGCAGCAAGTGACGCGGATCGACACGCTCAGCCGCGAGCCCATCGGCGAGGATACGGAGTCGCAGGTTGTTGATTTCGTAAGCGGAAAGCTGGCTGATGTCGATGCGGTGCTGCTGTCTCATTATCATTGCGGCATGTTGACCCCCTCGCTCGTTCGGCGAATCCGCGATCTCTGCGCCGCGTTCGCGGTCCTAATCACCGCCGATGTTCAAGGCAATTTCGATAGCTTCAGCCAACTGGATGTCATCAAGTGCAATGCCGATGACGCGCGGCGCTACCTCAACCGGGACCTCGTTTCCGACCATGATTTCAGCAAAGCGGCGATGCAGCTGCATGACCATCTGGGCATTCGCCGCGCGACCATCGTAACACGAGGAGCTGCTGGCGCGACCGTCGCCACGCATGGCGCCACCAGGCATTGCCCGGCGCCGGCTGTCAGCGATGTATATGATACAGTTGGCGCGGGCGACACTGCTATCGCAGCGCTCACCCTGGCGCTGGCGGCTGGCGCGGACGCAGAAGACGCCGCCATGATCGCGAATTACGCCAGCGGCATTGTGGTGCGCTACTTCGGCAATTACTGTCCGACGCCGGCTGAGCTCGCGCGCAGCGTCGAGGGACATTTATGAGAGCGACTCGACAAATTCGATTGTATTGCCATCGGGGTCGGCAAGCGACGCCACTTTCGCGCCTTTGTACTCCTCAATCGGGTTGATCTCGTCGCCATGATTGGCTATCCCATTCGCCATCACCGTCTCAATGTTGTCCACTTGAAATCGGAATTGCTGGCGGTTTTGATCGGCGACGACGCCGGCGATCGTGTTGGGACAGAAGGTCAGCTTCATCCCGCAGAGCGTGCCGGCATAAAACTGCTCTTCGCCGATATGCACGGTAGGTTTGAGATCGGCATCAAAGACAGCATTGTAGAATTTCACCATGAGGTCCATATTGGTTGCGGCGACGGTCAGCCCAACCATTTGCATGTTCGATCTCCCGAAACTATTGCCATATCACCACATTCTAACTGACAACCGGCGCTTCCGGCCGAGCAATTGGAGCCACTATGTTTTATCCGCCCCAGGCCACGTCTTTTTTCGAAACGGTTTGGGAAATCGTGCGTCAGATTCCCGCTGGCAAGGTCAGCAGCTATGGTCAGATCGCCTCGATGATCGCGCCGGGCGCTGATATTGAGCCGACCCGGATGCGAAATCTGGCGCCGCGCTGGGTGGGCACGGCACTGCGCAAGACGCCCAGCGGCAAGTCGATCCCCTGGCATCGCGTCATCAACAGTCGCGGCACGATCAGCTTTCCAGCCGGCAGCGCGCAGGCGGAGGAACAGCGGCGCCTGCTGGAGATGGAGGGCGTAGGCTTTGATAAGAGCGGAAAAGTTGATTTCGCCAAAGTGGGTTGGCAAGGACCCGACGACGCCTACTTGCAGCAGACGGGTTTGCTGCCTCCGCGTTTGCTGAAGTAAACGTCTAGAATTGCACGTAGCTGTTTTCCGCCAAGACAAATCGATGCGCGTCCGGCATATGCGGCGCTGAGGTGACGCGCGCGTTTTCCGCCAGCAGGCTGCGGTCGATCCGCCCGACGATGTTTCGAATTTCACAATCCTTCATGACGATGCTGGCTTCGATTTCGCTGCCTTCGACGACCACGTTGTCTCCGAGCGCCGTATAGGGCCCGATGTAGCTGTCGCGAATGATGGTGCTATTGCCGATGATGACAGGACCGCGAATGACGCTGTCGATGACCTTGCTGTCGCGGCCGATCAGCACACGGTGAGACAGTTCACTATCGCCTTCGATCTGGTCGCTATTCTCCGGCGCCGGCGTATAAGGCAGTTCCTCCAGCACCAATTGATTCGCCATGATGATCGCGTCCGGTTTGCCAGCGTCAATCCACCAGCCATCGAGTTTGTAGGAGGCGACGCGATTGCCATCATTGATAAGCACCTGGATGGCATCGGTGATCTCTAGCTCATTGCGGCCCGAAGGCGAGATGCGCTTAATCGCGTCAAAAATCGACGAGCGGAAAAGATAAACGCCGGCGATCGCCAGGTCGGATGGCGGATCCTGCGGCTTTTCGACCACGCGGACGATGCTGCCGTTATCGATTTCGGCAATGCCAAAGCGCGCCGGATCTGGCACCTTGCCCAAGACGACCGCGGCTTCATTTGGCGACTCAGCGAAGGAGGTGAGCAGGCTGGTCATCTTATCCTGGAAGATGTTGTCACCGAGGAAAACAGTAAATGGTTCGTCGCCGACGAATTCATGGCAGAGCGCCGTCGCATGCGCGAGGCCTAGTTGCTTGTCCTGCACGATGTATTCAATACTCACGTCGAGCATGCGGCCATCGCGCAGATTAGTGACGATAGGGGAATCCATGCTATTGACGACGATTCCAATATCGGTCAGCCCGGCTTTCTTCAACGAATCCATCGCGTAATTGATCAGCCATCGATTCGCAACCGGCACCAGCGATTTCGGCATGGTAAGCGTAACCGGGCGCAGACGCGTGCCTTGCCCAGCGGCGAGTATGAGCGCCTTCATATCATCTCCCGTATAATGTTTGCTGACGCTGCGATATGCATGGCATGGTAGCAGAGGTTGTCATTACGCGACACTCAATCGCCAGCCACTTGCGTCAAAGCCTTGTACAGCGTCGCTGTCGCGACACCTCAAAGGCGATGACCGAGGCCGCGCCAACTGTGCCGAGCGAAGGCTCAAATTCGCGACCATAGGGAACGCGCAAATGCCAGTCAGCGTTACGCAAAAACGAGCGCGTGACGCCACGCCGTTCCCCTCCGATTAGCAAGAATAGCGGTGCCGTGAGATCAACGTCGTACAGCGGCTCCGCTGGCTCGGCTTTTGCGGTACAGGCAACGACGAGGTTATGGCCGCGATAAAACTCCGCGGCCTCAGCAGCTGTCGCGGCGATCGCCAGGGGCAAGCGCTCAATCGCCCCGGCGCTGGCTCTGCCGACTAAAGCCGTTGCGCTGGTCCAATTGCGCGGGCGCATCACAACGCCATCCGCGCCCGCGGCGTATAGCGCCCGTATTACCCCGGCGAAATTGTAGGGATCCTCGATGCCATCCAGCATGACGATAAAGGCGGGCTCCGCTTCAGGCAGCAACTCACCCAGCTGGCGGAAACGCCGTTCGCCCACCAGCGCGATGATGCCGCCATGCGATTTGCCGCTGGCGCTCGCCTCAATCGTCGCGCGCGATACGAAGGAGACGCTCGCGCCGGCGGACTGAGCTTTACGGCGCAACCAGCTGATACGCCGGTCAGAACGTTTGCGCTCGTCTATCAGAATCTGGTGGATATCACGGAAGCCCGCTTCGAGCGCCGCCTGTATGGAAAGCGCGCCTTCGAGAATAGTCGGGTCCGCAGGCATCAGTCGGTCAAGCGCTTGGCTTCTTGCCACAACGCTTCAAGCTCATCCAGGCTGCAGTCGTCAAAGTGTTTTCCCGATTGCGCCACTTGCTGTTCGACATGACAGAAACGACGGTAGAATTTCGCATTAATTGTACGCAGCAAGCTCTCGGGATCGTCTATGCCGAGCCAGCGCAGCCAATTCACGAGTACGAAAATCAGATCGCCGATTTCCTTAATCCGCTCGGCATCAGTCTCCGCGGTCAATACTTCGGCCAGCTCTTCCTCGAATTTGGCTTCGACACCGCCAATATCGGCCCAATCGAAACCGACTTTTGACGCGCGCTGCGAATAGCGCTGCGCCACGAACAGAGCGGGCGCGCCCGCCGGAATCCCATCCAGAAGCGATTCAGCCGGGGCGGCGCTGCCTGCTTTCTCCGCCTGCTTGACTTCATGCCAGATGCGCGAAAGCTCACCGAGATCGCCGGTCGCCTCGACATCGCCAAAGACATGTGGATGCCGCCGAATCATTTTCTCGTTCAATTGTCGCAGCAGATCAGCCATCTTGAATTCGCCGTCGTCGATCGCGATCTGCGTGTGCAGCAGAATCTGCAATAGCAGATCACCCAGCTCCTCATTGAGCGCCTTCGGGTTTTCACCGTCCAGCGCTTCCAGCGCCTCGTAGGCCTCTTCGATTAGAAAGGGGCGTAAGGACTTGTGCGACTGTTCGCGATCCCAAGGGCAACCCTCGGGCGACCGCAAATGCGCGATGATATTCTGCAGCGTTTCGAAACTGCTGTGCGCATTCATCGCCGGGACAAATAATGTGGTCATGACATTGATCCGCTGGCTGCGGTCGATTTCATAGAGTTTCAGGTCTTCGACTGTGGCATAACTCGTGCCGGCCGCGTGGATCAGCTTGACCGGAAAATCGTCGTCATATTGGTTCATCAAGGTCAGCTTGAGGTTCGAAGCGACTGACTGATTGTAAACCTGCGCCAAAAGCGCCGGCAGCGCCGGATTGATTGGCGGATGATATTGCTCGGCGACGGAAAGCGCATCGAGCGCTTGCAAGCCATCCAGCGCGTCTATGCCCAAGAGCGACAAACAGGGTTCAATGAAGCTGACGCCATGGATGATCTCTACCGCGATCGACGCTTCGGCGGCGAGCGCCAGAATGCGCGGCGTCGTTGATTCGCCAACCAGTGGGTCACCGGGCACGGCGTAAACGACCCCGCCCGTTTCTTGCGCCTGGTGGAGGATCCGCGCGGCAATTTCGTCATAGACATCTTTGAATTGCTCATGTTGCTGGTAGATTTCATCGAAACTGACTACGTTGACGGCTGCCGGAAGATCGGCCACGCTGGGGTGGCGCGCCGTGCGCAGGTACAACTTCGCTGTGCCTTGAATCTTCTCCCAGGCGCGCAACGACAGATCGTCGATGGCGCCCGGACCTAAGCCCAAAATCGAAATCATCGGATACTTCTTGCTCGCTCTGGCTTGGCGCATCCGCGCGCCCAAAAAAACAGCCAGCGACCCTCGGCGAGTGCTGGCTGAAGAGCGCGCTATTCAGTCTTGCTGTTAACGCTTGGTATAGGTTGGCGCCTTGCGAGCGCGTTTGAGACCGGGCTTTTTGCGCTCTTTGACGCGCGCGTCGCGAGAGAGGAAACCCTCGCGTTTGAGCGTCCCGCGCAAGTCGGGGTCGATCTTTTCCAAGGCGCGGGCGATGCCGAGCAAGATAGCGTCTCGCTGCCCGGTAATGCCGCCGCCATTGACGTGCACGGAAATATCGTAATGGCGTTCCTGCCCAATATGGGTTAAGGGCGCCAGGCAGATCTCGGTGTCGCCGAGGCGCGGCAAGAATTCCATGCCCTCTTTTCCATTGATGATGAATCTGCCGGTGCCGCCGGGGAACAAGCGCACGCGCGCGGAGGCGGACTTGCGGCGGCCGATGCCTTCGTAATACTGTGCTGACATTCAATATCTCCTCAAATTGCGCCACTCGCGAAGCGCCGATCCAAGTGTTTCGCGCGGGTCAAATCTGATCAACCTACAATTCCAGAATTTGCGGCTGCTGCGCCTGATGCGGGTGTTCGGCGCCAGCATAGACTTTTAGCTTCTTGAACATACGGCGGCCGAGCGGTCCCTTGGGCAGCATGCCCTTGATCGAAAGCCGCAGCGCGCGGGTCGGGAACTTGTGCATCATTTCGCGCAGTGTCATCGACTTCAAGCCGCCGGGATAACCGCTGTGGCGATAATATGTCTTCTGGTCCATGCGCTTGCCGGTGACGTGGATCTTGTCGGCGTTGACGATGATAACATAATCGCCGGTGTCAAGGTGCGGCGTGAAGTATGGCTTGTGCGTCCCGCGCAACAGTTGCGCCACCTTAGACGAGACGCGGCCCAATGTCATGCCCCGCGCGTCAACGACCCACCAGCGCCGCTCAATGACGTCGGGCGTAGTCGCATAAGTCTTCTGCACGATCTGTCTCATATCCTTCCCTCCAGCGCTGCCATCATGACCTGTTCAGCGGCGCGCGTTGTCGTTTCCGTCTCGGTGACGCCGGGATAGCCCACCGCTTCGAGGACCAATCCACAGGGCGGCGCCAGCGTTTTCGTCCGCGAGAGCTCGCGGCTACGCAGAATCGCCTCGAATTCGCCTAAGCTGATTGCGCCCCGGCCCACCTGCGCCATCATTCCCACCAGTCGGCGCGCCATGTGGTATAAGAACGCGGTCCCGCGAATGCGATAACGGTATGCGGCGCCAAATGTTCCCGATTCCAACTCCCAGCTCGATAGAAAAACCTGCCTCACCGTATTGAGGCTGCCCGCTTGTGGCGGCGTGCCAAAGGCGGCAAAGTCATGTTCGCCCAGGATTATCGCCGCCGCCGCATTCATGCGATCCAATTCGAGCGACTCGCCGGTAAGCTGCCAAACATAGCGAGCCAAGAGCGGATTGCGTGTCGCCGGCGTCGCGATGCGGTAGGCATACTGCCGCCATAGAGCGTCATATCGTGGATGAAAGCGCTCGCGCCGCCAAATCTCGCGCAGGGCGATATCCGGCGGAAGCTGGGCATTGATCGCGCGCAATAAATCATCGTCTCCATGATTCCATTCAATATCGAAGGCAATCACTTGGCCGCTCGCATGCACACCGGCATCCGTTCGCCCAGCGCCGACGATGCTCGACCCCGGCGCCGCGACCTGACCGATCGCCGCTTCTATTGCCGCCTGGATCGTCGGCGTCGGTTTGGGCTGTCGCTGAAAGCCTTGGTAGGCGCCCCCATCGTATGCCAGGACAGCAGCGTAACGCCGCGATTTTGCGGGCGCGCTAATCCTCCACCTCGTAATCCACCAGTTCTATCAGCGCCATTTCAGCGTTGTCGCCTTTGCGCGGTCCCAGTTTAAGTATTCGTGTATAACCGCCGGGGCGATCCTCATACAGAGGCGCCAAGTCATCGAAAACTACGCCAACCAGATCACGATCATTATTCAAGCGACGGGCGACTTGCCGGCGCGCATGCACGGCAATCAGCTCGTCGCCATTCGCATCCGCTTTTGCCAGCCCCCGTTTGGCAATTGTGATCAAGCGCTCGGCATGACCCTGCACGAACTTGGCTTTGTGGAATGTCGTTCTGATTCGCCCGTGGATGAATAATTGACTAGCCAAATTCATGCGCAGAGCCTTGCGATGGCTGCCGCTGCGATTCAGTTTTTTTCCGTGACGACGATGTCGCATACTTGCGCCTCGCTTACTTACTGCTCAGTCTTCTCGTGGGGCCAGTAGTTCTTTTCTTGCAGCTTCTGCTCGAGTTCATCCAGCGACTTTTCGCCGAAATTGCGGATCGCCAACATCGCATCGGGTCCGCGATTCAACATATCCAGCACGTCGCCGACCGATGTGATGCCGGTGCGTTTCAGCGAATTGAATACACGAACGCTGAGGTCCAATTCCTCGATCGGCTTGTCGTAGAGCGGCGGATAAGTAGGCTCGTCGTCGATCTGCGGCGGCAGCTCGATATTTTGGAACCAGTCGTCATCGACGCCCGCGACCACTTTGAGATGATGCATCAGAATCTGGGCTGCTTGCGCCAAGCCTTCTTCAGGGCGGATCGTCCCATCCGTCCACAATTCGAGCACGAGACGGTCATAGTTAGTACGCTGGCCGACGCGCGCGCGCTCAACATCAAAGTTCACCCGCTTTATCGGGCTGAAGATTGCGTCTACCGGCAATTCGCCGATTGGCAGCCGTCCACGCTCCTCCGCCGGGCTGAATCCGCGCCCGGAGCGCACTTCGAATTCCATCTCGATATTGACATCTTGACCGTCGACGGTAAAGAGATAGAGGCTTGGGTTCTCGATTAAAACTTCGGCCGGCGCCAAAATATCAGCCGCAGTGACAATGCCGTCGCCGCCGCTGTAGTTGAGGCTCAAGCGCGAGGTTTCCACGCCCTGCAAGACCAGCCGCAACTGCTTGATTTGCAGGATAAGCTGCGTCATATCTTCGCGCACATGCGGGACTTCGGAAAATTCATGATGGACTTCAGAGACGCGAATGCTCGTGACCGCCGCCCCCGGCAGAGACGATAGCAAGACACGCCGCAAAGCATT
Source organism: Chloroflexota bacterium (assembly GCA_028875185.1). GTDB lineage: Bacteria > Chloroflexota > Anaerolineae > Aggregatilineales > Phototrophicaceae > UBA6055. Next base: position 55,712 of record JAPPFH010000127.1, on the reverse strand, counting down.
GCCCAAGGTCAATCCGTAACCGCTCTCCAGCGGGCTGATAACAAAGCGTCCATAATCCTTGGTGATATTCTGGCTCTCCACCTGATGTGGAAGCACCATATTCGCTGTTACCAGATTGCCGTCGACCGCGCCTGCAAGCGCCGATGCGGACTCTGTTGGGTAAATCATATAGGGAGGCTTCCTTTTCGACTAAACGCGCCGGCGTTTCGGCGGGCGAACGCCGTTATGCGGCACAGGCGTCACGTCAGAAATAGACCGAACCTTCAAGCCACTCTGCTGAATTGATCGAATCGCCGCTTCGCGACCGGGTCCTGGACCTTTAACGAAGATGTCGACTTCTTTCATGCCATGCTGCTGCGAGTTTGCCGCCGCGGTTTCAGCCGCCATCCGCGCCGCGTACGGGGTATTCTTGCGGCTGCCGGTGAATCCGGAGGTGCCGGCGCTCGCCCAGGTGATGACATTTCCCGACTGATCAGTCATGGACACAATGGTATTGTTGAAAGTTGCATGAATATGCGCTTGACCATAGGGGATATTCTTGAAGGTTCGCCTACCAGTCCCGCGACTGCCTCTACTTGCTCTTGCCATTCATTCGCTCCAGTTGAACTAAAATTTACCGCAGCGGCGCGCGATCGCGCCCCTTACCCGTCCGCGCAACCTAGATAACGCGACTGCAATAGCCAAAACGCGTGTGCGAAAAAGTCTATAGAAATTCGGCGCGCCTACTTTTTCGTGGCGCCACGACGGCGGCCGCGCCCGGCGACCGTCTGCTTCTTGCCACGGCGCGTCCGCCCGTTTGTCCGCGTTCGCTGCCCGCGTACTGGCAGGCGCCGCCGATGCCGCAATCCGCGATACGAATTGATTTCCATCAGCCGTTTGATATTCAATTGCGTTTGACGGCGCAGGTCGCCTTCAATGGTCAAGCCGCTAATTAGCTCGCGAATGCGCTGCAATTCGCTTTCGCTCAAATCACGGACGCGTGTACCGTGATCAATGCCAGCGCTATCTAACAGACGCTGACTTGTGGATTTGCCGATGCCATAGATGTACGTCAAGCCGATGACGACGCGCTTTTCCCGCGGCAGATCAACACCTTCGATACGAGCCATCGAATGTCTCCTTGATCAATAAGGGCGAAGTTAGCCCTGTCTCTGTTTGTGTTTCGGGTTCTCACAGATGATCATCACCCGACGCTTGCGCTTGATTACCCGGCACTTCGGGCAACGGCGTTTGACGCTTGCTGATACCTTCATGCGCTCTTCCTCAGTCTCAGTTCCCAATGCTGGAAATTGCTCCAGCAATATGCGCACAATCTACAGGAGCATCCAACTGTAGATGCGCTACTCCCACCCTATGACGATGTTTCTAACGATTCAATTGTCCTGCAAATCGCATCAGGCAATTGAGAGCGAAGAAACAGTGTATCACAATAATTCGCAATGTAAACGGACATTTTCCTCGGCTAGCGCTGTTTACGGGCGAATGTAAAAGTCCGGCCCAGTCATTGATCCCAGGCAGGCATCGGCCGGCTGGCTCAGCGGATCCTCGAGGAATGATAGCGCAATCGTCAGGGCGCAGGCGGCATCTGTTTCAAACAGTACGCCGTGCCCGGCATCGGGAAATACATAATGCCAGCTGTTCGTCAGATGCTCCGCCGCTTCATCGCCCCACTCCGGCGGCGTGGCGGGGTCGAAATAGCCCGACAACAGCAGCGTCGGGATATCGCTTTTCACAGGCTGATTCTCCCGTGCGGAAGATCGGGGCGCCTCCCAGATGTTGCAGTCATTCAGGTAGGAAACTGCCCAGTCGACCAAAGCTCTTCTTAACACGCCAGTCAGGTTCGCCGCGCGATTGGCTATTCTTTCTCGCCGGTTAAAGGGCGCCTCTTCCGCACATAGGTAGCTGAGCAAGGTCCCTTCGCTGGAGCCGTCGGGCGTGCCCAGAACATCCGCCTTATTCCGAGGCAACTCGCCTTCGCCGCGAGCCATTTCAAAGTCATACTCACCATGCGCATAGGCATCTATCTTCGCGGGCAGAAATGGAATCAAGTGTTTCTCATAAAGGCTGTAAAGCAAATTGAAGACGAAGTCCTGGGCAGTTACCGCAATGGGATGGTCATATTCCTCCGTTTGAACCTCGGCGGGGCTGCGATTCAATGCTGCCAATACATCCCCGAATGAGGCGGATAAATCTGGATAGGCGCGCCGGCAATCCGCGTCCGCGGCGCAGCTGCTGAAAATGCGGGCAATGGATTGATTACCATTGGGCGCCAGCGCTTCCAATAGGTTCACCTGTAGCGGCAGCACGCCATCCAACATCAGCGCCCGGATACGCTGGGGAAAATCGCGCGCGAGTGTTAATGCCAGACGCGTTCCGTACGAATAGCCGTAGACATTCGCTTGATCAATCTCAAGCGCCACCAGCAGGTCATGCAAGTCATGGGCGTCACTGGCGCTGTCGTAGGCTCGCAAGGCGATTCCGTCATTGACAAGGCGCCGATAACAAGGCTGACTCCAGGCGGGATTGAGATAATCAGTCTGGTCGTCCAGCTCATGACAATTGAGTGAAGGACGGGAATAGCCAGCGCCTCGCTGATCGATTGCGATGAAATCGTAGTGCTGATGCAGCTGGGACTGCAATATCGACGCGATGTCTTCGGCTACGGGCATGCCGGGCCCGCCAGAGAGGTGCATGACTGGCGTATGGCCAATTGGCTGCCGCGCGGCGATTCGCGCGACAAAGCGTTCCGCGATGCGGCCCGTCTCGAGCGCCTGCCGATCTTCGGGAACAGTTAAGTAGCCGCAGCTTATGTCTGCCCCGCTGTCTTCCGCCAGCCGCCGAATGAAAACGGGACACTCGCTGTTGTCGTAGCGCGGACTATGGATTTGCGCCGCGGAAATAATCGAGAGTAGAAAGAGGCTAAAGCCAAGCAACTGCTTCATCGCGGCTTAAGGCAGCGTCAAGATGCGCGGACCATCTTCGGTTATGGCGACCGTATGCTCGAAGTGCGCGGTCAACGAGCCATCCTTGGTGACCACAGTCCACCCATCGTCCTGTTCCACAAGATCGGACCGCCCGGCGATCAGCATCGGTTCGATAGCATAGGTCATGCCAACCTGCAGATCGTAGTCCGTCCATTGATGCTTGCTGCGCTTGCTATGCCACCAATTGGGCACTTGCGGTTCTTCGTGCATTTCTCGGCCCACGCCGTGGCCGGTGTATTCGCGCGCGACGCTATAGCCCAACCTTCCCGCGCACTTCGCCGTCGCCTTGGCGACATCGCTGATTCTGTTGCCCAGGACCGATGCCTGTATCGCCGCTTCGAGCGCGGTCTCGGTTGCCTTCAACAGGCGCTGGGCTGAGCGCGAAATCTCGCCGACTGGATGGGTGAAAGCGGCGTCGCCCACGTAACCTTGGAAGAAGCAGGCGACATCAATGCCGATGACATCCCCCTCTTGCAGGACGCGCTTCTCCGAGGGGATGCCGTGAACCAGCTCGTTATTGACGGATGCGGTGATCGTTGCGGGAAAGGGCGGGTGATCGCCGGGGGCGTAACCCAGAAAGCAGGGCTCGGCGCCGTTATCGCGCAGCACCGTCAGCGCGATGGTATCCAGCAGCTTGGTCGCCACGCCGGGCTTAATGGCGCGCCGCATCTCTTCATGCGCGATAGCAACGATGCGCCCAGCCTGGCGCATGATTTCTAACTCGTCGGCTGTCTTCAGTACCGGCGCCATAAGAATCCGATTGGCGGAATAGTGCGAGCCTCAGTTTGTCGCAAGAGCGCGCCTGATATCGCGCCAGACCGCTTCGATGCTCTGGTCGGCATTGATCTTTCGCACGATCCCCTTAGCCTCAAAATAGCTGATGAGCGGCTGCGTCGTCTCAAGGTATGTATCGATCCGCTTGATGATTGCGTCGCCGCTGGCGTCATCTGGGCGCCGCCTGAGGTTTTCGCCGCTCGCCGAAACCGTTGCGGTCAAACGCGGCGGATAGGCGCTATCGGCAGGCGACTCCCAACGGAAGTCAACCCCGTCAGCGTTGTAATAGCAATTGAAGCTCGCGCCATCACCTGCGGATACACGCCCAAAAGCGCGTTTGAAGGCGACATAGAGTTCGAGCTCCAGCAGCAGCACCGCATTGACGCGCGCGCATTTCTCTTGCAGATGCCGCTCGAGGAAAGCCGCCTGAATCTGATTGCGCGGGTAGCCATCCAGAATTACGCCCGTCCGCGCGTCCGGCTGCGCCAGCCGGTCGGCGACGATGGCGTTGGTCGTGTCATCGTCCACCAGTTGACCCGAAGCCATGATGTCTTGCACCTTTCGCGCCAGCTCGTCTTGTCGCCTCCGCATCGCCCGAAAGAGATCGCCGGTGGATACTTGCGGGATGCCGTAATGGTCTTCAATCAGCTTCGCCTGCAGTCCCTTGCCGGCGCCTTGCACCCCCATCAATATGACGTACAAGCTCATTCGCCCTCACCCCGCCTTTCTGTCTGCGCCTCGTTTTCTACGCGGATCCGCATGATTGATGCGCGACAAAAATAAAGCCGAGCTTTATCTGATGATTAACCCGGCTCCATTGTGCTGATTGTCTGGCGCGGACTAGCGCATGAAGCCCTCGTAATTCCGCATTACCAACTGCGCTTCCAATTGACGCATGGTGTCGATAACGACGCCGACTACGATGATCAAGCCCGACCCGGATATGACCAAACCGGCGTTAATGACGGCGCCCGATGTCGATGCTTCCAAGGGAAAGATGATGCGGTTCACCAGGTCAACCATGCCGGGGATGATCGCGATCACACCCAGGAAGAAGGCGCCGACGAAGGTGATGCGGCGTGTTGTGCTCTTGATGTAATCTTCAGTACGCTTGCCCGGGCGGATCCCGGGGATGAAACCGCCATTGCGCTGCAGCGTCTCCGCCAGATTCTGATTGCCCACCATCACTTCGGCGTAGAAGAATGTGAAGCCGACTGTCATCAGGAAGAATGTGCCCCAATAGAGCAAGCCCTGTTGATTGCCGAAGGTAGTTTGAATTGTATTGCCGACCGCGCCCGGCGGAAACAGGCTGGCAATGATGGCGGGAAAGGTGATGATCGACTGGGCGAAAATCAGCGGGATCATGCCGACCGGGTTAACACGCAGCGGAATAAAGCTGTCCTGCTGCGCAAATTGGCGATTGCCGCGCACACGGCGCCCGTACTGGACGGGAATCCGCCGCACGCCCTCTTGAATTACGACCACCGCGAGCACACTTAGAACCGTGATTACGACAAAGAGGACCAAGTTGTAAATGCTGCGGTCTGGCTGCTGCGTCAGCAGACGAATCAGATTCTGCGGCGCCTGCGCCACGATGCCAGCGAAGATGATAATCGAGATGCCGTTGCCGATGCCCTGCTCCGTAATCAATTCGCCGAGCCAGATGGCAAACATCGTGCCGGCAGTCATCGTCGTCAGCACGGAGACTGTCAAAAGCAGGTTGCTGCCCAAGCCGAATCCAAAGCCGGGGATGATTTCGGCGCCGGTCCCGGTCGCCAGGTTGAAGATGCTGATCTGCCCCAGCGCCTGCAAAACCGCCATCGGAATCGCCACATAATAGGTGTAGCGCTGGATTTTTTCCTGCCCGCCGGGTTCGCGCTGGATGCGTTCAAGCGCTGGAACAATCGGCACCAGCAATTGAAAAATGATCGAAGCGGTGATGTAGGGGTAAACACCATTGGCGATCACGCTGAAATTGGCGACCGCGCCGCCTGAAAGCAAGTTCATCACCTGAATTAGATTTCCGGCGCTGCTGCCGCTTTCGAAAACTTGCCTCAAGACGTTGCGATCGACGCCGACAACGGGAACGTGAGCGGCAAACTGGTATACGATCAGGATGAAGACGGTGAATAGCAGCTTGTTGCGCACATCCGGCAGACGCCACGCGTTTTTCAGTGCTTGAATCATAGAATCTGTACCTCATCAATCATGAGAAGCCAGCGGCGCCTCAGCCTACGGGGCGCTCTTCATGAAGCTGCCTACACGGTATACGCACGAGACGCCTGTGGAGTTTTATGTCTTGCGATCGGCTCCGCGCGCTGCTTACTCAGGTTCACCGTATAGGCGTTCCATATCGGCTTTGCGCAGGCGCTTGACCGTCGCTCGGGCGCCAGTCACTTTCAGCGCGCGCGCGTTAACGCTGCCGCCGGCTTTTTCGATTTTCTGTGCCGCGCTCTTGGTAAATTTGTTGGCGTGTACTTCCAGCTTCTTGCCAAGTTCGCCACGCCCCAGCACCTTGATCGGCTCATCCGCTTTCCGCACCAAGCCCGCTGCCAGGAGCGACGCCCCGTTGACAAGGGCGCCGTCCTCGAAGCGCGCTTCCAACATATCAACGTTGACTTCCTGATAGGTGATAGCGAAGATATTGGTGAAGCCGCGTTTGAAGGGCAGACGCCGCACCAGTGGCAATTGCCCGCCTTCAAAGTATGGACCCTTGCCGCCGCCACTGCGAGCCCCCTGGCCCTTGTGGCCGCGCCCGGCCGTCTTTCCCTGTCCCGCGGCGATACCTCTGCCGACGCGTTTCCGCCGGCGCTTTGACCCCGGGTCGGGCTTCAAATCATGCAATTTCATTGTGTTCAACCTCTTCGACTTCCACCAAGTGGCTTACCTTGGCGATCATGCCGCGAATCTGGGGCGCATCGCCGATCAACACAGTCTGCCGCATCCGGCGCAATCCGAGCGACTTGACGGTCTCCTTTTGCCTCCGGTTGTAGCCAATCGGGCTTTTGGTCAAGGTTATTCTAAGCAGCTTGCCGTCGCGCTCAGACATTTTCAGCGCTCCGTTCCGCGCGGCGCTCCCAGAACGGCGCCACTTCATGAACCGGCTTGCCACGCATTTCCGCCAGTTGCTCGGCGCTGCGAAGCTGTTGCAGGGCGTCGAGGGTCGCCATCGTTACGTTGAGCAGATTGGCGCTGCCCTGGCTCTTGGTTAGGATATTGCGAACGCCGACCACTTCCAGGACCGCGCGGACACCGCCGCCGGCGATGACGCCAGTACCGGGCGCCGCCGGCTTCAGCAGGACGCGCGCGCCGCCATGACGCCCGGTAACCGCGTAGGGGATCGTCCTGCCGGAGAGCGCCACACCCATAATATTGCGCCGCGCCCGCTCGGCCGCCTTGCGGATGCTATCGGGAACCGCGCGCGCCTTGCCAATGCCGATGCCGACGTTGCCGCGATTGTCGCCCACCACCACTACCGTACGAAAGGCAAAACGGCGCCCGCCCTTTATCACCTTGGCGACGCGGCGAATATCCACCACGCGCTCGTCAAATTCATCGCGCTCTTCTTGATTCCGGCGCGAATCGCGCCTTCTTCGCTCAGACATTATCAATCTCCACGCCTACATTCGCAAACCGGCTTCACGGGCGCCTTCGGCCACGGCCGCGACCCGTCCGGTGTACATGAATCCGCCACGATCAAATACCGCCGTGTTGATGCCAGCGTCCTTCGCGCGCGCCGCTATCATCTGCCCGACCAGCTTCGCCGCCTCGACCTTTTTCATGTCGCCCAATTGCAGCGCCACCTCATTGTCGATGGTCGAGCAAGACACCAGCGTCCGCCCTTCAACATCGTCAATCAGTTGAACAAAGAGGTGGCGGTTGCTGCGATAAACATTCATCCGCGGGCGCGCCGCAGTGCCGGCAATCTTCTTGCGCACGCGCCGATGCCGCCTCTTCCGCGCCAGGTATTTCTTTCGACCAATGATATCCGCCATTTTCCGTTTCCTCTGTCAGACCGATCCCGCCATTGGAGCGATTGCCCACTTAGCGTTTGCCCGCTTTGCCCGCTTTGCGCCGCACATACTCGCCCAGGTAACGGACGCCTTTGCCCTTGTAGGGTTCAGGCGGACGCCAGCCGCGAATATCGGCCGCTACCTGCCCCACCACTTGCTTGTCGATGCCATCCACATGGATGATCGTCCCGCGTGATTCCTGCGGCACGTCAAAGACGATATCGGCGGGCGGCTCTACGATGACTTCGTGCGAATGCCCCAGACGAAGCTGCAAATTCGCCCCCTGCATCGTGGCTTGGTAACCGACGCCCTGGATCTCCAGCGTCTTTCGGAAGCCTTGAGATACGCCGACCACCATATTGGACAGAAGCGCGCGCGTCAGCCCATGCAGCGCCTTGTGATGGCGCAGGTCGGTCGGGCGTTCCACGATAACCGAGCCATTTTCCTGCCGAATCGCCAAATCTGGATTGAAGACCTGAGACAGCTCGCCTTTGGGCCCCTTTACGGTCACTGTATTGCGGTCAATGGCGACTGACACGTTGTCCGGCAGCGCAACAGGCTGTTTTCCTACGCGCGACATAGTCTTTCCCCTTCCGTCACCACACGTAACAAAGGACTTCGCCGCCGACGCCATCGCGGCGCGCCTGCTGCGCGGTCATGACGCCCTTTGGCGTGGTCACGATTGCAATGCCGGTGCCGCTCAATACAATCGGCAGCTCCCGGCGTTTACGATAGACGCGGCGCCCCGGTTTGCTGATTCGCTTGAGCTGCGTGATGACGGGCCGACGTTCGCGCCGGGCGCCAAAGTACTTGAGCTGGACCTTGATCAGCGGCACCGGGCTTTCGTCCCCAAGCGAATAATCTTCGATATATCCCTCTTCCTTGAGGATGCGGGCGATTTCAATCTTAATTGTGCTTTTGGGCACGGGCACTTCGGTCATACCCCTTGTCAACGCATTACGAATGCGCGTCAACATATCGGCAATTGGATCGTTTGTCACATTAGACACTGTTGCCGCCTCCTACCAGCTCGACTTGACGACGCCGGGAATCTCGCCATTAAGCGCCATCTCGCGGAAGCAAATCCGGCATAAGCCAAAACGGCGGATGTAACCCCGCGGACGCCCGCATACCTTGCAGCGATGGCGTACGCGCACCGCGTACTTCCGCCGCTGTTCTCGAAACTGCATGCATTTCTTCGCCATAAACTCCCTCTAGTTTCCTTGGAAGGGCATGCCAAGCAGCGCAAGCAGCCGGCGTCCCTCTTCGTCCGTCTTGGCCGTGGTAACGATGGTCACTTCCAGACCACGGACCTTATCAATCTTGTCGAAGTCGATTTCCGGGAAGACCAACTGTTCCCGCAAGCCGACGGTGAGATTGCCGCGCCCATCCAGCTTAGCTGATACGCCGCGAAAATCGCGAATCCGAGGCAAAGCAATGTTGACGAGGCGGTCGTACAGCGACCACATCCGCTCTTTGCGCAGGGTCACCTTGGCGCCGATCGCCCGCCCTTCGCGCAGTTTGTAGGTGGCGATGCTCTTTTTCGCTTTGGTGACGACCGGCTGCTGCCCGGTTATAACCTTGAGGTCTTCCACGGCGCCATCCAGCGAGCGCGGCTCGTCAATCGCTTCGCCAACGCCAACATTCAGCGTGATCTTACTGATCGTGGGCACTTGCATCGGATTGGTATAACCAAACTCCGCCGTCAAAGTCGGCGCCACTTCTTCCATATAGCGGGTGTACATTCGGTTTTCCATTGCGTTGACCTCGCTGCCCTAATCTAAATCGGCTCCGCTTTTCTTGCTGTAACGAACTTTAAAGCCATCTTCATTGACGCGGTAGCCCACGCGGGTGCGCTGATCAGTTTCCTTGCAAACCAGCATCACATTCGAGATATGAAGCGGCGCCTCGAATTCGATAATCTGCGCCGGGATTTGCTGACCACCGGGCGCTGGTCGCGCTTTGCGGTGACGCTTCATGATATTGACGCCATTGACAATCACGCGATCCTTGCTCTTCAGGACGCGAACCACCTCTCCGCGCAAGCCTTTGTCTTTGCCGGCGATCACTTCTACCAAGTCGCCTTGCTTTACTCGCTGCATGTCAGTACCTCACTTATAAGGACTCGGGCGCCAGCGAAACGATCTTCATGAAGCCTTTATCGCGCAATTCGCGCGCTACGGGCCCGAAGACGCGCGTCCCGCGAGGATTCTCGAGATCCTCCGCCAAGACCACGGCGGCATTGTCATCGAAGCGGATCGTCGAACCATCGTTGCGGCGATACTCTTTATGCGTCCGCACGATGACTGCGCGCACGAGCTCGCCTTTCTTGAGGCTCCCGGAAGAGCTGGCGGATTTTACCGTGCCGACAACGATATCGCCGACATAGCCGTACTTCACTTTCGAGCCGCCGAGTACGCGGATGACCAACAATTCCTGCGCGCCGCTGTTGTCGGCTATCTTCAAACGCGATTCCGTTTGAATCATCGCTATCATTCTCCGTTCAAGAAACTGGCGTCCACAGCATCCGGCTAGGGCGCCAGCTGTTGCGCGTCTTCCAATACCGCTTCCACCACCCAGCGCTTGCGTTTGCTAATAGGGCGGCTTTGCACAAGTTGCACCAGGGCGCCGATGCCAACGCCTGTTTCATCATGCGCCATCACCTTTTTCGTTGACATCACTACCTTGTGATAGACCGGGTGCATCTTGCGATTTTCGATCGCGACAACGACCGTCTTGTCCATCTTGTCGCTGACCACCCGACCGACCAGGCGCTTTCGGTTATTCGGCATTCTCTCCCCCTTGGGCAACAAGCTCGGCCGCCAATTCGCGCTCGCGCAGCGCCGTCTTCAAGCGCGCGATATCGCGCCGCGTTTTGCGGAATAAGGTGGTATCCTTCAATTCGCCAGATTCCTTCTGAATGCGAAAGGTGTACATTTCCACTTTCAGATCTTCAATCTTGTCCAGGATTTCGTCGCTGGACAAGGCGCGGATTTCGTCGATGTACATCAACTGACCTCCCGACCGGAAATCGGATCGAAGCGCTTGACGAACTTGGTTTTGATCGGCAGTTTATGCGATGCCAGGCGCAGCGCTTCCCGCGCGTCGTCTTCGGGCACGCCGCTCATTTCGAAGAGGATGCGCCCCGGCTTGACGACGCAGACCCACTTTTCCACCGAGCCTTTGCCCTTGCCCATGCGCGTTTCGGCCGCCTTCTGCGTCACCGGCTTATCAGGAAAGATGCGGATCCAGACCTTGCCGCGGCGGCGGATGTAACGCACCATCGCCCGGCGGCAGGCTTCAATCTGTCGGCTGGTGACCCAACTCGGCTCCAGCGCTTGCAAGCCGTAATCGCCGAATTGCACGACGGCGCCGCGGCGCGCTTTGCCACGCATTCGCCCGCGCATCTGCTTGTTATACTTTCTTCGTTTCGGCATCAACATGGTTATTGCTCCTACAGTTGCCGCGCTTACCTTGGCAAGCTGTTAGCTCGCCCCCACAGGCAATCGGTTTTCTCGTCAGTTCCGGCGGCCCCGGCGTCCGCCATGCTCGGCCGGGCGCTGTGCCGGGCTGCTAAACGGGTCTTCGCCCGGCAGTATATCGCCCTTATAAATCCAGACCTTGACGCCGATTTGACCAAAGGTAGTCAGCGCCTCGGAAAAGCCATAATCGATATCGGCGCGCAGCGTATTGCGCGGCACGCGACCGTCAAACATCCATTCGCGCCGCGCCATGTCGGAGCCGCCCAGGCGCCCGCTAACTTCGACGCGAATGCCGCCAGCGCCTTGACGCATGGCTTGCATGATAGCGCGTTTCATCGCCCGGCTGTGCCCGATGCGCCGCTTCAATTGTGAGGCGACATTTTCGGAGACGAGCGTCGCGTCCAAATCCGGCTTTTCGATTTCGCTGACTTCGACCTTAACGGTCTTGCCCGTCATTTCCTGCAGCTGTTGACGCAGTTCCTTAACCGCCTCGCCTTTGCGCCCGATGATCAAACCGGGACGTACGGTATTGATTGTGATGATCACGAGGTTGGGATGACGCTCAATCTCGATGCGCGAGACGCCGGCGCGCGTCGTCTTGGCCTTCAAGTACTTTCGTATTTTGCGATCTTCCATCAACAAATTGACATAGCGTTCGCCCTCGGCATACCAGCGAGCGTCCCACTCGCGGATCACTTTTAGACGAAAACCTTTTGGATGAACCTTACGTCCCATTAATCATCTTCCTCTCGCTCCGACAGAATCACCCAAAGGTGAGACGTGCGCTTCAGGCGCGGCTTGTAACGACCGCGGGCGCCGGCTTTAAAACGCTTCAAGGTTGGTCCGTCGCCGGCGTAAATCTTCGATACAACCAGATCGTCCGGGTTTAGATCAAAGTTATTGGCCGCGTTCGCCATTGCTGAATTCAAAGTCTTGCTAACGAAGGCGGACCCCTTCTGCGGCATATAATCCAAAACGATCAGGGCTTCCTGGGCATCCATGCCGCGTACCTTGTCACAGACGAGGCGCAGTTTCTGCGGCGAGATTGGCAGGTACCTGGTGATTGCGCGAACTTCCATCTCAGCCCCTCCTAGCGCCTGCTATCCACGATGTGACCGCGGAAGGTGCGGGTCGGCGCGAACTCGCCCAGCTTGTGCCCGACCATATTTTCGGTGATGTAAATCGGCACGTGCCGGCGGCCGTCATGCACGGCGATTGTATGCCCGACCATCTGCGGGAAGATGGTGCTCGCCCGGCTCCAGGTGCGGATGACAATTTTCTTATTCTGCTGGTTTAGCCGCTCAATTTTTTCCAGCAGCTTTGGGCTGATGTAGTAGCCCTTTTTCAGTGAACGTGACATTTGATTGTCTCCCGAGATTAACGGCGTCTGCCGCGGCGGCGGACGATGAATCGCGTGGTGCGCTTGTTGCGCCGCGTCCGTACGCCCAGCGCCTTCTTGCCCCAGGGCGTTTTGGGCGCCGCCATGCCGATGCCGGCTTTGCCCTCGCCGCCGCCGTGCGGATGGCTGGCCGGATCCATTGCCGAACCACGAACAGTGGGCCGCCAACCCAGCCAACGCCGGCGCCCAGCCTTGCCCAGCTTGACGTTGGCGTGTTCGGCATTGCCGACTTGACCGATTGTCGCGCGGCACGTGTTCAATATCATTCGCATCTCGCCGCTCGGCAGCCGCAAGGTTACATACTTGTCTTCCGACGCCAAAATCTGCGCCGATGTACCGGCCGAGCGCGCCAATTGCCCGCCCTTGCCCGGGCGCATTTCGATATTATGCACCACCGTACCCAGCGGGATGTCCTTCAGCGCGCGGCTGTTCCCCGGGCGCAGCGCGCTCATGGCGCCATTGCCAATCGTATCCCCGACGGTGACGCCCATCGGCGCGATGATGTAACTCTTCACGCCGTCTTCATATTGCAGCAGCGCGATGCGCGCTGAGCGATTGGGGTCGTATTCAATGGCGATGACTTCGGCGCGGCAATCTTCCTTTTTGCGTTTGAAATCGATGAGACGATAACGCCGCTTGTGCCCGCCGCCACGGTGCCGCACGGTGATCCGCCCCGTATTGTTGCGCCCGCCTCTCTTGCGCAAAGCGCGGGTCAGCGAGCGTTCTGGCTTGCTCTTGGTGATCTCTTCAAATGTATAGCCGGTCATATCTCGGCGACCTGGCGAAGTCGGCTTATAGACTTTGATGGGCATCGCTCATGCTCCCATTAGATGTTAAACAGCTCGATCGTAACGCCTTCTTCCAGCGTGACGATCGCCTTCTTCCAGGCGCGCGACCGAATATAGGTGCTGCGGCCGCGCCGACCGCGCTTGGCCGGCATCATCATGGTATTGACTTTGACGACCTTGCCGTCGAGGTCGAAGATTTCTTCGACCGCTTCTTTCACCTGGATTTTGTTGGCGTTGCGCGCCACTTCGAAAACGTATTTGTTCTGCCCCTCAGCCAACTCAGTCGACTTCTCCGTAATCACCGGGCGGCGTATGACATCGTACAAATGAAGCTCAGCCATGTTACGCTCCGTTTCCCCAGATACTGGTCACGACATTTAACGCGTCCAGCGTCATAATCACGCGGTCGTACTTGAGCAAATCACGAATATTGAGATAGTTCGCGCTGATCGAATGCGCATTGGGGAGGTTGCTCACGCTCTTGCGCGCCGCCTTCTCCTCCAGCGTAACCACCAACAGCGCCGATTGATCGCCAACCAGGGTTTCAATCAGGTTTCGCGCCGCCTTGGTCTTCGGCGCCTCCATATCGAGTTTGTCCACTATCACCAATTGCTCATCGCGCGCGAGGGCGCTCAAGGTTGATCGAATCGCGCCGCGCCGCATTTTCTTCGGCATCTTTTTCGAGTAGTCACGCGTTTTGGGACCATGCGCCAAGCCGCCGCCGACGAAGATCGGCGCGCTCTGAGCGCCATGACGGGCGCGGCCCGTACCCTTTTGACGATACCATTTGGCGCCGCTTGCCCGAATCTCGCTGCGCGTGCGGGTATTGTGCGTGCCTTGGCGGGCATTTGCCATCTGGCGGACGAAAGCCTGGTGCATCAAGCCAACGTTGATCTTCGCTTCGAAGATGTCGGCCGGCAGTTCGATTTGCGATACTTCCCGCCCGGCGCTATCCATCACTGGAATCTGCATTGTCCTACTCCTGTGCCCTTCGCGTTTGTCAAGCTAGGCGCGTTTAACCGCGGGCTTGATCATCACGATGCTGCCTACGGCGCCGGGGACGGAACCCTTAACCGCCAGCAAGTTCTTCTCGGCATCGACAACCACCAGAGGTAAATTCTGCACGGTGACACGTTCGTTGCCCATACGTCCCGCCATCTTCTTACCCTTGAGCGTGCGGCCCGGCGTGGCGCACATGCCGATAGAACCGGGCGAACGCATCCGGTCGGATTGCCCATGCGTCTTGGGACCGCGCGCGAAGCCGTGACGCTTGATTGTCCCGGCGTGGCCGCGACCCTTGCTGGTGCCGATTACATCAACTAATTCGCCGCGTTCGAATACATCAACTTTGATTTCCTGACCCTCTTCGACCCCGGCATCCGCGGCGCGCGACAAACGAAATTCGCGCAGATGACGCAAGGCTGGCAGATCCAGCTTCTGCAAGTGACCCAACTGACCCTTAGTTAGATTCTTGGGTTTAGTCTCGCCAAAACCGAGTTGCACCGAGACGTAGCCGTCCCGATCGGTGTTGCGAACTTGGGTCACGTAGCAGGGTCCGGCCTGGATGACGGTGACCGGCACGACTGTTCCCTGCTCGTCAAATACTTGGGTCATGCCCACTTTCTTGCCAATCATGCCCTTCATCAGTGTCGCCTCCACTCAGGTGAAACAGCCATCCATCAATTCTGATCACACCTGGTCAATTCATCGCCATCGTTTGTAGACTGGCCGATTGCCGCGCAGCGAGCCTTTGCCGACCACATGTCAAACTCGCGCGTTTGCCCTTTGCTCCTGCGTTAGCGGCAATCCTAAATCTTGATTTCGATATCCACGCCCGCAGGCAGGTTCAGCCTCATAAGCGTATCGATGGTCTTGCTGTCGGGATCAAGCACATCAATCAGTCGTTTGTGCGTCCGCACTTCAAAGTGTTCTTGCGAATCCTTGTCAATGAAAGGCGACCGGCGGACAGTAAACCGCTCGATGCGCGTCGGCAAGGGTACTGGGCCCACCACCCGCGAACCGGTGCGTTCCGCGGTATCCACGATGCGCTGCGCCGACTGATCAAGCACCCGATGGTCGTAAGCCTTGAGTCGGATACGAATCTTGTTCTTTGCCATTTAGCAACCTTTATCCGTTCATCCGGGACATCGACCGGGAAAGCGAGCCGGGCATTGGACCCGGCTCCGGTCTTTGGCGTCCCTGGGCGAGCTACTCAAGAATCTCGGTGATGCGGCCCGCGCCCACCGTCAAGCCGCCTTCGCGAATGGCGAAGGACGAACCGCGTTCCAGCGCGACCGGCGTGATCAATTCCACGTCGAGATTGACATTGTCGCCGGGCATGACCATTTCAACGCCGTCCGGAAGCGTGATCGTGCCGGTGACATCCATGGTGCGGATGTAGAACTGCGGGCGGTAACCGGTGAAGAAGGCTTTGTGGCGCCCGCCCTCATCACGGCGCAGGACGTAAACCTCGCATTTGAATTTCTTGTGTGGCGTGATCGAACCAACCTTGGCGATGACCATGCCGCGCTGCACCCCATCGCGGTCGATGCCGCGCAGCAAGATTCCGGCGTTGTCGCCCGCCTGCGCTTGATCGAGTTCCTTGTTGAACATCTCGATACCGGTGACGACCGTTTGGACGATTTCATCGCGCAAGCCGACGATATCAACCTGCGTGCCCTTGAGCAGCGTACCGCGCGCGACGCTGCCGGTCACAACCGTGCCACGCCCCTTGATGGAGAAGACATCTTCAATCGCCATCATGAAGGGCTTGTCGACATCGCGCATAGGCGTCGGAATCCAATCGTCTACCGCGTCCATCAATTCAACGATCGAGGCATACTCGGGCGCGCCCGGGTCGGTGCTGTCACTCTCCTCCGCCGCCAAAGCCGAGCCCTTGATGATGGGCGTATCCGGATCGAAGTCATAACCTTCCAGCAATTCGGCGAGCTCCATCTCGACCAGCTCGATCAGCTCTTCATCATCCATCTGATCGGTCTTGTTGAGATAGACGACCATCGCCGGCACTTCCACCTGCTTCGCTAGCAGCACGTGTTCGCGGGTCTGCGGCATGGGACCGTCGGGCGCGCTGACGACTAAGATTGCGCCGTCCATCTGCGCCGCGCCGGTGATCATATTCTTGATGTAATCGCGGTGCCCAGGGCAATCCACGTGGGCGTAGTGCCGGGCATCGGTTTCGTATTCGACATGGCGAATATTGATGGTGATGCCGCGCGCGCGCTCCTCCGGCGCATTGTCAATATCGCCGTATTCTTGCATCTGCGCCTGCCCCTTTAGCGCCAGCACCTTGGTGATAGCCGCCGTCAAGGTGGTCTTGCCGTGGTCGACATGACCGATCGTTCCGATGTTTACGTGAGGCTTGGTACGCTCGAACTTCCCTTTTGACATCTGACAATCCCTCTTCTTAACTCCGTGTCTTGAAATTGAATTGGCGAACGAGAATTGCTGGCAGGGCGCGCCCGCCATTTATCTAGCGCGCGCCGGACTTCACCGCTTCCGCGATTTCCTCCGGAGCGATCGTATAGGTATCAAACTCCATGCTGAAGTTGCCACGCCCCTGCGTGTTGTTGCGCAGGTCATTGGCGTAACCAAACATTTCGCCCAATGGCACTTGCGCCTTGATTACCGAGATGCCCTCGCTGTGCGGCTCCATTCCCTGGATGACACCGCGCCTCGCCGATATATCACCGACCACGGCGCCGGTATTGGCATCGGGCACAACGATCTCGACGCTCATGGATGGTTCCAGAATGACCGGACCACCCTTTTGAATGCCTTCCTTTAGGCACATCGAGCCGGCAATTGTGAATGCGATTTCACTCGAATCAACCTCATGATAAGCGCCGTCAATCAGAGTCGCCATGACATCCACCACCGGATAGCCGGCGATGACGCCGCCTTGCATCGCCTGCTTGGCGCCCTTCTTCACCGCCGGGATAAACTCCTTGGGTATTGCGCCGCCGCGAATGCCATCGACAAAAAGAAGCGCGCCATCAGCCTCATCCTTTTCATCAGCCGGCAAGGGCTCAAAGCGAATCGTGCAGCGCGCGTACTGACCGGCGCCGCCCGTCTGCCGCTTGAAGGTCGTGTCGATTTCCACCGTTCGCGTGATCGTCTCGCGGTACGCGACCCGCGGCCGGCCGACTCGAGCGTCAACGCCATACTCGCGCGTCAAGCGGTCGACTAGCACTTCCAGATGCAGCTCGCCCATGCCTTTGATTTTGGTCTGACCGAGCTGGTCGTCAACTTCAATTTGAAAGGTTGGATCTTCTTCCGCGAGCCGGCGCAAGCCCAAGCCCATCTTGTCTTGATCGGCTTTGGTGTTGGGTTCAATGGCGACTTCAACCACGGGCGCCGGAAAGCTGATATTCTCCAACAGAATCGGGCTGTTGGTCGCGCTCAGCGTGTCGCCGGTGAAGGTCTCTTTCATGCCGATAACGGCGGCGATATCGCCAGCGCGCACTTCTTTGACGTCCTCGCGGCTGTCGGCGAACATACGCACGATTCGCCCAATGCGCTCGCGCCGACCGTTCGCCGTATTCAACACCATCGAGCCGGCTTTCAAAACACCGGAATACACGCGCGTAAACGCCAGCCGGCCATACTGATCAGAGACGATTTTGAATACGAGAGCCGCCAAGGGGTCATCATCGTCGGCATGACGCAAGAGCGACCCGCCATCCTTGGCGTGCTCGCCTTTGACTGGCGGAATATCCAGCGGCGAGGGCAATAAAGCCACCACCATGTTCAGCAGCGCCTGCACCCCCTTGTTCTTCAGCGCCGCGCCGCAAAGCACCGGATGCAGCTGCCCGGCAATTGTGCCCGCTCGCAGCGCCGCCAGCAGTTCCTCATTGCTGATCATCTCTTCTTCGAGGTATTTCAGGGTGAGATACTCATCGTGTTCGACGATCTTTTCGATCATGTCCTCGCGGCGAGTCTCCGCCATTTCTCGATGACTCTCGGGAATCGGGTGCGAATTGATATCCGTGCCTTCATCATTGCCGTAGGTGATCAGCTCCATCCTGAGCAGATCAATAATGCCTTCGAAATTCTCACCGCTGCCATAAGGCACTTGAATGACGACCGGGTTGGCTTTGAGCCGATCGACCATCATATCGACGCAGCGATCAAAATCGGCGCCAGTCCGATCCATCTTGTTGACAAAACACAGCCGCGGCACCTCGTACTCCGAGGCTTGCCGCCAGACCGTTTCCGATTGCGGCTCGACGCCGGCGACGCTGTCGAACACGGTGATCCCGCCATCAAGCACACGCAGGCTCCGCTGTACTTCAGCAGTAAAATCGACATGCCCTGGCGTATCAATGATGTTGATCTGGTGATCGGCCCAACTGGCGGTAACAGCCGCCGATGTGATCGTGATGCCGCGCTCGCGCTCCTGCGCCATATAATCCATCGCCGCCGAGCCTTCATGCGTCTCGCCGATTCTGTGCACCATACCGGTGTAATACAAAACTCGCTCGGTGACGGTCGTCTTGCCGGCGTCGATATGGGCGATTATGCCGATGTTTCGGATTTTTTTGAGATCAAAGTCAGCGTGCGATTGAGTCATTTCCATCCAATTCCCGATGTCAATCTTCGGGATTACACCGTTGGCTTCCTAGCGGAAGTGCGCGAAGGCGCGGTTGGCTTCCGCCATACGATGAGTCTCGTCTTTACGCCGGATCGCGCTGCCCTGCCCGTTGTAAGCATCGGTGAGTTCATTGGTCAGCTTTTCCGACATGCTTCTGCCGTTGCGGTCGCGCGCGAATTGAATCAGCCAACGCATCGCCAAGGCGACTCCGCGTTCATGCGAGACATCAATCGGCACTTGATAGGTCGAGCCGCCGACGCGCTTAGGCTTGACTTCCACCGCTGGCGCCACATTGCGGATCGCCATCTCAAAGACCTCGACCGGATCCTTTCTGGTGCGTTCCCCGATTGCCTCAAGCGCATCGTACATGATCCGCGTCGCCACACTCTTCTTGCCACCCCGCATCATCCGATTGATAAACATCGCCACATGAAGATTGCCGTATTTGACATCGGGCGGTGGTATCCGCTTGGGCGGACGATTCCTTCTCGGCATGACTCAACTCCTTCGCCGCGTATCGCGCGGACCGCTGCCTTACTTGGAGCGCTTTGTCCCGTACTTGCTTCGGCCCTGCTCACGGCTGTCGACGCCATTGGTATCGAGCGTGCCGCGAACGATATGATAACGAACGCCCGGCAGATCTCTGACACGCCCGCCGCGCACGAGTACGACACTGTGTTCCTGCAGGTTATGACCCTCGCCACCGATGTAAGCGCTGACTTCGATGCCATTGGTCAAACGTACGCGCGCCACTTTGCGCAGCGCCGAATTCGGTTTCTTCGGCGTCATAGTTTTGACCTGCGTGCACACGCCGCGCTTCTGTGGCGCGCCCTTCTGCTGGCGCGAGCGCCGCTGCTTCAAAGCGTTGAAGGTAAATTGCAGCGCCGGCGCCTTATTCTTTTTGCTTTTTGTCTTCCGCCCTCTGCGCACCAATTGGTTAATTGTGGGCATAAGATTCCCCGCTAATCACTACAAACTCTACACTTCATTCAGACATGCAAACAGGCGCTCTTAGCACGCCCATTCTTCATTTCGCTCATGGCGAGATACCTTGCTGCCGCAAAGCACTTTCGCCATATCTGCTCAGTTCAGCCCGCAGCGCCTCCGCCGGGGAGGGTGCTGGCTGCGAGTGCAAGCGCGAATATTATCAAGCGCAAGTTAGATTGTCAAGACGTTTCTGCTCGGATTGCCGGGAATTCGCCTTGTTGCCGAATGTTCAACCTAGGGAGTGGTGAATTTCATTGATAGCGCCTCAAGCCCTCATCCCCGAAGAGGGCGCGCCGGGTAGACAAAGGCGGTCGTGGATGGGGTGGTAATTCTCACCGACCGCGGAACAATTCGCGCACGATGATATTGCGCTGAATCTCGCTGGTGCCTTCATAAATTTGGAATATCTTGACATCGCGCAGCAGCTTCTCGACTGGATACTCCTTCATATAGCCGTATCCGCCGAATACCTGCACCGCGTCAACTGCCGCCTTGGTCGCCATATCGGCGGCAAAGGCTTTGGCGTAGGCCGGCACGCGCGGATTGAGGACGCCCGCGTCCACCTGCCAAGCCGCCTGCCAGGTCAAGAGCCGCGATGCTTCATAATTGATCGCCATATCGGCGATCTTGTGGCCCACCGCCTGATGCTGATAGATCGGCAAGCCGAATGCTTGGCGCTCGCCCGCGTATTTGACGCATTCTTCCAGGGCGCGGCGCTGCAAGCCACAGGCGGCGGCCGCCACACCCGGGCGACTGTGATCAAAGACCTTCATCGCGATGTAGAAGCCTTGCCCGACTTCGCCCACGATATTCTCTTCTGGAACCTCGACATTATCGAAGACGATCTCGGCGGTATCCGAAGCGCGTTGACCCAGCTTGTCGAATTTCTTGCCCACGCTAAGCCCCGGGCTTTCGCGATCGACGATGAAACAAGTCATGCCTCGGTGGCCCGCGGCGATATCGGTCTTGGCGAATATCGTATAGAAATGCGCATAGCTGGCGTTAGTGATGAATGTCTTGCTGCCATTGATGATATAAGCGGCGCCTTGCTTATCCGCGCGCGTTTGAATACCGGCCACATTAGAGCCGGCGTCCGCTTCGGTTACGCCATACGAACAGAACTGCCCAAGCTCGCCAACGCGCTCACCCAGCCAGTAGGCTTTTTGCTCGTCGCTGCCGGCGATCAGAATCGGCAGTATCGCCAGCGAATTGACCCCCAAGCTCGTACCGATGCCGGTACAGCCGTAGCCTAATTCCTCCGATACCAGCGCCTCTTCGAAGCATGACGCGCCGACGCCGCCGTATGCTTCCGGGACGAGCATGTTGACGATGCCGAGTTGGCGCGCCTTATGAAACAGGTCTTCGGGGAAGATTGCCTTTTCGTCGTATTCCGCGGCGACCGGGATAATGTTATCGGCAACGAAATCGCGCGTCATCCGCGAGAGCATCTCTTGTTCTTCACTCAATTTGAATTGCGGGCCAGCCCATGACTGCATCGCCAGATCGCTCATCTCACTCACCTTAAGTCTCTATCGCCAAGGTTCAATCTAGCATGGATTAGATTCACCTTCCAGTCTCTTGCAGAATCTGCCTTACCGCTTCAACAACGCGGCTTTGCTGTTCGTCTCGGCTGATGCGCGCTTGCGTGTCGCCTGCTTGCGCGCCGTACCAGCCGAACTGCGCGTGATTGGCGCCTTCAATCAGCACCGAGCGAGAATCAGGCGGAAGCCGATTCAAAGCGCGTTCAACCTCGTTGACCGTCACCAAGCCGTCCCTGTCGCCGTAAATGACAGCAACCGTCAGATCGCTCGAACTGAGGTCAATATGGGCTTCTGGATAAGCAGCCAATAAAACCAAACCCTTGACCAGATCCCGACGACTATGGGCGTAATGCGCCGCCATCACTCCCCCAAGCGAATGCCCGCCAATGACCCATGTTTGAACGGAGGGATAGGCGGCGATAACATTGTCCGCCGCAAAGGGATCGAATACGGCGAGGTTAAGTGGCATGGGAACGATAACCGTCAGATATCCGCTTTCCGCCAGCGCTCTGGCTAATGGCGCGTAAGCCTCCGGCGAGACCCGCCCGCCGGGATAGAGGATAATGCCACTCTCCTCTGTCTGATCAACTGGCTCGAAGACGATCCAGCGTTCGCGCTTGACACGCGCGATATCGTCGGATTGCAACGCGGCGATTGCCGCCGGCATCAACTCGCCGATTGGCGCGAACTGCGAATGCAGCAGTGCGGCAAGAACTGCGCCAATCAACAAGGAAGCCGCCAGAATCACGCGGCGGCGCCTGCGGAGAATAAGAATCACGAATCGGATCTTAGGGCGTCGGCCATGGCCGCGCCGGCCGCCAAGCCCGATGTGAAGGCGCCTTCCACTCGTCCGCGTCCGCCAAAGGCATCGCCGGCGAAGACGAGCGGCGGAGTGCCTTTTGCGCGCAAGTACTCTTGCGGATGGGTGGTCAAGGGCACGGAGTAGCGCCACTTTTTGAGCTGCGATTGTACGATTTGCGCGCCTTCCGCGAGGTGGGGCTGCACGGCTGATTCCAGCGCCCGAATGATATCGGCCTCCGATGCCTCCCAATTCTGTCGACTGAATTTCGCATTGGCGTGGCTGGTAATGATCGTCTCCTGCGAGATGCCTTTCGCCCGGTTATCAGCCACCCAGTAGACGTCACTCTGGAAATTCTGCAGCGCGCCCGGCTCGGGCAGGGCGACATCTCCATTCACCGCGTGTATCCCGCACAGGCAAGGACCAAAACGTATCCGCCGCAGAGCCGCGTCATCATCCGCGTCCAGTTGAACGCCGCTTTCGGTCAACAGCGCCAGCGTCTCCGGCATCGGCGGCGTCATGATAAGTCCCTTGCCTGCGTAGGTCCTGCCTTCGCTGTCTTCAAGCGTCCATCCATCGTCTGTCATGCGAACTGACGCTACCAGTTTGTCGATGCTGATGTCGATGCCCCGCGCCAGCTGCTTGGCCAGCTTGTTCATGCCGCCGCGGGCCACATAGCGCGGATGTCCATCACCGGCTGTTCGTTTGACGCTGCCATCGGACCAGCCAGTTCCCCAGACATAGACCAGATCAAGCGCGCGCCATCGATCAACGAAGCGCTGCAGGGCCGAGGCGCGCACGGTGAAAAACTGAGCGCCGTGATCAGCCAAGCCATCCGCACCCACGCGCCGTGTGGCCAAGCGCCCGCCGACGCTGCGTCCCTTGTCGATCACATGGACCGTATAATCGTGTTCAAGCAGCGTGCGCGCCGCCATCAATCCGGACATTCCCGCGCCAACAATCAAGACATCCACCGCCACATCCGGCGCCTTTCGCCAACCGATCAGCAAGCAATCCAATCATACCGCATTCAACGCGATATGTTAGGCGGACTGGTCTCGGTTGCCGCCAAGTGATCGCATATGCGCCTCTAATGTCGGGAGTGGTAAAAATCGCGGTTACACACTGATAAGACGGTGTAGGGGCGACCTACTAGGTCGCCCGATTTTCTTTGTGTAACGCGGGCGGCATGATATGCCGCCCCTACATTGTTGTCAAACTGGGTAGCTCATATCCGCAATATTCACCACTTCCCTAACGTCCAAGCGCTTCACATCTGGCGCAACATGTGATACACTTTTAGCGCGTGGTGACAAAAGTTGATTGGGCAGCGTTTGTCATCAGCCATCATGGGGGCGAATTAGATTCGACGTTGGTGGCTGAAGCCGCACGGCAAGCCGTGGCGCCAAGACACGTTAAACTGGCAACGCACATAGGTGCAAAACCCAATTTCCAACCCCTCCCAATGGTAGCTTAGGCGACCGGCGTGAGGGTGTAGAGGCAGACAGCCCTCTACCGCTCCTGCAGACTCGTCTCCCTTCACGAACTGCAACGAGTGTCATAAAAAGCTAGGGCGCCCGCCGTCAACGCCGATAAGACGGCGCCAAGATCAATCGGCTAGCGCCATGTGAACCGCGCCCTCTGGGCTGCATGGTGTGAAACCCTACAGAGGGCTAAGCTTGTAGAAGTGCGAGCTTCGAAACCAGCGGACCCGGGGGGCAGGTCCCCGGCGCTTCCACTCCCATCGGCCGCCTTGCCAGTCGTAAGGCGGTTTCTGTTTCTAGGTTATAATCTTGCCATTATGACCAGCGTGTTTCCAACGTGGCCGCGCCACGCCCTTGATTGTGTCATCGTTGCCGCCGTCGCTATCGGCTTGAGCGCATGCCAATCGGCCGCGCCGCAGCAGACCGCCACTGCCGCTTATGATGAGGCGCTGGCCAAAGTTGACGTGCTGCGCTCCACCGCGACTGTCGTGCGCGCCCGCATTCAAACCACGCTGGATCATGCGGGAACGCGCGTTGGACAGGCAGAAGCGGCGGGCACATTCCTCGCATCCAATTTGATTAACCTGGGCACCGATGCCGCCCACATTGAAGCAGGATTGGCGCAAGTGAAAACGCTCGCGGCGCCTGAGTCGCAGCCACTCCAAGCCGATCAGACGACACGCTCCGACACGGTGGATGCCGCGCGACCGACAGATTCTCCCAGTGTAATCGTTACGCCGCCCGTCGTCACGCCTGCGCCCTCGCCCTCTCTGCAGGGGCCGCGCCTGGAGAACATCACGATGGCGTCAGGCGTCGACGAGTATGACTGCGCTATTGATGTCAATCCGCGTTTTACGCCGGCATCATCCGCGATTTACGTGGTCGGGCGCGCATACAGCATTCTCGCCGGCGCGACCATATCATCCAGTTGGCGGCGCCAGGGTACGGAAATCGTCAGCTTCAGCTTTCACAGAGATCATGACATCAACGACAATTGCATCTGGTTCTATATTGATCAGACCGATACAGCCTTCACTGTTGGTTCTTGGAGCGTCGAGATTAGCGTCGATGGCGTGCCGGTCGCAGCCCCAGTCGCCTTTCAAATCGTCTCAAATTGACCAGTGCCCGCGCGCTTGAATTGCGCAGAATCGCCGCGGCAAGGCAAGATAATACTGGAATCCGAGGCAACTCCTGGCATAATCTTGCGTATAGCGATGTGTAGCTTTGGGCGAGCAACAGGATAGACGAGATGGCGATAGTCACCCGCTGGGACAACAAAAAGAAGACGGTCATCCTTCTTGAATTCGAATCGGAATGGAATTGGGAAGAGCTGGAAGAAGCGGTGCAAAGAGCCGACCAATTGATCGGCAGCGTCGAACACTTCGTCGACTTGATCATTGATCTGGAAGGCACGGCCATACCGCGCGATGTATTGACCGCCGCCAAGACCCTGCTGGCTTCCGGCGATGCGCGCCCGAACGAAGGCGCCCGCGTCGTCGTCGGCGCGAATGGCGCTATCCGCACGATCTATCAGACGATCCAAAAGACTTTCAACAGCGCCGTTGAAGGCCGTGAAGTTCTCTTCGCGCCCAATATGCGCGACGCCCGCGCGATCGTGCACGGTCTGGCGCTTGATCGCTAGGACCGCCTGCGCGCGCAATCTGAGCCGAGCGCCGCGGTCGGCAACAGAATTATTGATTCGTTCCGCGCCAATCGCGCATTCGCTTTCATACCTATCGACCTAGCCAAATGGATAGCGCGCCTAACCCTTGGCGCAGTGCTCCCGCCGGCTGCTTTCGCTTATGCTATAGCCAAAAGACGGGGAGAAGCAGCGAAATGATGAGAGGCGGCCGCTACTGGCATGGCGCCGTGGAAAAACCGAAGCCGAACGTCTCGCGGCGGCTGCTGTTCCGTGTGCTGAAGTACGCCAAACCTTATTGGCTGCATATCGCAGGCATGCTGCTATCAATTACGGCAGGCGCGCTGCTGGGCTTGATCAGCCCGCTGATCTTCCGCGAAATCATTGATGTCGCGTTGCCGGAAAAAGACATCTTGAAGCTGAACGCGCTGGCATTGGGCTTGGTCGCAATCCCGCTCATCAGGAGCGGCATACGAATCGCGCAGCGGAAGCTGAACGTCACCATCGGCGAGGGCGTTATCTACGACCTGCGCGTCGCGCTCTATCGTCATTTGCAGCAGATGTCTTTGCGCTTCTTCACCAATACCAGAACGGGCGAACTGATGAGCCGGCTGAACAATGATGTTGTCGGCGCGCAGAACGCCATCAGCAATACCATCGTCGCTTTCGCCACCAACGTGATTACGGTAGTGGCGACGATGGCGATCATGCTCGCGCTTGAATGGCGGCTGACCCTGGCCGGCGTAATCATATTTCCGTTTTTCATCTTTATTGTCCGCCGCCTCGGCGCTCGACTGCAAAAGCTCGTGCGCGCGCAGATGGAACACAACGCGCAGATGAACGCGATGATGAATGAAACGCTCGATATCGGCGGCGCGCTGCTGGTCAAACTCTTCGGTCGCATTGATGCCGAGGTAAGGCAATTCGCCGGGCGCGCGGCCGATGTGCGCGATGCTGGCGTCAAGCGATCGGTTATGGGCATGCAAGTTTCAACGCTCATTGGTCTGGCGAGTTTTCTTGGTACGGCGCTGGTCTATTGGATCGGAGGTTTGATGGTAATCGAAGGCACATTCACAATTGGCATGATTGTCGCCTTCGCTGTTTATCTGGAGCGGCTGTATTTCCCATTGGAGGCATTGACAAATGCGCCCGTCGATTTCGCCCAATCGATCGTCAGCTTCGAGCGCGTATTTGAGGTCATTGACCTTCCACTGGAAATAAGCGAGAAAAGGGACGCAATCCATCTGGACAAAGTTAAAGGCGCGCTGGCGTTTGAAGACGTCCGCTTTCGCTACCGGATAGAGGAGGCGCATTTGCTCTCCGATGTCGAGCGAATCGGACGCTTTGCCAGCGTCGATGCGACGCGATCGGGCGATAGGGGCCGTCGGGGGAGCGAGACCGCTAGGAGCGGCGGCGCCCATCAAGCGCGCGATATCGCTTTGGACAAGATCGCATTCCGCATTGAGCCGGGCCAGCTAGTGGCGCTGGTCGGCCCCAGCGGCGCTGGCAAAACCACGCTGACGTACTTGATACCACGCCTTTATGATCCGTCGGCGGGGCGAATCACCCTTGATGGCTACGACCTGCGCGATTTGACGCTGAGCACGATGGCGCGGAATATCGGCATGGTGACGCAAGAGACTTATCTATTCCATGATACGATCCGTACAAACCTGCTCTATGCCAAGCCGGACGCGTCGCAAGCCGAACTTGAAGCGGCGGCGAAGGTCGCGCATATTCATGACTTCATCATGGGATTGAGCGATGGCTATGACTCTATCGTCGGCGAGCGCGGTTACCGGCTCAGCGGCGGTGAAAAGCAGCGTATGGCGATCGCCCGCGTCGTATTGAAAGACCCGCGCATTCTCGTGCTTGATGAAGCGACCAGCCATTTAGACAGCCAGTCGGAAGCGCTAATCCAGGACGCGCTCAGCCAAATCATGCGCGGGCGAAGCAGCATCGTCATCGCCCACCGGCTCAGCACGATTCTGGCCGCCGATACCATTCTCGTCCTTGATCGCGGCTTGATCGTCGAGGGTGGCTCGCACAATGAACTCCTCAACCAAGACGGACTTTACGCCCGGCTCTACGAGACACAGTTCAGCGGGCAGCGAGAATTGGCGTGAAAGCGACCATTGCTCAACTGGACGCGAGTCTACTCGCGCGCGAATGGGAAGCGCTGAAACATCACATCGCGGCGGAAAGCCCGGACATGCTGCTGCTGCCGGAGATGTGCTTTGCGCCCTGGTTCTGCGCCGAGCCGGAGCGCAATGTCTCCGTTTGGAATGCCGCCGTTTCCACTCACGAGCGCTGGATCAAGCGCTTGCCCGAATTGGGCCTTACGCTGGTCGTGGGGACGGCGCCCCGCAACGAAGACGGCAATCGATACAACGCCGCCTATCTCTGGACGGCGGAGCGCGGAATACAATGGATTCACCGCAAGACTTATCTTCCGAATGACGATGGTTATTGGGAAGCCAATTGGTATGATCGCGCGCCGATTGACTTCAAACCCGTTACCATTGGCGAGCTCTCCATCGGCTTGGTGATTTGCACCGAAATCTGGTTCATGGGGCATGCGCGAGACTACGGCAAACGCGGCATTCACCTGCTGCTCTGCCCGCGCAGCACACCGGCTTTTTCCAACGATAAGTGGCTGGCATGCGGTCGCACGGCGGCGGTCGTGGCCGGCGCCTTCTGCCTGTCGTCGAATCACGCTGGGCGCGCGAAGCATGTGGCGCTCGGCGGCGCCGGTTGGATTTGCGATCCGGATGGCGCCGTGCTCGCTCTTACATCTGAAACACAGCCATTTATCACGCTGGACGTCGATCTCGCGCAAGCTGAAGCGGCGAAGCGCAGCTACCCGCGCTATGTCGATGACCGCCCCATTTGAGCGTCGCCGTCGCTGTACAATCACTGGCTGCCCTGCTAACATATCAGCGTCCTATATCTACCTGATATGGCTATGGCTGCGAAACGTCTAATACTCGGGCTGGGCAATCCCGGCGCAAAATATGAGAAGACGCGCCACAATGTCGGCTGGCGCGTGATTGACGCCTTGGCGTCTCGTCACAATCTCGGCGCAAGCCGCCGCGAGAGGCGCGCGCAAACCTGGGATGGCATTGTCCTTGGCGAGCGCGTCAAGCTGGCAAAACCGCTGACCTTCATGAACCGCAGTGGCGAATGCGTACGGGCGCTGATGGATTATTACGAGATTCCTATCCACCGTCTGATCGTGGCTCATGATGACCTGGATACGCCCTTCGGCAAGCTGCGCTTACGAAAAGCGGGCGGGCACGGCGGGCAGAACGGCTTGCGCAGCATTATCCAGCATATTGGCGACAATAGCTTCGCGCGTCTGCGCTTCGGCATCGGGCGGCCGCCAGGCAAAATGCAGCCGGTCGATTATGTCTTGCAGCCATTCAAAGGCGATGACGCGATTGAGGCGGATGCCCTAGCGGGGCGCGCGGCCGATGCGATTGAAGTCTGGCTGCGCGACGGCATCGAGATAGCCATGTCGCAATTCAACGGCGACGCGCCTAGCCAGGGCAAACAATACTCTCAAGCTGATCTGGAAGCGCAGCTCGCGATGGTTCGGCGCGCCTGTGAACTGGCGCCTCGAGACACCAAGCCGCTAACCAAACTGGTCGCCATCCAGAAGAAACTTGGCATGATTGACGAGGCTGTCCGCGGGCGCCTCAGGCTGGCTGCATTGTTCGATGGCCAAGGCGAAGGCGGCCGGGCGAACTCGGAACGCATTAAAGCCGTGACGATAAAGCCCGAGCTCACCAATGTTCAGTGCGCGATCGCCGAATGGCACCTTTCGCAGAACAACCTGAGGAAGGCGGTGGCGCGCTATCTTATCTTGGCTGACTATCAGCGAGAGCGGGATTCGGAGGCTGCGTTGCGCGCCGTTGATTTGGCGCTCGCCATCAATCCGCAGCATCCAAAGGCGCTTGCGTATCAGCGAAGCCTTAAGCGGCAAACTGAAACTGATTAGCGGCGTCACCAGCGCAGGACAGGGGTACAAAGCGATGAATGAAGTTGCGCCCGAAGCGGTCGGGTTTTCGGCCGAACGTCTAAACAACATCAGTGTCAATCTGCAGGGTTATGTCGATCGCGGCGAGGTGGCTGGCTTCGTGACCTTGGTCGCGCGCGAATCAGAAGTGGCGCATTTCGAGGCAATCGGTTATCGCGATGCCGAGAACAAGCTGCCGATGGAGCGCGATACGATCTTCCGCATCTACAGCATGACCAAGCCGATCACGTCCATCGCGCTGATGCAGCTTTACGAACGCGGCAAATTCCAGTTGCCGCAGCCGGTCAGCCATTTCATTCCCGCATTTGGCAAGACAAAGGTCTTGAGCGGCCTCGGCTACTTGGGGCAGCAGCTCGCGCCGCAGGATCCGCCGATGACAATCCATCACTTGCTCACGCACACCGCCGGCTTGAGCTATGGCTTTTTCCTCGATACGCCCATCGACGAGTTGTATCGTAATTCAATCTTTCGCAGTGAGACGGCAACGCTAGAAGAGAAAATCACCGGCATGGCGGCGCTGCCGCTGCGCTTCCAGCCCGGCAGCGCCTGGAATTACAGCATCGCAACTGATGTCTGCGGCTATCTCGTGCAAGTGCTGGCTGACATGCCTTTTGACGATTATCTCGAGGAGAATATCTTTCGCCCGCTTGGCATGGTGGACACCGCCTTTCATGTTGTCGAGGGTGACAGGGGCCGCTTCGCCAAGCTCTATCAGCATCTGCCGCAGAATGGCGGTTTCCGCGAATACAAAGGCGCGCCCAATATCCCCTACCGCGACTATACGAAACCGGCGCTAGCGCCATCGGGCGGCGGCGGCTTAGTCTCAACAACCGGCGATTACTGGCGATTTGCAAACATGCTCGCGAACGAAGGCCTAAGCGGCGATGCGCGGATCATCGGCCGCAAAACGCTGGAATTCATGACCCGCAACCACATCAAACCTGCGCTTCTGCCGCTGGCGATTGGACCGAACCCAATCCCGGGTCGCGGCTTTGGGCTCGGCTTTGATGTTGTCATGGACGCGGCGCAAACGGGCGTACTCAATTCGGACGGCAATTATGGCTGGAGCGGCGCGGCGGCGACGAATTTCTGGGTTGATCCGCAGGAGCAGCTTGTCGGCATCATCATGACGCAGTTGATGGACAATGCCCTGCCCTTCCAGCAAGATTTCCGCACGCTAACCTATCAGGCGCTGGTGGATTAGGCGTCTTCGATCGCCGGAATCAGATAATTCCAGAGGAAATCGTAGGACTCGGCTTCTTCGGCGTAGTCGCGCTGGTTGCCGCGGAATCCGTGCGTGGTCACCATCACAACATTGATTTCGGGGATCACGTGCAGAATCTGCCCGCCCGCGCCCAGCGCTGAATACATATCGTAGCTGGCAATGTGGTTCAGCCACCAATAATAACCATAGCCGGCGTAATTGGCGCCAATTTCGATCTGCGGCGATGTAGAAGCGGCCACCCACCAGCCCGGCACGATCTGCCGCCCCTGCCAGAAGCCCTCGTCCAAGAATAGCTGACCAAAACGGGCGACTTCGCGAGCGGTCATGTTGAGGCTGTGGCCGCCCGTGAAATACCCTTGCGGATCGACGCCCCAGAATTCAACTTCGATGCCCAGCGGCTGAAACAGCTCACGGTGGGCGAATTCGCAAACACTCGTCCCGGTCGCTTCGGCCAAGACCGCCGACATCACATGCGAGACGCCGGTGCTGTAATTGAAGCGCGCGCCCGGCTCGCCGCTCATTGGCAGGCTGAGGATATCGGCTACCCAGTCGCCGCTGCGGTTCAGCAGGCGCGAGGCTTCATTTTCTTGCCAAGCCAGCCCGTGCGTCATCGTCAACAGGTGGTGCAGTGTCAATTCACGCAATCCTGGATCGGCAGCTTCGTCAAAATAGGCTGGCAGATAATCGGCGATGGGCGCATCGGTGGATTCGAAATAGCCCCGCTCAATGGCGATGCCGACTAGCGCCGAGAGCATACTCTTGGAGACGCTGGCGATATTGTTGCTGTCTGCTGCGTCGCTGCCGTTGAAATAAGCTTCGTAGACGATGGCGCCGTTCCGCATAATGATGATCGACTGCCGCGTCGGCGACTCCGCCAAGTGCGCCAGCCCCTCCTCAATCCGCGCCGGATTGATGCCCTGCGCCGCAAAGTCGGAGAGCTGCCACAGGTCATCGTCGCTCAAGTCATCGGGCGCGAAACCTCGCTGATAGAAGCGGTTCCGCGCCCTTCGATCCTCCGTCTCGCAGGCGGCGGGCAGCATATTTTCAGCCTGCCCCGAAATCAAGGCGGCTCGCAGTACAATGAGCAAGCCTAAGAGGGCAGCGACTGTTGCCTTCATGGCGCGGTTGACGCAGACGCAATTCATTGGCTTGCCTCATCAATTGCTGGTTCATTAAGCGGCTGTCACGAGGACTCCGAAGATCAGCAATAATGCTTAATGCCGAACATGCCTATTCCCTTAAAATACGCTCTGATATACTAATCCGTCGCTATCAATCCCGCTTACGAAGGCAAACATGTCGCAGCATCTCTCGGGTCTGCTAGGCGTCCTGCGCCAAGGCAGGAGCTACCAGCGCCTGCTCGCCCAACTGGCGGACAAGAATGCTAACATCGCGTTCGACATTGTCCGTTCGGCGCGTCCCTATTTGCTGGCGGCGCTGGCGTCCGACTGGGACGGTCCCATAATCTTTCTGACGGCCGCCGCGCGCCGAGCCTATAATGTCAGCGAACAGGCGCCGCTATGGCTTGAGGATGGCGCGCGCCTGTATCGCTTTGCCGAACCGTCCGCGTTGCTCTACGATCGCGCGCCTTGGGACGCCAGTGTCATCCGCAATCGCATTGACGCGCTGTCCGTCCTGGTCAACGCAAACGGCGAGCGGAATCCTATTGTCATCGCGTCTACACGCGCCCTGATACAGGCGACGCTCCCACCAGCGAGTTTCCACGCCGCGACGATCGCGCTCTCAGTCGGCCAGCGCTATCAAATGGAGCCGCTTATTCTGCGTTGGATCGGCATGGGCTATGAACCGGCGACAGTCGTGATCGAGCCGGGCACATTCAGCCGGCGCGGCGGCATACTGGATATTTATCCCCTGGCGAGCCAGCATCCCCTGCGCATCGAGTTCTTTGACGACGAAATTGAAAGCCTGCGTCATTTCAACCCGGGCGATCAGCGCAGCATCCGGCGCGTGGAGTCCGCGCGAATCGTGCCGGCGCGGGAGGCGCTTCCGTACCTGACGCCGCCGCTCGGCGCTAAACTCGAGCGATGGCTGAATGCGCGTAACAACGGCGGCGCGCAATCCACCAGCCTGAGCGCCGATATCGAGTCGCTGCAGCAGGGCAGCGCCTTCGCGCGCCTCGAACATTACTTGCCGTATCTGTATGAGGCCCCCGCCAGCCTGCTGGATTATGCGCCGGCAAACGCGCTGATTGTGCTGGAAGACCCCGAATTGCTGCGATCGACCGCAGAGGAAATCGCCGAGACGGCCGATGAGAATCGCTTTGATGCGTTATCGTCCTCACAGATATCGCCCGACCATCCCAAGCCCTACCTTCGCTGGAAAGACGACGAGCCTCGCCTCAATCGACATCCGCGCATCGCGCTTTCCAACCTGCCGGCGGACGAAGCCGCGCGGATATTCGAGCCAGGCGAGCGTTTTGGCGGGCAGTTGCGCCCGATGCTGAATCGTGTGCGCAAGCTGCGCAATCGCGGTGATCGGGCGGTGATCATCACCGAACAGGTGGAACGATTGGCGAATCTTTGGTATGAGCAGGATGCCTCCGCCATCATTCCGACGGTCGAGGTTATCGACGCAGCGCCGCCGCCCGCGTCGATGCGCTTCGTGCGCGGATCCGCCGCTGAGGGCTGGTCGCTGGCTAGCGACGATGGCGCCTTGCACTTCATCACCGATGCCGAGATATTTGGTTGGACGCGCCCGGAGCCGCGGCGGCGGGTAGAAGCGAAAGGCGCGCGCGCCAGCTCCGCTGCCGATACATCGTATGCGGATTGGGAGATCGGCGCCCATGTCGTGCATGTCGATTACGGCATTGGCCGCTTCATGGGCATGCGCCACCGCACGGTCAATGCAACGGAGCGCGAGTATTTGCTGATCGAGTATAGAGACGGCGACACAATTTATGTGCCGATCCACCAAGCCGACCGGCTCTCGCGTTATGTCGGCGCGGAAGAGACAGCGCCCAAGCTCAATCAACTGGGCAAGCCTGATCAGTGGATCAAAGCGCGCGACAAAGCGCAGCGCAACGCCGAAGAAGAAGCGAAGGAGCTGCTGGAAGTCTACAGCCGGCGCGCCCAGGCGAAGGGTTTCGTTTTCAGCCCGGACAGCGCCTGGCAACATGAGATGGAAGCCGGCTTCGCCTTCGTCGAAACCGAAGATCAGCTGCGCGTGATACAAGAGGTCAAAGCTGATATGCGTAGCGGCAAGCCGATGGATCGCCTGGTCTGCGGCGATGTTGGCTTTGGCAAGACTGAGGTCGCCTTGCGCGCCGCCTTCAAAGCGGTGCAGGATGGCGCGCAAGTTGCCGTGCTGGTGCCAACCACCGTGCTGGCGCAGCAGCATTTCGACAACTTCAAATCGCGCCTGTCGGCTTTTCCTGTAGTGATCGAAATGCTTTCCCGATTTCGCACCAAGGCGCAGCAGAAGAAGATCACTGACCGCCTGGCCAGCGGCGAAGTCGATATCATTATCGGCACGCACCGCCTGCTATCAGCCGATATTCGCTTCAAGCAGCTGGGCTTGATGATCATCGACGAGGAACAGCGCTTCGGCGTCAAGCACAAGGAGCATTTCAAGAAGCTGCGCGCGCGCATCGATATCCTTACGCTGACGGCGACGCCGATCCCGCGCACACTCTATCTTAGCCTGAGCGGCATCCGCGACATCAGCATGATCCAGTCGCCGCCGGAAGAGCGCTTGCCGGTGATCACCCAGGTGGGTTCCTGGGATGACAAGCTCGCGCGGCTGGCGATCATGCGCGAGCTTGAGCGCGGCGGACAGATTTTCGTCGTGCACAATCGCGTGCGGTCGATCCATATCATTCGCAACAGAATTGAGCGCATCGTGCCGGAAGCCACGCTTGCGATCGCGCATGGGCAGATGGCGCCGCGCGCGCTTGAAAAGGTCATGTCCGAGTTCACTCGCGGCGAATACGATATCTTGATTTCCACATCAATCATCGAAAACGGCATCGATATGCCGCGCGTCAATACGTTGATTGTGGATCGCGCTGATCACTTTGGCGTGGCGCAGCTCTATCAGTTGCGCGGGCGCGTCGGGCGCTCGGCACAGCAGGCCTACGCCTACTTCTTTCATGGGCCCGGCACACTAACTGAAGAAGCGCGAACGCGTCTGGAGACATTGGCGGAGAACGCGCAGCTCGGCGCCGGCTTCCAAATCGCCATTCGCGACCTCGAGATGCGGGGCAGCGGCGATATACTCAGCACGCGCCAATCGGGGCATATCGCCAGCGTCGGCTTGCATCTTTACACCGAGATGCTTCAGCAGGCGGTGAAAGATCAACGGGGCGACGCAGCCGAGGGCGGTCCCGGCATGGCGCCGGCCTCGGCGCGCGAGCGGCTCATCATTGATCTGCCGCTGCCAGCCTACCTCCCGACCGATTGGATCCCGGAGATGGCTTTACGCCTTCAGCTTTATCGCCGCATCGGCAATATCAAGCGCAACGACGAGGTTGATCTTATGCAGGCGGAGTTGACAGACCGCTTTGGTCCGCTGCCGGCGGCCGTCGAAGGGCTGCTCTATCAAATACGGGTCAAGGTCTTGGCGCTGGCGATTCACGCCACGCACGTCTTAATGCCACGAGAGCGGGTTCGCATCAAGCTGCCCTTCCTCGCCACCATAAACCGCGATCTATTGGCGCTTACACTTGGCGACGGCGTGGCTGTAACGCGTACCGAAGTGCAGATATCGGCAGCGGAAGACCTTTGGCAAGAACGATTGCTGGAAACACTGGAACAACTGGAAGACAAAATCAGCCTGGTCGGCGCTTTCGATCACTAACGACGGCGCGCCAGCGAGGAGTGGTCGTCAAGATCTGACCACATCGGCAAATTTTCCGCCCGTCACTTCCTGCAGAACGGACAATGGAACGGGGAAGATTGCGTTGGCGGCGCCAGCGGCGGCGTAGACCGTTTCATAGCGCCTGAGCGATTCGTCCAGATACACGGTGAAGCCACCCGTGCGATGCGCGATTGGCGGGACGCCGCCGGGCGCGTAGCCGAGGATAGCCAAGCATTGGTCGGCAGTCATCATGCGCGCTTTCTTACGCCCGACGCGGTAAAGCGCCGCCAGCTTGCGTTCGTCAATCGACCGATCGCCGGCGGTCAATACAAGCGCCGGCGTCGTCTTGTCAATCATGAATCCCAAGCTCTTGACGATCTGCCCCAGTTCGCATCCGACATTGTCAGCCGCTTGCTGAGATGTGGCGGTCGAAGAATCGAACTCCATGATCTTGATGCCGAGCTGCAGTTGCGCAAGCGCCGCTTGTACTTGCGCCACGCCGAAGGCGACGAGCTCCGCCGCATGTTGGGTGGCGAGGCCAACATATTCAGTCGGCATAGAGCACCCCGCCAGCATAAGTAAAGTTGTCGCTGGGCTCGGCCAGGTCGGACTGCGGATGATCGCGCGGCGTCATGTTGAGCATGATCCGGCGTCCCGCCGCCTCAATGTAATATACGTGCAGGGATTGATCGGGCTTTATCTTGAGCTTGCGCGACAGCCGGTGATCGAATCGTACTGGCTCGCCGGTTTTATCAGCCAAGGTTGTCTTGCGCCAAAACATCCAACGCGCGTTCAACCGCTCGGCAAATAGGACGCGATAATAGAGCTTGACGCGAGCGAAACGCCAGGCGCGCATAACGATGGTCAGCGCGAAGCCGGCGACCAAGATCAGCACGAAGGCGCGCCCGGCGGGTCCATATCGCCCGGCGATCAAGATCAGGGGCACGGACAGCAGAAGCAGCGTCGCCAGCGGCTCGGTCACCAACTCGACGCGCTGCCGCGACGACAATCTGCCTTCACGGTTGCGTCTGATATCGGCGAGCACTTCATTTGGGAGCTGGTCGGAGTATGACATTCCGCTAACCTTATCCTGCTTCATGAGCGATACTGAGGTCGATGCGGTTGCGCGGCCGCAACTGAAGCACGATCACGCTGCCGACAATGAGCGCCGCGCCCAGCCACTGCAAGGCGAATATCACCTCGCCCAAAATCAACATCGACACAATCATCGACATAATTGGCTCGACCGTGCTGGCCAAGGATGCTTGCGCCGCGCCGATCCGCTGTACAGCGATATTCACGCCGACAACGGGCAAGACCGTACCAAATATCCCAATGCCGACCAGCAGGACGACAGTGAGCGGATTTTGCGGAAATTGCAGCCCCCGCATTGGAATGAGAAAGAGCATGATGATAAACGTGCCGATCATCATGACGGCGCTCGCGCGAGTTACATCAACTACGCCCTCAAGCGCGCGCCGCGTAAGCAGGTAATAAACCGCGATGACTGCCGCATTGAGCAGCGCCAAACCGACGCCAAGCAAGTCGGCGTCTGCGGCGGACCCGAATTTTGGCACAGTCAGCGCCACGCCGACCAGCGCCAATCCGAGGGCGATCCATGTTCGCGCATGAATTCTATCACCCAGAAGGCGCAAGAGCAGCGCGACCATCGCTGGATAAGAATAGAGCAGCACAATATAAGTGCTGCCCGGCAGCCGTTCCAAGGAGAAGAATGCCGCCATCACGGCGGCGGCAATGAAGACGCCGATGATGAGCAGTCGCGCGAGTGGCAGCTGTTCGCCCGGGGCGCTGACTGCGGTCCGACGCCCGAAGAGCGCCAGCGCCCACATCAGCGGGGCGGCAATCACGAAGCGCCAAATGGCGATATCAATGGGCGCAAAGGACGAATGCAGGTAGATCAGCTTCACCATGGACGGCATGACGGAGAAACCCGCCGCCGCCAAAATGATCCAGAGGAAGCCTTCTCGTTCGCTGCGTGTCATAATCGCTCGGCTGAAAAGCGTAAGCTCATGATAACGAATCTTTCGGGAAAAGAAAACGAGGCGAGCGAATGCTCAACCCCGTGCTGTTGTGGCTGGATGCCGGCGCCCCTTAGGCAATGCTGACCATGCCGACCAGGTTGGTCGCCAGTGGATAGAAGATGCCGAAGATTAAGGTGCCAGCCAACGCGATATTAATCGCCCAGCGGACGTAGGGTGTTTCCAGCGCCGGCTGTAGATCGCCCGAGCCATCGCGCAGGTACATATTGACGATCACGCGGACATAGTAGAAAGCGCTGACGACACTGGTCAACACGCCGATAACCGCCAAGCCGAACAAGCCCGCCTGCAAAGCGGAAGCGAAGACCATGAATTTGCCCACGAAGCCGGCGGTCAGCGGAACCCCGGTCAAGCTGAGCATGAAGACGGTCATCGCCATCGCCATCAGAGGCCGCGTCTTCGCCAGACCGATGATGTCATCAATCTCTCCGCCGCTGCCGTCTTCGCGCTCGATCGCCATCACCACCGCGAAAGCGCCGAGGTTGGTGAACATATATGCCATCATGTAAATGAGCGCGCTCTGCGTGGCCGCGTCATTGACCGCTGCCGTGCCCGCAGCCGACACCGCCACCATGATATAACCGGCATGCGCGATCGACGAGTAAGCCAGCATTCGCTTGAGATTGCGCTGCGATATCGCGACGAAGTTGCCCAGCACCAAGGTCACTATGGCGATAATGGTAGCGGTAGCTTGCCAGACGGCCGCCCCGCCCTCAGCCAATACGAGCACGGATAGTCCGGTTACTAAAACGCGCAGCAGCGCCGCAAAGCCGCCGACCTTCGCCGTCACACTCATGAAAGCGGTCACTGGCGTCGGCGCCCCTTCGTAGACATCGGGCGTCCACATGTGAAAGGGCACGACCGCCACTTTGAAGCCCAAGCCAACAACGAGCAGCGCCACGCCAATTAAGAGGTAGAAGGTCGCCGCTGAGGTCCCGCCGGCAATTGCGCCAACGACGCTGAAGATCTGCGGAATGTTTGTTTCTCCGGTTGCGCCGTAGACCAGCGCGGCGCCAAATATCAAGAATGCGCTGGAAAAGGCGCCCAAAATAAAGTATTTCATGCCGCTTTCTTCGGATTTCAGCGACAGTTCGCTGCCATCATTCTTGATCGACCGGAAGGCGGCCAGGATGTAAAGCGGGATGCTCAACAGTTCAAGCGCGACAAAGATGACGATTAAGTCATTCGCCGCCACCATAAACATAGCGCCGGCTGAGGAAATCAGCGCCAGGATATAATACTCGCCGCGATGAATATCGGCTCGATTAAGATAATCCCAGCTCATTAAGATCGCAATCAGCGTTGCGACCAGAATCACCATATTCAGAAAGCCAGTGAAGGCATCGGCGATGAACATGCCATAAAGCGCGATCCGCTCGCCTTCCGCCGGCGAATACACGGCTAAGCTCGCCAGAAAGCTGATACCCAAGCCGATGCAAGCGGCTACCGGTGTCCAATGCGCCCGGTCTTCGCCAGCGAATAAGTCAATCAGAACCAGAATCAGCGTCCAGGTCAGCAGCAATGTAGCCGGCAGCGTGGAATGCAAATTGGAGTCGGCCAAGAACTCCGCGATTGTCGGCGACTCAAACATGTTCTCTCCTAGCGAACGAACAGCGCGACGATACTATCCACCGACACATCCAGCATATTGAAGAAGACAATCGGCTGAATGCCCATCCAGAAGATCATGATGATGATCGGGATGAAAGCCGCCTTCTCGCTCCAGCTGAGCTTGTAAAGCGCTTCGCTGCTCAGCGGACGTTTCAATTCGCCCATGAAGACATGCTGGAACATCTTCAGCAGGTAGACCGCCGCCATGATGACGCCGAGCGTCGCGAACAGCGTGAAGGCGAAGCCAAGATAGTCGCTGCCCAGTGAGCCAAGCAAGATTGTGAACTCGCCGATGAAGCCATTCAAACCGGGCAAGCCCATGCTGCTTAACGATATTACCAGGCTAATCCCGCCGAAGAGCGGCATCACCTTCCAGACGCCGCCATAATCCGCCATCTCTTTTGTGTGCCAACGTTCATAGAGCATGCCGACAATCAAGAAGAGCCCACCGGTGCTGATGCCGTGGTTGACCATCTGCAACGTGGCGCCCTGCAATCCCTGCGCGTTGAGCGCGAAGATGCCCACGACCACGAAGCCGAGGTGGCTGACCGACGAATAAGCGACCAGCTTCTTGACGTTGTCTTGCGCGTAACTGACCCAAGCGCCGTAAATGATGCCGACGACGCCGAGGAAGGCGATGGTCGGCGCCCAAGCCACGGTCGCCTCCGGGAATAAGTTCAGGTTGAAGCGCACAATGCCGTAAGTGCCCATCTTCAGCAGCACGCCGGCCAGGATCACCGAGCCGGCAGTCGGCGCTTGCACATGGGCGTCTGGCAGCCAGCTGTGGAAGGGGAAGATCGGCACCTTGATCGCGAATGCCACCAGGAAACCCAAGAAGAGCCAGCTCTCGACCGAATTGAACAGGAAGCCAGCATCCTCGCTTTCACCTTCGGGACCAACCGCGTCCCAGTAGGTGCCCTCGCCTTCCCAGTTGCGCACGCGCTCGATCACGCCAATATCGCCGCCGGCGCTGTAGGTGCTAAAGGTGCCGGAGCGATTGCCAACGTAGAGGATGGCGATAAGCATGAGAATGGAACCAGCCATGGTATAAAGGAAGAATTTGACGGCGGCGTAGATACGCTCTTCAGAGCCCCAAATGCCGATCAGGAAATACATCGGCACGAGCGTGACTTCCCAGAAGACGTAAAAGATGATGAGATCGTGAACGACAAAGACGCCGATCATCGACCACTCGAGCAGCATCAGGAAGATGTAGTAGAGTTTCTCGCGACCGCGCTCTTCAAAGATATGACTGCCAAAGGAGCCCAGGATCGAGATAGGCATGATAAAAGTCGTGAGCAATACGAGCAACATGCTGATGCCGTCAACGCCGACAAAATAGCTGACGTTGATGACCGAATCGCCCAGTGAGATCTCCGCCCAGGTATTGCGCTGCACCATCTGCAAATCGGACGCGCTGGGATCAAAATTGATCCACATCAGGACCGAAGCGAAAAAGGTGACCACGCTGGTCGCGAAGGCGACCCACTTCAGATTCGCCTTCTGCGTCTCGCCGTTCATGAAGAGCAGAATAGCGAGACCGACCATAGGCAGGAACAAGGTAATCGTTGTGAGCGAAAGTCCAGTTACATCCATAGGACTACGTTCTCCTTAAGCGCCGCGCGCGAGCAGCGTCTGAACAAAGGGAATTAGCATGAGAGCCATGACTGCCACGACGCCGATGAACACGACCACCGCATAAAGCCGCACGTAGCCGGTTTGCGCGCGCCGCATCCATTCGGCCGCGCGCAGCACGAAGGCGCCGACGCCATTGACCGTGCCGTCGACAATGCCGAGATCGAAGGGCTTGCCAAGCAATTGGGCGATGGTGTCGAAGCCGCGTTTGATGATGCTGTCATGGAAATAATTGTGCAGGAAATCCCAATCAACCCGGTCCGCCAAAAATCCCGCGAGCCGGTTGAAGGGCTGCTCAACCAAGGCGGAGTAAACTTCGTCCCAATAAAGCCGGGCATTCGCCAGCCGGAACAACGGGCGCGA
This sequence comes from Chloroflexota bacterium, assembly GCA_028875185.1. Lineage (GTDB taxonomy): Bacteria > Chloroflexota > Anaerolineae > Aggregatilineales > Phototrophicaceae > UBA6055. The sequence continues at coordinate 14,463 of JAPPFH010000127.1, read as the reverse complement.
CGCGCCACCGTCTTCCAGCAAGTCGCCATTGCCGCTCCCCAATCCCTTGCCCTTGTAAACGCGGTTGGCGACGAGGATTGACGCAATGCCCAAAAGCAGCGCGATGCCCGCGATTGAAAGATTGAAATCGAGCGTATGCCCGCGCGATACGCTGACCAGACTATGCTCGAGGAAGTATTTGAATTCGTATGGTCGGTATATGCCATCGAAGATCGGCGTAGACTTGGGCACATTAATGAAGCCGATGATGAGGGTGAAAATCGCCAGAATCAGCAGCGGCAGCAGCATCGCGCCATTGCTCTCCGGCGCTTGCTCAGCCGCTTCACTGCGCGCATTATCCAGGAAGACCAGCACAATCTGCCGCCACATATAGAAGGCGGTGAAGGCAGCCGCGACCAAAAGCACGCCGAAAGCGATGAAACCGCTTAATTCATTGAGCTCAAAACCTTCAAACCAGGCATCGGCCAGAATCTCGTCTTTCGACCAGAAGCCGGCGAGGGGGAATATTCCCGCCAGCGCCAAGGCGCCAATCAGATAAGTGATATACGTGATGGGCATGCGCTTGCGCAAGCCGCCCATATTGCGCATATCCTGCGGGTCGAACTCTTCATCGTGATCGTCATGGTCGACGCCATGCTCATTATCATTGTGACCGTGACCATGCTCATGCGCGTGATGATGGCCGTGCTCGACGCCGTGGATCACTGAGCCGCTGCCGAGGAAAAGCAGCGCTTTGAACACCGCATGCGTGACCAGGTGGAACATCGCCGCGACGTAAGCGCCAATGCCGACAGCCGCCACCATAAAGCCGAGCTGGGAAATGGTCGAATACGCCAGCACACGTTTGATATCCCACTGACCGAGCGCGATATAGCCAGCCATGAGCGCAGTGCCAGCGCCGACCAGAGTAATGACCAGGCCAATCACGTATCCGCCGTGATTCAACTCCCACAAGAAGACGTTCGAGCGCACAAGAATGAATACGCCAGCGGTCACCATGGTCGCCGCGTGAATCAGCGCGCTGACCGGCGTCGGACCAGCCATCGCGTCCGGCAGCCATACGAACAGCGGGATCTGCGCCGACTTGCCGGTGACGCCCAGCAAAATGAAGAGCGCGATCAAAACGATGACATCATCAAAAGCCATCTCGAAGCCGTTGAAGTCGACGACCTCGCCCGTCCCAAAGCGCTCGGTCGTCTGCCCAAAGACACCCAGCATCTCGATGTCGAAATGATGATTGTCGCAGTAGACCGCGCGGATATCGCTCGCCAGCGGATTCGGCGCGCTGTGTCCCGCGCCCTCGCCATAATCCTCATCTTCCGCGTGGGAAGCGGGCACGCACTTGTAGCTGCCGCCATGCCCGTCATCGGCTTTTGCGTCTGCCGCCTCGTCCTTGCCCGAGCCTCCGTCATCGTGGCGCTCGAGCAGCCCGTTATGCTCGCGCCAGTGGACGAGGTACTTCGCCTCAGTATTAGGCAGCTCGCCGGCCTTGTGGAAGTCCAGGGTGCCGAATGTCCAGAAGATTAGAAACATCGCCATTAGCAAGCCGAAGTCGCCGATGCGATTGACGATGAAGGCTTTGCGCGCGGCGTTGCTGTTCTTCCAGCCCTCGGGCGCTTTCTTGTCCCACCAAAATCCGATGAGCAAGAAAGAACACAACCCGACGCCCTCCCAGCCGACGAAGAGCATCAGGAAATTGTTGCCCGTCACCAGGATGAGCATGAAAGCCAGGAACATATTCAGATAAGCGAAGAAGCGCGGATACCATTTGTCGCCGTGCATATAGCCGCGGGCGTAAAGATGAATCAGCGAGCCGACGCCGGTGACCACCAGCATCATGGTCACGCTCAGCGAATCGACACGCTGCTGCCAGGAGATATCGAGACCGATGGATTCGATCCGCAGCCAGCCATCAACAAAGGGCGGATTGACCACCGCCGCGCTGCCGTTGGTTCCGGTGACATAAGTCAGCAAAAGCAGTGAAACAATGAACGACAAGATTGAGGCGAAGCAGCCTATATAACCAGACCAACGCTCTTCAAGTTTGGCGCCGAAGAAAAAGTTGATAAATGCGCCTAGCGCCGGCACAAGAATCACAAGCGGAACCAGGAGCGGGAGGTTTTCCATTAGCTAGAGCCTCTTCCGACAGCCGTCCATCAACCTTGCATCTGCTGCAAGTCGTCAATATTGATGCTTTGGCGCTCGCGGAAAATATTCACGATCAGCGCCAAGCCCACCGCTACTTCCGCCGCGGCCACGGTCATGACAAAAAAGACGAAGACATGCCCGTTGACCTGGCCCCATTCGCGCGCGAATGCGACCAAGGCAAGGTTTGCCGAGTTCAGCATCAGCTCGACCGACATGAAAACCAGGATGGCGTTCCGCCGCATGAGCACACCCAAAGCCCCAAGCAGGAACAGAACCATGCTCAAGACGATATAGGGTTCGACGCCGATTGGATTCATCGCCTAGCTTCTCCCGCGGCTACTTGGCTGAACCATCATCGGTCCCGCCTGGCAGTTTCGCCAGATACTCGCCGCTAAGCACATCGGCGCCGGTCTGCTGCGAAATCACGCTGACAAGCGGGCGATTCACCCGGCGGCGGCGATTGACGCGGCGGCGCTCAGCCTGCGCCAGCGCATCAGGCCGCGCCAGCACAATCACGCCAATCAGCGCGACCAGCAGCAGCATGCCCACGAGCATCACCGGCAGCAAGTATTCGATGAACAAGACTTGCCCGACCGCTTCCGGGCTGCCAAAAGCCGGCACGCCGAGCGCGTGGTAAACGGCAGCGCGATAACTGGCTTGGCTGCCGGGCACACCGGGCTCACGCACGAGAACACGTGTCTCAATTAATCCGCGGTCGGCTTGGTAGTCCACCAGCGTACGCAATATATTGTGATCTTGATCGACAAACGCCAGATTGTAGCGGCCCTCGTCGAGCTCCAGGCTGGTGTGATCACCGGCCGGCAACTGATCAATCAGCTTGCGATGCGGGATCAAACTATTGCAGGAAGCGTCATCGCATAGGCTGCGCCGCGTTGTGTATTGCCCGACATCTACCAAAGCCACCTGCCGATCAGTCACGGCGTTGACGAGCGTCAATCGCATCATGCCGACAGCGGGCGCGCCGACATCATCGTTCAGCACCGTCACATCAATCAAGCCTGCTTCATTTTCGAAGACAACGAGCGAGAAGGCGGAATCCGGCGGGAACGCCAGATCTTTGGTGAAGACAGGACCGGGTACGTAATTGCCATCGCCGACGCCAACAATGACCGTATACTCTCCCGCTTCGACTTCCTTGTATCCGCGGACGGATTCTCGCGAATCGCCATAGACGACATCGTCAATTCTGCTGTCCCCCACCGACTCGTCTCGCGCGTCAAGCGCGACAGTCGCCAGGACTTTGCCATCAAGCGGCATGGCGCTGCCCAGCACCATCGCGGTGAAAATCTTGGTTTCATCACCCGGTATCGCGTTGATGACCCGCAGTTGCGCGCGCGCTTCAAGCCTATCCGGAGCTTCGGATGAGAGCAGATTTGATGCGATTGGGAAGGCGAAGATCAAGAGCAGTACGATGGCAACGACGGAGCCAGCCAGCCCCAGCCAGCGCATACGCCCCGAGGTATCGGTGGTCGCCTCGGCGCCGAGAAGCATGATGACAAATAGAAAGAGCACCATGATCGCGCCGGTATAAACCGTCACTTGCACCATCGCCAGGAAGGGCGCGTCGAGCATCAAGTAGAGGAAAGCGACACAGCCGAAATTCACGATCAAAAAGAGCGCGCTATGCACTGCGTTTTGCCGCGTCAGCATCATGGCGGCCGCCAAAACGGCTACAAAACTAACGGTGAGGAACAACCATTCCATACAAGCAAAATCCCACTGAGACCGACTTTGTGCATTTTAGCACAATGCCTGTTTCGCTTCAATTTGCATTACCGGCGCAATAGACGGCGCTAGGTCGGATCTTCCATATCAGGTATCGAGCGATCGTAAGCGCCTGCTTCGACTTCTTGCGGGGTGCCTTCAGCTTCATCTTCCGGCGCGTCGATCAGCATGTCCTTCGTATAAATGGCGTCGCGGCGATCGGTGAAGGACATCTGGTGTTCATGCCCTAGTTGAATCGCTTCTGTTGGGCAGGCGTCTTCGCAATAACCGCAGAAGATGCAGCGCAGCATATTGATTTCGTAGGTCTTGGCGTAACGCTCGCCGGGGCTGTAGCGCTCTTCGTCGGTGTTCTCGGCTGCTTCTACCCAGATCGCGTCCGCGGGACAGGCAGCGGCGCAGAGCGAACAGCCGATGCATTTTTCCAAGCCATTTTCGTAGCGACGCAGGTGATGCCGTCCCTTGTAGCGATCGTGGAATTTCTGCAGCTGTTCCGGATACTGCACGGTTACCGCATCGTCCATCAGATGCTTCAAGGTCGTTTGGAATCCTTTGATGACGTTCATGTTTCTGCCCCTACGCGTATCTAAGTCCTGAGGTTGAATCTTGCGCCGCGTCGCTTAATCGCCGGCGGCGGTCTTGATGGCGGTCTCGCCGCTTTCCAATACGCGATCTTCTTGCGGCGTCCGCCCGAAGCTTGCCATGCCTTCAAGCGCCTTTAGCTGAAAGCGAATATGCACCAGCGGGATCGCGATTAACATGCCAACCAAATGCGCTAGCGCCCAGCCCAAGCCGCGCCGTTCGCCGGTATACGCCGGGTCGTCCTCCATTGGAATCGCTTCTTCGCTTTCGCGCTCGCGGCTCATCCGCCGCAACGCCAGACCGCCGATCACTAGAACGACGACAAACACGATACCGGAAATGAAGGGATAAGCGGCGCCGCCCAACGCATCGCCGACAACGATGGACACCGCCGTCCAAGCCACCGCCAACAGCGCCAGCGGGATCATCACCTTCCAACCAAATTGCATCAGCCGGTCATAGCGGATGCGCGGCAGGGTCGCTCGGATCCAAATCATGAAACAGAGCATCAGAAATACTTTGAGTATGAATATGACCGGCGCCAGTATCGGCAGACCGTCCATCGGCCAGAGGTGATAACCGCCGAAGAATACGGCAATCGCCACCAGGCTGACCGCAATCATCCCCAGATATTCAGCCATCATGAACAGGGCGAATTTCATGCCGCTGTATTCGGTCATATATCCTTGCGTCAATTCCTGCTCGGCTTCAGTCAGGTCAAAGGGCGCGCGGTTGGTCTCCGCCAGCAGCGCCAGAATCAGAACGGCAGCGGCCAAGGGATTCTGAAAGACGAACCAATCCCAGATATTCCGCTGCGCATCCATGATATCGCCGAGCGACATGCTGCCGACGATCATAACCGGGATAGCCAGCGTCAGCGCGAAACTGAGCTCATAGCTAATCATCTGCGCCGATGCGCGCAAGGCGCCCAGCATGGCGTATTTGTTATCGCTGGACCAGCCCGCCAGCACGACGCCATAAGTGGCGATGCTGGTGATGGCGATCACCCAGAGAATGCCAACGTTTGAATCAATCAGACCTTGCGGCACCTGGAACCATACATCACCCAAGGACGGCGCGAACCAGGGCAAGACTAGATCGGGCCCCATCGGGATGACCGCGGCGATCATCAAGATCGGTATCACTTTGATCATCGGCGCCAAACGGAAGACCCATTTATCAGCGCCGGCCGGGATCAGATCTTCCTTGAATACCAGCTTGACGCCATCAGCCGCCGGCTGCAAAAAGCCTTGCGGACCGACGCGGTTGGGTCCAACGCGATGCTGCAAGAAAGCCAGCAGGCGCCGTTCAAGCAGCGTGGCATAGGCGAATCCAGTGACGATGACGAAAGCGAACCCAGCGGCAAATATGATGGGCCAGAGCGCCGCGCAGCCAGCGTCATCCTTGCATTGGATGACATTTTGCACACGCGCTTCCGGGTTGAGGATCATGCCTAAGGCGCCTTGACGCCCATCCAAGTTGAGGGCTTCATCGAAACCAATCCAGGTCGCGATGGCGCCCAGATTGGCGATGATTAGCGCAAGGACCAGGACAGTGACGACAAGCCCGCCAACGACGATGACCCCAATCGCAATCTTCAAATTACGGCTCATGCCTTATTTCCTCTGTCATCAGGTAGCGGCCGCGACCGCTTCCGCCACTTTGCTGACGCTGCCAGCGGTGATGGTCAATGGAATCGCTTCTTCCGTAAGATGTCTTGGCAGCGCAACGGCGCCCGCCGCGATTTCGTCACTGAGCGCCGCCTGAACGCGAACGTTCGATTCGCCCGCGCGGATCTCCACGATGTCGCCATCGCTTATTCCCAGCGCCGCGGCGTCGTCTGAGTTGACGATCGCGTAGGGTGTCAAGACGCGCGGCTCGAGCATTAAGCTGGGACGGAAGTTGCGCTGGCGGTTATAAAGCCGGGTAACCGGCATGATCAGCACTTCGTCCTCGCCGGCGCCCGGCTGGTCGAATCGCTCCAATTGGCGCGTCCGCCGTCCTTTGCGCGTATCAGACACGCAAGGAATCTGGATCCCGAGCCCGCCGGTGTTGGTGTAAGCGGTGCCGCCGTAGTATTGATCGCGCCCGCCGACATCGGGAAATTCGCGCTTGACCTGCGCCAGCGCTTTGTAACTGATGCCTTCAAATTCGCTGATATCCGCGCTCAAATCCCTCATGACCGCGGCCGCCGATGGCTGCAGCGCGCCCGCGCCGAGCGCCTGTCTGGCGCCGCCGAAGAGCTTCCAAGCGGGCAGCGACTGGCCAATTGGACCCTGCGCGGTATAAAAGCGCTGCACGCGCCGCTCGCCATTGACGAAGCTGCCATCGCGTTCGGCGAATGTCTGGATGGGCAGGATATAGTTGGCAAGCGCCGATATGCCGTCGTCGAAGAAATTGGCGTAGACGATCGTCTCAACGCCGCTGAGCCAAGCTCGCGCCGCCGGATCGTCGTCTAGCAGTTCCGCCTGCGCAACGATCAATACTTGGGGCGGATTCGTCATGATGTCCAGCGTCGTATCTGGCGTGAAACCCAAGTAATGCAAGCCCATGCCATTTGCCCCGGGCAAGGGTATGAGCAAGCCGTTGTTGCGCCGGCCGATATGCCCCGTTTCGATGAGAAAGTTGGCGGCCGCCTGGGCAAGCGCTTTACCGCCGGAGAGCGTCAAGCCTTCGGCGCCGGCTACGATCACGAGGTTCTCCGCCTCGCTCAAGCGCTCCGCGATTTCCGGCTGATCGGCGCTGAGATTCCGCATGATCAAGACCGCCTCGCCGGCGCCGTAGCGGATGGCATCGCCTTCGACCACCTTGTCATTGCGCGCGCCCTGTATGGCGAAGTCTTCCAGCCGCGTGTGACGCGCGTTAGCGACGACGAGATAAGCGCCGCGGTCTTGCGCTTGTTTCAACCGCAGCCGCCAAATCGGCGCTTCTTCTTCCAAGTCCGAGGCGATCACCAGAATCGCATCGCCGCGACCAAGCTGCCCCAGATTCGTTCCAAAGCCGACGCCGACTTCGGCGACGATCTCGGCGCCGCCATGAGAGGGTATCCAGGCGCCAAGCCGCGAGCCGCCCAATCCCTCAACCAACTGCCGCAATTCCCATAAGTCTTCGTTGGTCATACTGCTGCCGGCGATCGCCGCTATATCGCCGTCAGCATCTTTAAGCAAGCCGGCCATAGCCGCCATCACTGCCGACCAGTTGGACTCGCGCAAGACGCCGCCGGATCTCATCATCGGTTGAGTCAAGCGATCCTCACTGCGCGTGAAGTGATGGCCGAAGCGCGTCTTGTCGCTGATCCAGATTTCGTTGACGCGTTCATTTTGACGCGGCATGACCCGTTTAATCAGCGCCTTGCCGCCAAAGTCGCGGTCGAGCCGCATGCTGAGGCTGATATTCTCGCCTGTTGCGTCCCAAGGGGAAATGCTCGGCACTTCGTTCAATTCCCAAGGGCGCGCGCCGAAGCGGAAGTCGGTCGTGGTCAAGGCGCCGACCGGGCAAATATCTGTCGTGTTGCCGCTGAAGTAGGTATCGAAGCCGGGGTCGGAATTGGTGATGATTTGCAACCGGCGACCGCGCTCGTGGAAAGCCAGCACATCATCGCCGACCACTTCATCTTGAAAGCGGACGCAGCGCGCGCATTGAATGCAGCGCTCGCGGTCGAGGAAAATTAGATCGCCGAGCGGATAATGCTTTTCCAACAATTGTTTGTCTTCAAAATACATGCGTGATGATTGCGGACCGTGGCGCATCGTTAGATTCTGCAGCGGGCATTCGCCGCCTTTGTCGCAAATCGGGCAATCCAGCGGATGGCTCGAAAGCAGGAATTCGAGCACATCGTTGCGCGCGTCAATTACTTCTTGCGTGTTTGTCTTGATGTGCATGCCGTCGCTGACGGTGGTGGTGCAAGCGGTCTGCAACTTGGGGAAATAGCGGATCTGTGGCGAACCATCATCGTTAAGCATCGCTTCGCCGGTAGCGCGGTCGCGGGCGGGCGTACCCAATTCGACCAGGCACATCCGGCACATGCCCACCGGTTCCATCTTGGGATGATAGCAGAATACCGGGATGTCGTTGCCCGCGTGCCATTTGGCGGCGTCAACTAGATTCGAGCCAGCAGCCACCTCATAGTCATTTCCGTCAACGTTTATTATTACCGTGTCGGACATTCACTCCTCCACCCTCAGCAGATTCCGCAATCCAGGCGGCGATTACAACTGGCGCTCCATCCGCCTTAAACCATGGAGCGCGCGATCGCGCATGATTTGCTCCATAACCAGCCAGCCCCTTGACTCATCCGCGCGCTCCGCCAATTCGATGGCGGTCTCAAAGTCAGTCCTGGCGCGCTCGTGTTTTCCACGTTCCAAATTCAGTTCGCCATGCAGAACATAAAGTGTTATGTTGTCCGGCGTCTCTTCAATCTGTTTGCTCAATTTCCGGCAGCGCTGGTAAAGACCGCGCTCGCGCTCCAAGGGCGATTGCATGACGCTGCCGACCAGCTTGCGCAAGTTCCCGCTGATGTCTTTCAGTCTCATATCAATCTTTACCCGTCCGCCCCCTGCGCGCTGACATGCTGCGCGAAGTCGTCGGGGAAATGACGGATCGTGTGAATGATGGGGTTGGCGGCGAAATCCCCCAAGGCGCATAAAGTCGTGCCGGCCATATTCTCGGCCACATCGGCAATGCGCGTGACATCATCGGGCGAGCCGCGCCCGTCCAGAATGCGGTCGATAACCTTGTCCAACCAGTAGGTGCCTTCGCGGCAGGGCGTGCACTTGCCACAACTTTCGTGCTTGAAAAACTTGGTGACCTTGGAGGCGACCCAGGTCATATCCACCGTCTCATCCATGACAATGATGGAGGCTGAGCCGATAATCGTGCCAATGTTGGCGCAGTCTTCGTAGCTCATCGGTGTATCCAGCACCTCATCGGTCAAAGGCACGATAGGTCCTGAACCGCCAGACGGCAGCATCGCCTTAAATTTTCGTTCTTCATGCAGCGGCCCGCCGGCATGTTCGTAAAGCAACTCGCGAAAAGTCGTGCCCATCGGCAGCTCATAATTGCCGGGTCGCTTGACATGACCGCTAACGCAATAGATTTTGTTGCCCGCGCTTTGTTCGGTGCCGATCGCCTTAAACGCATCCGCGCCGTCGTTTAGGATGTAGGGCACGTTCGCCAGCGTCTCGACATTGTTGACTACGGTCGCTTCCTTATATAGCCCCCCGCCCTTTTGCGCCGGGAATGGCGGACGCACGCGCGGCTGCCCCAAATAGCCTTCGAGACTGTTGAGCAGCGCGCTCTCTTCGCCGCAGATATAAGCGCCGGCGCCGAGGTGGGTGTAGACCTCACAGTCGTAGCCAGAGCCCATGATGTTCGCGCCAATGTATCCTTTCGCGCGCAAAGCCTCGATGCATTCGTCCAACTGATCGCCGATGTCCCAGAATTCGCCGCGCAGGTAGATGTAAACCGCTTTCGCTTGTATGGCGTAGGCGCAGATCAGCGAGCCTTCAATCAGTTGATAAGGATTCTCCTCCATGATCTCGCGATCTTTGAAGGTGCCGGTCTCGCTTTCGTCGGCATTAACCGTGACGAATTTGACCGGCTCATGCTGCGGGATAAAGCTCCACTTGACGCCGGTGGGGAAGCCAGCGCCGCCGCGGCCGCGCAAGCCTGACGCTTTCACCACATTGATGACCTCGGCCGGCGTCATAGCCAGCGCCTTCTTCATGCCCGCGAAGCCGCCATGCCGCTCATAGACATCAAGTTGCTTGATGTTGTCGATATCGCGTCCGCGCAAGAGAATGTGCATATTCGCTCTGGATTCCTTTTTCAGGCTGGCTTAGCCGCGCCCGTTCGCCGCTTCCGCCCGCCACTTCGCCAGCAAGCCGCGCATCTTGTCCTGATCAAGATTCTCGACATAACGAAAATTGCATTGCAGCATGGGCGCCTTGTCGCAAGCGGCCAGACACATGACGTGCTCGACGGTGAACATCTCGTCTTTGGTTGTGCCGCCTTCTTCCACGCCAAGTTCGTCCTTCAGCCAAGCGTGAAAGTCATCAGCGCCTTGCAGCGCGCAGGGCAAGTCGGTGCAAACCTGCAGCCAGTATTTGCCTTTGGGCTTCTCCGAATACATGGTGTAAAAGCCGGCGATCGACTTGACCTGCGTCGGATCGAGATTGAGAATCTCGGCGACTTCGCTGATGCCGTCTGGATTGACCCAGCCGTATTCTTCCTGCGCGATGTAAAGCAGCGGCATCACCGCCGAGCGTTTGGTTTCGTACTTCGCCAAATGGCTTTTGATGCGCTCTTCGTATTTTGGATTGCCGATGATCGCCATGTACTGCTTTCCTTCATGCAGATCGCACAGGTTAGCAAAAGATCAGCTCAAAGCAGTTGTATCGACAACGTCCAATCATCGTCCGCGTCAACTACAATCGTAAAACGACAATCCGTCTCGATATCAAGGCGTTCCTGGACTTTGCCTTCATTATCGTAGATGTACATTCCATACTCCATATCGCCGTCGCATTCCGAGATCGCCTCAAACTCTGCGCTTGCCAAACCTATTGCGTTCAAGGTCACAATGTATATGCCTGCAGGCAGCGTCATCGGTCCCAGCAAAGGCTCTTGGCCATGTTCTTTACTGCTGAATTCAAGGACGGCATCTTCTTCTTCCAAGACCTTTGCTTCATCCTCATCCGCTTGCTGTGGTTCATCACCCACAGTCTCTTTGTTTTCGCACTCAACTGTGGCAGCCGCATAAAGGAGAGCCATAGTTCGCCATTGACTATCCCAAGCTTCCATATTTGCTCCCAAAATGGCATGAAGCAGTGTGGAGTAAAGTGGAGCCGGATCATTGTTGCCAACTGTGATTTTGCCCAACACCGCGCCGCAATCTACAACGGTGTATGGATCTTCGTTTATGACTGCTTCACCGTCGTGTCCAAGAACTGGAAGCACTAGCATCGTTGTCAACAGAAAAAGAAGAATCATGCTCTTCATGCCGTTTCTCCTTATGCGCATCGTATATTCGCAATTTGAGCAAAAGTGCTTCGGCTTGCCTATTCCTTAGCGGTCGCAATCGCCGAGCACGATGTCGACGCTCCCGATGATCGCCACCATGTCCGCCAAGAGATAACCCTTTGAAACAACCGGCAGCGCGCTGATATGGATAAAGGACGGCGTCTTGAAATGCACGCGCCGCGGTTTGTTGGCGCCCGTCCCATGAATGTAACAGCCGATCTCGCCGCGCGGGCTTTCGATCGCATTGTAGACTTCATCATCCGGCGCGTCATAGCCGTAGGTCCAGAGCTTAAAGTGATGGATGACCGCTTCCATGCTCTGCCCCAGCTCACTGCGCAGCGGCGGGCAATACTTGTTGTTCCGCGACCGGAATGGACCGCTCACCGTCTCCAGCCGCGCCACCGCTTGGTTCAAAATCTTCATGCTCTCGCGGAATTCCTGGATGCGTATCAGATAGCGGTCGTAGACATCACCATGCTCGCCCAGGGGCACGTTGAAGTCATAAGTCTCGTAACCGCTATAGGGCTGCGCCTTGCGCAAATCCCAATTGACGCCACTGCCGCGCAAAGCCGGTCCGGTCATGCCGTAGGCGAGGGCGACATCGGGCTCAATGACGCCGACGCCCTGCGCCCGATCCTTCCAAATCGGATTCTTAGTGAGCAAGGCTTCGTAATCATCAACCTTGTAAGGGAAGTCATTGAGGAATTGCTTGATGGTCGGCAGAAAATCATCTGGCACATCGCGCCAGACACCGCCGGGCCGAATGTAACTGCTCATCATGCGTTGGCCCGAGAGCATCTCGAACATGCCGAGAATCCGCTCGCGCTCGCGGAAAGCGTACAACAAGACGCTCATCGCGCCCATGTCAATCGCGTGCGTGCCCAGCCAAACCAGGTGGCTGGCGCAGCGCGCCAATTCGAGGCAAACGACGCGGATGATCTGCCCGCGTTCCGGCACATCCAAATCCAGCAGCTTCTCCACCGCCGCGGCGTAGGCCATATTGTTGGACATCGGCGAGAGATAATCCATGCGGTCCGTCAGCGGCAGCGCCTTCTCGTAGCTCTTGTCCTCTATGGATTTTTCGATGCCAGTATGCAGGAAGCCAATATCGGGCAAGCAACTGACGATTTGCTCGCCATCCAATTCAAGCAGAAGCCGCAATACGCCGTGCGTGCTGGGATGATGCGGACCCATATTGAGCAGCATGGTTTCGCCGGTGATCGCCCGCTCGGAGACCAAGCCGCGCAACTGGTCGAGGTCGCCTTCCCAGCGGCGCTGCTCTTCAATCGATTGCGGATGCTCTGCAACTGCCATAGCGCCCTCGGTCTTCAATCCCTCGCAAAGGGTTTGTGTTCGTGAATCTCATCGACATTGAAGGAAAAAGCCACCGTCTCTTTACCCAACGGATAATCGCGTCGATGCGGATGACCATACCAGTCGTCCGGCATCAGCAAGCGCCGCTGATCCGAATGCCCTTCAAAGACGATGCCCATCATATCTGCAATCTCCCGCTCGAGCCAATTGGCCGCGGGCCACACCACCGTTGCCGTCGGCAAGCGCGGATCATCATCCGCCGCAAAGGCTTTCACCCGCAGCCGCCGATTGTAAAGCATCGACAGGATATGATAAGAAACGGCAAATCGTTCCGGTCGATAATCAGTTTCATCGCCGTCAAAGGAATCACCGTAATCATTTGGGTAGTAGTCAACGGCGCTGACATCGGACAGCATGTTATAGACTAAACCAGAACTGACTCGAAGAAAGTCCAGCACTTCCGCCGCGCGCTTGGCTTGGACGACGATCGTCGTATCGCCGCGGAATTCTTTCACATGCAGCAGCGCGCCGCCGAAGACTTCTCGAACCGCGCTAACCGGGTCTCGTGCCGCGGGGATTTCCATTCGCTAGTCAACCTGCTTTCGCAACATGCTTGCCAGTCTCGAATCACGCCCAATCGGCGATGCGCTCGCTCTTGACCTTTTCGTGCAAGGTCAGGATGCCATGCAGCAACTGCTCCGGGCGGGGCGGGCAACCGGCGATATAGACATCCACCGGGATGATTTCATCGACGCCCTGCACAATTGCATAGTTGTTGTAGACGCCGCCGCAAGAGGCGCAATCGCCCATTGAAATCACCCATTTCGGTTCGGCCATCTGATCGTAAAGCTGCCGAATGACTGGCGCCATCTTCCGCGTCAACCGACCCGACACGATTAGCAAGTCCGCCTGGCGCGGCGTCGCGCGATTCAATTCCATGCCAAAGCGAGACAAATCGTAACTGGACGCCTGCGAACTCATGTACTCAATCGCGCAGCAAGCCAGCCCAAATAGCAGGGGCCACATGGCGCCGGTGCGCGCATGATTGACCGCTTGCTCGACGGTGGTGGTGACGATGCCCAGATTACCCAGCTTTGAGCTTACTCCCATTCCAAACCACCTTTCTTCCATTCGTAGACGAAACCGACGATCAGAATGATGGTGAACACCGCCATCACCGCCAGCCCGTATACGCCGAGATCGCGCATGGATACCGCCCAGGGCAAGAAGAATATCACTTCGATATCAAAAATGATGAAGAGAACAGCGACCAAATAAAACTTTACCGGCAAACGGCGCGTGGCCGGGCCAATCGGCTTCATGCCGCTTTCATAAGGCACTGATTTGCGATAGGTCGGCCGGTGCGGGCCCATCACCCGCGAAATGTTGGCGATGATCAAAGCCAAGACGACGGAGATGACCAACAGCGCGGTGACGGGACCAAATTCCAGGACGGTCGACATCGGGCTCCAAGCATTTGTGCTTTTTGGAACAAATCAGATAACAGGGAGATTAGCATACAACGGCGGCAAAATCAAGCAAGGGCGCGCTCGGATTTACATATCCCAACGGACGGTCTCAGTTTTCGGAGTAACAGATTCTATTGATACGCTTTATGTGAAATGACTTGATTGTTGAAAGGTCTGAACATCAATA
>JAPPFH010000115.1 GCA_028875185.1 Chloroflexota bacterium | reverse complement strand
CCCTCCCTCATTTTGGGGGAGGGATTTAGGGTGGGGGAAACGAGGGATATATCAATACATTCACCACTCCCCGCCCTTGATCGGGCTTGACAGTCTGCGCTGAAGGCGATAAGGTATCGGCGAATCAGCAGGCGAGCGTCATGATAATGATCAGCGAAATCTCCGCCAAAACCACCATCACTATGACCATGACGACTACGATGCGCATAGGCGCGCAACGTGGAGGTTTCCTTTTGTTGTAGCAGGGCAGGGAAAAGCAACAAACGGGCGCGTGGAAACCTCCACGCGCCTTTTTTATTTCAGGCATGCGAGGTGATATCGATGGCTAGACACACGATGAAATTCGGCGGCACATCTGTGGGCTCACCCGAAGCAATCGCGCGAGTGGTCGCGATCATTGGCGATCATTTGAAACAAGGACATGAGTTGGTTGTTGTGGTTTCGGCGATGGCAGGCGTCACTGATATGCTGCTCGAATCGGCATCGGCGGCCGCGTCGGGCCGCAAGGATAGCTACGCGGCTATCAATTTGACCATCGCCGAAAAACATCATGCCGTCATTGACGCATTGATCGCGACGCCTTCCGATCGCGCGGCCATTCGCGCCCAAGTGGACGAGCTCTTGCGCGGGCATTCCGAATTGTGTGAAGCGGTGAGCATCCTCGGTGAAGCCACCCCGCGGATCACCGATGCGCTCGTTTCATTTGGCGAACGATTGAGCAGCCGCGTCATCGCCGCAGCCTTAACTGTCAATGCGATTCCAGTCAAACAGGTCGACTCCAATGATTTCATTGTTACCGACAACCGCTTTCAAAATGCCGAACCGCTCTGGGATGAAACCGAATCGCGCATTGTTGACGGTCTGCTGCCGGAACTGGCGGAAGGTGTAACGCCTGTCATCACCGGTTTCATCGGCGCCACGCCCGATGGCACGCTGACCACGCTAGGGCGTGGCGGCAGCGATTTTAGCGCAGCCATATTCGCCGCCTGTACGCGAAGCGACGAGTTGATCATTTGGACTGATGTTGATGGCGTGATGACGGCCGATCCCCGGTTGGATTCGCGAGCGCGCGTGCTCCCCTATGTGTCTTACCAAGAGATTGGCGAGCTTGCCTTCTATGGCGCGAAGGTGCTGCATCCCAAAACCGTGCAGCCCATCATCACGCGCGATATCCCTCTGCGAGTCCGCAATACATTTAATCCAGCCCACCAAGGAACGCTCGTTGGTTCGCGCTCCCAAACAAGCGAAACGGTGATTAAAGCGGTTACTGGCATCCGCGATGTATCCATGCTGACCGTCAGCGGTCCCGGCATGCTCGGCGTGCCCGGCATCGCTGGGCGCACCTTTCTGGCGACAGCAAACGCGGGCGCTAGCATCCTGATGATTTCGCAGGCGTCGTCGGAGCAGAGCTTCTGCTTCACCGTGGTTGATCCGCTGGCGCAAAGCGTAAAAGAGGCGGTCGAATCGGAGCTTCAGCGCGAGATACTGCATAATGATATCGACAGCGTCGACGTGCTAAGCGATATTGTCATCATCACGGTTGTCGGCGCCGGCATGCGTGGGACGCCAGGGGTCGCCGGGCGCGTATTTTCGCTGCTGGGCGAGCATAGAATCAATGTCTTGGCGATCGCGCAGGGTTCGTCCGAATGCAGCATCTCGTTCATTGTCGCCGAAGACGATCTGGAACGAGCGGTCGGCGAGCTGCATACTTTGGCGCTGCACACCATTGAGAACGATCGCGTCAATGGCATGGCAAGCCCCGTTTGATCGACGCGGGCTAACTGGCGATCAGCTGCTGCAAGATGGTTTGCCAATGCGAGTAGAGCAAGAAATGACCGGCTTGCGGCTCAAGGCGAAATTGCGCGTTTGGAATCATCCCCGCCATGCGCTCGCCTACGCCTGGCGCGCAGAACACGTCCGCTTCTCCCCACCAGATATCGACCGGTATCTGAACCGACTGCAATCGGAATCCCCACGCGCTGGTCAGCGTGACCATTTCATCGACCAGGTTTTCGCTGCCGCCGCTTCGAAGCTCCTCCCAGGAGTCGCGCCGCGCGTTAAACAAATTGATATTGCTTAACACCGCTTGATCGGCGGGAGACAGCAAAGCGCCCAGCTCGCGGATGTATTGGTCGGCGCTCCGCTGGCCATCGAAAAAGAAGAAGCCGCGCATCAGCAGCCTGAAGAAGGATTCGTTGCCACGGGCCAACTGAAACAAGCGCCCGTATAGTTGATGCAGCGCGCGGAAGCCTAGCTCGTGATCCATAGGCGGCAAGGGCGCCACCACGGCGCAGCGCCTTACGATCTGCGGGAAGCGATAGGCGCAGGCCAGAGCGTAAGGTCCGCCAGCGGAATACCCGAGCACGGCGAAGCTGTCGAGCTGCAGCGCCTTGCTCAGCAGCATCACATCGTCAACAACATCCATTATGCTGCGGTCCCTTTTGCGCGTTGACATGCCATAACCGGGGCGATCCACGCCGATCAAGCGGATGCCCAGGCGCGCGAGAATCGAGTCATCCGGATGTCGGATATTTCGATTGCCCCAGAGATCGTGGAAGATGATGACGGGCGCGCCTTCCGCATCGCCGAATTGGGCGAAGCCCAATCGCCGGCCATCTTGCAATTGCGCCTGTCGTGCCGTAGCCACCTGTGCCAGCCGAGCCATCAGCTTTCCTTCATCCCACTAGACTGCGGGAGATTAGCCGAGATTGCGCGCGCGGTATAGACCAAGTCGCCACTATCAGCCGCTTGCGCGCCGATAAACTGCGAGTATGGTCGGAACCGCATCCAGCGACGGCTGAAAATAATCGGCGCCCGAGAGCGCGATCATGGTGGAACCGCCGCCATCCAGGTTGAAAGCGACGTCAATGTCAAGATCCGTCTCTGGCAAGTAGGCGCTTAAATCCGACAGCGACAAGCCCAGATATGGCGCAACTATGATCAGGACCTGGCCGCGCTTGTCGATGCCGATCATCGTCCGGCGTGTTCTTTCGCTGCTGCCGTCCGCGACGTAGGCTTGTTCCCCGTCTTCCACCAGCAAAGGAAATCCTTGTACCGCCTGCTCGATGTCCTGGATATTCAACCGCCTTTGCGAACGATATGTGATGATCTCAGGCGCGCCATTGTGAACAAGAAATGTTCCGCCGCGGTCCCGATAACTGCTTCCGCTGGCGCTTCCATCGCTGACGACCAAGCCGAGCGCCATGTGATTCTCATCGAAAAAGTTTGCGTTGATGATGAGGCTGGCTTCGGATTCCAGCGTCCGCCAGCGAGCCAGACTTTCTGGCTGGCCCGCGCGGTAGACAACGCGGAACTCATACAGACTTGGGTCAATTCGAACCACGATGAGCTGCGCCAGCTCATCGCCATTCGGAAACAGTTGCCGCCACTGCAAGCCATCGGCGATATTCTTCCAGGCTGGCTCAGGCAAAGCCGTGGGACCAGGCGATGACGTAACGATTGGCGGTAAATGCAGCGGCAGGTTGCAGGCGGTCAAAAGGCAGAGGGAGGCGGCAGCGAGGAAGAGAAGAAACTGTAAGGCTTGTCCGCTGCTTGATTTTGGGCGCGTGATTCTGCCCCCCATCCCCGACCGCCAGTGTCTACGCGGCGCACCCCCTTGCCGTAGCGCAGTGTCTACGCGCAGCCCACAAGGAGGGAATGGGAGTTAACTGCGCGTGTGTATCTGCAATGGGCGAGTCACCGCCTCGCCCCTGCTAAGCCAGCTTATGCGCCATTGCGCTGATGCGATCCACGGCTTCCCTCAGCTTGTTCATGTCTTCGGCGAAGGAGAAGCGGATGTGCGCGTCTTTGGTGATGCCGAAGGCGCTGCCGGGCACGCCGACGACAACGGCTTCATCAAGGATGATGTTTGCCACTTCCTCGCTCGTTTTGCTGGTCTCATCGACCTTGGGGAAGGCGTAAAAGGCGCCTTCAATATCCGGATGCGACATATTCGGTATGCTATTGAAGGCGTCGACGATGAAGTCGCGCCGCGCTTGATAAGATTGCCGCATCATCTCGACGCAATCCTGCGGTCCATTCAATGCCGCGACGGCCGCGATCTGGGTGAATGTTGCCGCTGAGGTGGCTGTCTGCGAATTGAATTTGCCGGCCACGCCGATCAATTCCGTTGGACCCGCCAGCCAGCCCAGGCGCCAGCCGGTCATGGCGTAGGCTTTTGACATGCCGTTGATAACGATGACGCGGTCGGCAATATCGGGGATAGACGCCAGCGATATGGCGGGACGGCCGTCAAAGTTGAGCTTCTCGTATATCTCGTCAGAAATGATATACAAGTCTTCTTCCAGCGCCAGCGTGGCGACCGCCTCAATCTCCGCCGATGAGAGCATGTGACCGGTCGGGTTGCTGGGCGAATTGATGATTAGCGCCTTGCTGCGCGGACTTATGTGTTCGCGCAGATGCTCAATTCGCAGGCGATAATTGTCGTCGCTGCTGGTTTCGACCGTAATCGGAACGCCGCCGACCATCGTTGTGATTGACGGATAGCTGACCCAATAGGGCGCTGGAATCAAAACTTCATCGCCGGGATCGAGCATCGCTTTCAAAGCCAGGAATAGCGCCAGCTTTCCGCCGGGTGTCACGATGATGTCGCTCATGGGATCAAGGCGAACCTTGTTATCGCTCTCCATCTTGGCCGCGATGGCTTCCAGCAGCGGTCGGATGCCCTTGGATGGCGCGGCGTAGCGCGTTTCGCCGCTCTCTATCGCCTTGACGGCCGCTTCGACGATATGCGCCGGCGTATCAAAATCTGGTTCGCCGCCGGCGAGACCAATGACCGAATGACCTTCGGCCGCCAACTGCTTCGCCTTGTCATTCATCGCGATCGTCGGCGATGTGGCAATCGCTTGCGCCAATTGTGTTGGGTTAGGCATTTGCTTCCTCAATACAAGTTTCTAATTGTTCTGCAAACGGGGGAAAGTGTATCGGCTTTCAGTAGCCTGTAAAAGGGTGGGTAGGCTTTCGCTGTGTGGAGCAAAAGATGACTTCGCCAGTCTGCTGTAGAATAGAGACTGGCTCGTTGACGACAAGCGACAACGCCTGCGAGGGGCGGGACGGCGCGAATGAGGCAGAGTGAATCAATCTGAATTTGCCGCGCTGCGGGGCGAGCCCAGTTATGTATGGCGCGCGGGCCAGGAACGTCGATTGTCGCTGATGGCGAAGTGGGCGCCATTGACCGACGCGCGCGTGCTTGTCGCCGGCTGCGGCGTCGGCATTTATGCCAGCCAGATTCGCCAGCGATACAGCGAGCGCGTGCAGGCTTTCGATATTGAAATCAGTCGCGCGCGCGCCGCTCGGCAAGCGGCGCCGGGCGCTTTGGTCGCCGCTGGAGA
Organism: Chloroflexota bacterium; assembly: GCA_028875185.1. GTDB lineage: Bacteria > Chloroflexota > Anaerolineae > Aggregatilineales > Phototrophicaceae > UBA6055. The sequence continues at coordinate 6,992 of JAPPFH010000115.1, read as the reverse complement.
AGACATCCCCTTCGCTGACGCAAGTTTCGATGTCGTGCTTTCGCACGAAGTCATCGAGCATGCGCGCGATGACCGTCGTTCGATTGAAGAAATGCTGCGCGTTACCCGGCGCGGCGGACGCGTCTTGCTCTTCTGCCCCAATCGCTGGTATCCCTTCGAGACGCACGGGCACTACTGGCATGGAAAGTACCGCTTCGGCAACTCACCGCTGATCAATTACCTGCCCAAGCGCTGGCGCGACCGGCTGGCGCCCCATGTGCGCGCCTACACTGCGGCTGAACTAAGGGGCCTTCTGGATCTCGACAGCGCCGCGATCGCGCATCATTCGCGGATTTATGGCGGATACGACAACATCATCGCCCGCATTGGCGCGCCCGCCATTATTCTGCGAAACGTCTTGCATGGCTTGGAGGGCACGGTTTTGGATACCTGGGCGCTTTCGCATTTTGTTGTCATCGAAAAGCGCTAGCTACTCGCGCCTGAACGGCAGCCTGCGGCGCAGCCAACGGCGCAGGATATTGCCCCGCGTGCGATACCAGGCTTTCTCCGCGGTTTCAGCGAATGCCTTGTTTTCGGCGGGAAGCTGGCTGGAGGCGCCATAGCGTTCCCGCGTATACAGATCGCTGATAGCGCCGATTGGCTCGCTCGCGGCCGGGATGCGCTGCTGCAATTCGCGGCGCTTCTCCAGCGTCGTTCTGCTGCTGCCAATATTGATGCCCAATAAGCCAATATAGCGCTCCAGCCGGGCATAAGCGCGCGACACCGGGCTTAGCCCGCCGAAGCCGCGCCATTCCCACCACCAAATAAGCAGCAGCGCAATGATCACCAGGACGAGCAATGCAAGCATCACGACCAGCAACAGCAGAATAATGGGTTGGAGCAAGCTCAATGGCGGCGGGTCCTCCTGCGAAATGGGCGGTTCCACCGTTGGCAATATAACCGGCGTCGGCGTGGGGGACGGCGGCGCCGGCGTCGGCGTGGGGCTGGGCTGCTCAAAGGTTTGCTCTTGCGCCTCAAGGCTGGGCAGCGCGGTCTGCGTTGCATCGGGCGTTGGCGTTGAGGTCGCTGTTGGCGTCGGCGTCGGCGATGGCGATGGGCTGGCGGTAGGATCCGGACGCAGCGGATCGTTGACTTCTTCAGCCAGATCATCGCCCTCGCGTTGAATCGGCGCTTCAGCCGATGTGGGTTCAAATTCGATCCAGCCGTAACCGGGAAAATACACTTCGACCCAGGTATGCGCTTCACGCTCTCGCACGATGAACTGCTGCAAATCGGCGTCGTAGGTCCCTTGAGAGAAGCCAGCGGCCATGCGCGCCGGGATACCCAGGTGACGCAGCATGACAATCATGGCGGTGGCGTAATAGGTGCAATAACCTTCGCGCGCGTCGAAGAGCACCCATTCAACCGTATCGATGCCAAGAGGGGGACCGCTGATCGATTCGTTGTAAGCGATATGCTGGCGCAGCCAGCCTTCGATCGCCTTGGCGCGGTCGTAGGGATGGGCGGCCCCGGCTTCGTTTACAATTTGCAGCGCCAGATTCATTACGCGCGGATTCCTAACGCCGACGTAGAGGTTTGGACCGCTGACCCATTCCGGATAATCAGCCGACGTGCGGCGCAAATCGTTCGCCGTCGCCATGCTGATCAGGCTGGTGACCGTGTACGAATCGCCCCGCCGCAGCAGCTTGAGCGGGCGTATGACGGAGACATTCATTGATGTATTGGTCGGTTTGTCAGTGTAAATCAGGTCGATCCGCCCGGCGCCGTCGATGCGCTGAGGTTGCGGCGCCGCGTAATAGATGCGCGCGCTGGGCGCGCCAACGGTGAACCGCTGCCGCAGCGCTTGGCGGCCGCCTCCGATAACCTCGCGATTCATCGCTAATTCAACCGGCGCGCTGCGGTCGGTTATGCGCAGGTCCGCCGAAGGCGACCATTGGCCGTTGATGTAGCGCTCATAAACGCGCGACCGCCAGTAGTAGCGCTGATTCCGCGCCGGCGCGTCAACCGTGAACACAACATCATCGCCCAATCTGATCGCGCCGCCAAGAATGAGCAGATCAGCGCCGTAGTAATCGGTCGTGGCCGACCCTTCGCCTTCGATAGGAGCGAATAGCCGGTTCCAGACTTCCGCCATCTGCTGAACGGGATCGGAAGCCAGGAAGCGCTGAAAGGCATTCAGGCGGTCCTGCATATCGCCGCTCGGCACACCCCAAGCGAACGCAAGCGCCACCAGCGAGAGAAAGACGCCGATCGCCGCGAATTGCCGGCTTACCGTGGTCGACACGCGAACGCCGCGCAAGGTCCAGTCCCAAACGCGCTGGTCGAGGTTCGAGCGGACGACCAGGACCAATGCCATCAGCAAAAAACCAAACAGATAGACGTCAAGCCTTTCGCCGCCAGTGAAGAAGATTAGATTGACCAGCAGGATCAGCCCGGGAGGCAGGATGACCCGCCAAACCCGATCCAGGCGGAAAATGTGCCAGTTTGCGTTATAAGCCAGGAACCAGAAGAGGATCGCCACGAGCAAGGTCAGGACCAGCTCGTCTGTGTTGACGCCGCCAGTGACAGCGTCAACAGCCCATTCGAGGCTTCGAGACACGACCTCCACGACGGCGTCCTGGAAGGGCAGATTCAGATTGTAGGCGGCGACGAGTATGACGGCGAACAAGCCGTAAAGCGAGCTGACGATCAGCGCGGCGACTTCGCCGAAGCGGCTGCGCGCCAATAGCCAGCCGAATGGGATGCCGAAAAGCGTAATCGGCAAGATGGTATGAAAGTCGACGGGCCAGGCCGCGATTTCAACCGTGAGCATGGGCATCAGCAGCAGAACGCTGACGACGATCAATACTGAAACTTCGTCCAGTGAAATCGGGCTGCGCCAGCGCGATCGGCGGCTGGGTCGATTCATGGCGCGATTGCTTGGGTGGCTCATTCAGGATAGCCGTTTATGCGCGATACTCAGTTAGCTTATGCCAATATGGAAGGGCTGGCAAGCATGGTCATCCGGCGATGCAGCGCGCATGCCGCCGGGCGCCGGGACGCCGTCTCCGCTATTTGGTACAATAAGATTGCCGGGTTGGCCGAGGGAATCGCGGCAGGTCAGGCGCCTGTCGAGGAAAGTCCGCACTCCACAGGGCGACGATGCCGGTTAACGGCCGGGCAGGGCAACCTGACGGCAAGTGCAACAGAGAGCAGATTGCGGCGGATTCGCCGCGAGGGTGAAAGGGTGCGGTAAGAGCGCACCGGCATCGGCAGTGATGTTGATGGCCGGGCAAACCCCATCGGGAGCAAGGTGAAACAGGCGCAGGGGAGCGGCCCGCTCCGTAGAAAGCGCCGGGTGCGCCGCTAGAGATCGGCGGCAACGCCGATCCCAGATAGATGATTCCCCCGTCGGCGACGGACAGAATGCGGCTTATAGCGCCGACCCGGTACAATATGCCCCTCCCGCGCGCGAGGGGCATATTGTCTCAAGGCTAAGGGATTATTCGAGATAGTCGGTGAATTCAAGCAAATCGTGCTCGAACCCCAAGGCGCGCAGAAATGCCTGCGCTCGATTATCGAAGCGACCTGCCCGCGCCCGGATTGCAGTAAGATCGTCGACTGTCGCGAGCAGTCGTTTGCGCGATTCTTCGACCAAACGGCTGCCGATGCCTCGACGACGATGCGACGCGGCAACGCAGACTTCGTCGATTTCGGCCGCGGCGCCGGTTGCAGTGGGGTGCGTCGTCAGCGCGCCGAGCAGGTATCCCACGATATGATCGTTTTCCAGCGCGACAAGCGCAGGCGCCATCTTGTTGCCCGGATAACGCGCGAACCAGGCTCGCTCCAAGTCGGTCGTTTGTTTGGCGTCAAATTGCTTCGAGAGCCAGTCAAGCCGAATTCGCAGCATGGCGTCTACATCTGAGCTGCTCATTTCACGAATCGTTGTCAACGTTTCTCCTCCATTGTTGAAGCCGGACGTTTGCTGCGCTTCCGGGCATCATGGCTGAGATCGCGCGCGGTCGCAGCTATCGGAACATGCAGGCTTCCTTTGAGCGCTCCTTTAGCGGAACGAATCACTCAGTATCGACAACTGTACGGATTGTAACGTCGATTGTCTGGACTTAGGATTAGAATCGCGTCAAGATAGTGACATCTAAACCAGCCGGCGCGGAAAGCAGGGGAGCGGAATGAGCAAGGGGAGAAGGAAGCCCAACATTCTCTGGATTTGCACGGATCAGCAGCGATACGACACCATTGCCGCGCTGGGATATCCTCATGTGTCCACGCCCAATCTCGACCGGTTGGCGCGCGAAGGCGTCGCTTTTGAACGCGCTTATTGCCAGGCGCCAATCTGTACGCCCAGCCGCGCCAGCTTTCTCACCGGCATGTATCCCAGCTCGATTCATGTCAACCGCAACGGCAATCCAAAGTTTCCCGACTTTCCACCGCTGATCAGCAAACGCCTGGCGGACGCCGGTTATACCTGCGGGTTGATAGGCAAGCTGCATCTGACCAGCGCCTACAACCGCATTGAGACGCGGACCGATGATGGTTATAGCTATTGGCAATACAGTCATGCGCCGCGCGACGATTGGGAGCGCGGGCACGACTACGCGGATTGGGCGCGCGCGAAAGGCGCCGACCTCAGCGAGTTGACGCGCGATGCGGCCGGCGTCCCTGCCGAACTGCATCAGACGACCTGGTGCGCCGAGAAGACTATCGAGTTCATCGAAGCGAATCGCGATCGACCCTGGTTTGCCAGCGTCAATATCTATGATCCGCATCCGCCATTTAATCCGCCGCAAGCTTACCGCGACCAATTCGATCCGCGCGCTGTCAAGCCGCCCTTGTTTCGCGATAGCGACCTGGCGCAGCAAGCGAAACTGGCGGCGATCGACTTTCAATCGGCGGCGCGCCGTCCTGACAATCTCGACATCAAGAGCCCGATCCTGCCGCAGCCGCCGACGTCTTGCTACATTGAAAATGAGACCGGCGGCGACCGAGACGCGCGAACCCTAATCGCGGCTTATTACGCGATGATCAAGCTCATTGACGATCAAGTCGGCAGGATGCTGGCGGCGCTTGATGCAAGCGGCCAGCGCGATAATACGATTGTCATCTTCACCAGCGATCACGGCGAAAGCTTGGGCGATCACGGGCTCATTCAAAAAGGCTGCCGCTTCTACGAGGGACTGGTTCACGTCCCGCTGATTTGGTCTTGGCGCGGGAGATTTGCCGCCGGCTTGCGCAGCGACGCCCTGGTCGAGCTGACTGATATCGCGCCGACTTTGCTGGATGTCTGCGGTTTGGAAACGCCGTCTTACATTACGGGAAAGTCGCTGCTGCCGCTGCTATTGGGAGAGCGTTTAGCGGAACAGCATCGCGAGTTCGTCCGTTGCGAATTCATTGACGCGCTGGATATGCCAGATGCTACGGTCGCCACCATGCACTATGATGGCCGCTACAAGCTGATCGTCTATCACAACCACCAATTGGGCGAGCTATACGATCTTGAGACCGACCCGGGCGAATTTGAAGACTTATGGGATAGCGCGGCGCATCAGGGGCTGAAACTCGAATTGTTGCAGCGCAGCTTTGACGCGGCCATGCTTACGCTTTATCGTGGTCCTGAACGAATCGGGCCGATGTAGGAAAGCGCAAGTAAGGCATGAAAATTAGATAGACCTCTAAGGTTGCAGCTTTAGGGCGACACAAGTGTCGCCCCTACAAGGCTTGTCCGCTACTGCAGAAAGCCTGTTTTCGTTCGTCTTACCCCATCCCCGGCCCTTCCCGTAGCGCAGTGTCTACGCGCGCCAGTGAACTAGGGAAGGGTGACTCGACGGCAGAATTGGGATATTCGGGTGCTGCAACAGCGAGAAGCCCGTACTTCCGAGCGCACGGCAAGAGTGCTCCCCCTTCCTTAGCTTGCTGGGGAAGGGCCGGGGATGGGGTGTAATCGAGCGAGAAAGCATGGCCCATTACCGGACAAGCCCTACAGCGTTCTTGTGCAAAGTCATTTCGTACGGGCGAGCTAGTGGCTCACTCACTTTTGCATGACTAACTTTCATTTACTTAGTTTTGGGTTCTATACATTGACCGGGGAATCGGCTTGAATTCGGTATGAGTCAGCCAAAAATGCGATAGCGCAATAGCGTCCAGGCGGCGATCGGCGCGTCAATCCATTTGATTTTCTTGCCCTCATCGTACTCGCGCCCGTAGTAGGAGATTGGCACTTCCACGATTCGTATGCCTTGGCGCAAGACCTTGGCGGTGAATTCCGGCTCAAACTCGAAGCCGCGCGCGTTGATCTTCATGCCTTCGACCACCTCGCGGCGAAAGCATTTGTAGCAGGTCTCCATATCGCTGATGATGGCGTTGAATAGAATATTTGTAATCAGGGTCAGAAGCTTGTTGGCGACCATGTTCCAGAAATTCATTGCCTTGCGGGTGCCGCCGAGAAAGCGTGATCCATACACGACCGTCGCCACCCCCTCCTGAATCGGCCGCAGCAGCAGCCCGTACTCGCGCGGGTCGTACTCGAAATCGGCATCTTGAATGATGATCACTTCGCCGGTAGTTTCGCGGAAACCGGTCACCAGCGCGGCGCCCTTGCCTTGATTGCGCTCATGATAAAACACGCTCACCCGGCTGTCGCCTTCCGCCTCGATCTCTTTCAAGACATCGCGTGAGCCATCGGTCGAGCCGTCATCGACGATGATCAATTCGTCGACAACGTCTTCGGCAAGCACGCGGGTCACGATATCCTTCAGCGTGTTGACCTCGTTATAGCAGGGGATAACCACGCTAAACGTCGGCTTCGGGGCGTTTGGATTTGGCGGATTTGAAGGCGGATGTTTCATCAAAGTCCTTAGAAATTCGCTTCGTTAGGCTAGATGAATCAAGCATTCGACAATTATAACATGCGCGCGCCCGAAAGACTTTGCTGTAGCGCGGAGGGTGTGGTGAATGTGTTGATATATCTCTCGTTTCCCCCACCCTAAATCCCTCCC
>JAPPFH010000134.1 GCA_028875185.1 Chloroflexota bacterium | reverse complement strand
GTCGCCCGAATTTCTTTGTGTAACGCGGGCGGCATGATATGCCGCCCCTACATTGCTGTCAAACTGGGTAGCTCATATCCGCAATATTCACCACTTCCCCGATAGGGATTATTCGCAATGTTATCAGAATGCGTTAGAATGTCCGCAAAGTCTAATGAGTTCAAGAGAGCGACATAAATCATGTCAGAATTAAAGGAATTACGCGCCTCCAACGACGCCATGAACGAGCCGGAAGAGTTGCAGCGCCGGCTGGACGACGAGGGTTATCTCTTCTTCAAGCGGCTGCTTGATCCGGACAAGCTCTGGGAGCTGCGCCGCGAGATGATGAGCGTGATTCAGCAGGTCGGCTGGCTGATCGCGGGCACCGACCCAATGGATGGCATCGCCGATATCAACATGCGCTACACCGAGGGCGACAACGAATACAGCGCCGGTTACGCCGAAGTTTACAAGATCGAGAACTTCCATCGCTCGGCGCACTGGCCCGAATATATGGAGATCATCGAGAAGATGGTCGGCCAATCGGTCATGCCGCATCCGCAGAAGGTCGCCCGTATCTGGTTCCCCAAATATACCGAGCACACGACGCCCAAGCATCAAGACTTCGTGCATTTCCAGGGCAGCTTTGACAATATCACCTGCTGGGCGCCGATCGGCGATTGCCCGATTGAGCTGGGCGGGCTGGCGGTGATCCCGCGTTCGCATAAGGTCAATCGAGTCTTGGATCATCACTTCTCGCTGGGCGCCGGCGGCTTGATTGTGCATGAGGACGAGCACGAAGAGATCAATCCGGTTTGGCATACGACCAATTATGAAGCGGGCGACGCCCTCTTCTTCCCCGCGCTGACGATCCACCAGGCGCTGCCGAATTACACCGAAGACAAGCTGCGCCTTTCGCTGGACAATCGCTATATGCTGGTGGGCGACAAGGTGGCAGAGCACATGCTGCAGCCGCACGATCCCAGCCAGCTCACTTGGGAGGACATTTACCCGCATTGGCGGCACGACGATTTGAAGTACTACTGGAAGGATTACGACAATGCGATTGTCGAGCGCGATTTGAGCTTTGGCGACAAAGCCCGCGTGGAAGTGATTGAATTGGCGCGCGAGGGCAACGAGCATGCCATTTATGCGCTGACGCGCGGCGCCAGGAACAGCCCCGATACGGTAACGCCGGAAGTGTGGGCGGTTCTGGACGAGCTTGGCGTCGAAGTCTAGTTTGGACACCCTTCCGGCAGGCAGAGAGTTTAGGGAGGGTGCTGATGGCGTACCCGGAATTGTCTGAAGTACGGAAGTCCTTGCGCGTCGATTGGTATCGCTGCAAGACGCGCCCGGGCTTGCTGCGCGAAATGTCGCGGCGCAGCGACGCGCAAGGCTGGTTTCAAGCCGGCGGGCACCTGGCGCTTTTCATCTTCACCGGCTCGCTTGTCTACTACTTTTGGGCGCAGGGTCTCTGGCTGTTGATGCTGCTCGCGCTGTTTTGTCACGGCACGGTGACTTCGTTCTTCCGCGGTATTGCGCCTCATGAGCTGGGGCATGGCACCGTTTTCAAGACGAAATGGCTCAACAAGGCTTTTTTGTATCTTTTCAGCTTGATCGGCTGGTGGGATCACTATGATTACGCCAGCAGCCACACCTACCATCATCGCTATACGCTGCATCCGGAGGGGGACCGCGAGGTGCTGCTGCCGTTAGAGCCGTCGCTCGCGTCGAAATTCATGCTGCAGATGTTTACGATCAATCTCTTGACGCCGCCCAATCGCAGCCTGAGCCGTGGCGGGCTGATATCGTCGGTGATCCTGACGACCATGTGCGCCTTCGGTCGTGATCCCCAGTCCTACAACGAGTGGACGAAGGCGCTGCATCTCGACCAGCCGGAGGAGCATCACAACTCGATCTTGTGGTCGCGTATCACGCTGCTTTTCCATGGGTCGATTCTGGTCGCCGCCATTGCTACCGGCTTGTGGGTCCTGCCGTTTATCTTCTCGCTGTCGGTCTTTATCGGCAATGCGCTGGGCTATTTCATTGGCATTACGCAGCACTGCGGGTTACGCGATCACGCCACGGACTTTCGTAAGAATACGCGCTCGGTCAAGCTCAATCCGCTCTTCGATTTTTTGTATTGGCGGATGGGCTGGCATATCGAGCATCATATGTTTGCCGGTGTGCCTTGCTACAACCTGGAGAAACTGTACAAGGAAGTCGCCCATGATATGCCGGAACCGCGCACGCTGATCGGCGCCTGGAAAGAGATGCGCGAAACCTGGCGGCGACAGAAAATCGACCCCGATTATCAATACGATACGCCATTGCCGCGGACGGCGAAGAAGGTCCGTGATGACGCGCCGGAGAAACAATTGGAAGCCTCCATTGGCGAGCTGGCGCCGGCGGGGCTACAAGAGCGCAGCTAGAAATCACTGTGCCGGATGAGCGGCTGCAATTGATATGCAGGACGGCGCCTGATTGACCAGCCTGGCCTGTCGTCGGCAGTTAGACGCCCCGTCATAATCGGTGAGGCATCGGAGGGTCGGACGATGACATATAAGGAATTGTCAGAGGTTAGACAGACCCTGCGCGTCGATTGGTATCGCTGCAAGACGCGCCCGGGCTTGCTGCGCGAATTGTCGCGGCGCAGCGATGCTCAGGGTTGGTATCAAGCCGGCGGGCATTTGGCGCTATTCATCTTCACCGGTTCGCTCGTCTTCTATTTTTGGTCGCAGGGTCTCTGGCTGTTGATGCTGCTCGCGCTGTTTTGTCATGGCACGGTGACCACGTTTTTCCGCGGCGTCGCGCCGCATGAACTGGGGCATGGCACCGTCTTCAAGACGAAATGGCTGAACAAGTTCTTCATGTACCTGTTCAGCTTGATCGGCTGGTGGGACCACTTTGACTACGCCAGCAGCCACACCTACCACCATCGCTATACGCTGCATCCGGAAGGCGATCGCGAAGTGCTGCTGCCGATAGAACCATCGCTGGCCTCGACCTTTGTATTGCAGTTGTTCACCGTCAACGTAATGGCCCATCCCAGACGCATCATCAGCGGAGGCGGATTGATTTCCACGGTGATCTTGACGGTGATGGGCGCCTTCGGTCACGAGCCCGAATCCTCCAGCGAGTGGATAAGGGCGCTGCATCTTGACCAACCGCAGGAGCATCGCCACTCGATCTTGTGGTCGCGTACCCTGCTGCTTTTCCACGGCTCGGTGCTGCTCATCGCCATCGTTTCTGGCTTGTGGGTATTGCCGCTGATATTCTCGACTTCAGCCTTTACCGGCAATTGGCTGGGTTATTTCGTCGGCTTGCCGCAGCATTGCGGCTTGCGCGATCACACCAGCGACTTCCGCAAGAACACGCGCTCAATGAAGCTCAATCCACTTTTCGATTTTCTATACTGGCGGATGGGCTGGCATATCGAGCATCATATGTTCGCTGGCGTGCCTTGCTACAACCTAGAAAAACTGTACAAGGAAGTCGCCCATGATATGCCGGCGCCGCGCACGCTGATCGGCGCCTGGAAAGAGATGCGCGAAACCTGGCGGCGACAGAATAATGATCCCGATTATCAATATGATACGCCATTGCCGCCGACGGCGAAGAACGTCCGTGATGATGCGCCGGAGAAGCAGTTGGAAACCTCCATCGGCGAATTGGCGCCGGCGGGGCTGCAAGAACGTAGCTAGCCATCATCGCGCCAGATGAGCGGCTGCTCTCGAGATGCATACGCAAGACGGCGCCTGTTATCCAGACGAGTCGCTTGTCAACGGCTGGACAAGCCCGTCAAAACCATTGAGTAATCGGAGGGACAGCTAATGACGTATAAGGAATTGTCAGAAGTAAGGCAGACCCTGCGCGTCGACTGGTATCGCTGTCCGACGCGCCCCGGGCTGCTGCGCGAGCTTTCGCGGCGGAGCGATGCCCAGGGCTGGTTCCTCGCTGGCGGCCACCTTGCGCTCGTCATTGTCACCGGCGCTCTCGTGTTTTACTTTTGGTCGCAGGCGCTCTGGCTGGCGTTTCTCATCGCGCTTTTCTTTCACGGCACGGTAACCGCCTTTGTTCGTGGAAACAGCACTCACGAACTCGGGCACGGCACCGTTTTCAAGACCAAGTGGCTGAACAAGTTCTTTCTATATCTCTTCAGCCTGATCGGCTGGTGGGATCCCTTTGATTATGCCAGCAGCCATACCTACCACCATCGCTATACATTGCACCCGGAAGGCGATCGCGAGGTGCTGCTGCCGGTGGAACCGACGCTCGCCTCGACCTTTATGTTGCAGCTTTTCACCCTCAACTTGCTGACGCAGCCGGGGCGCACCTTCGGCAAGGGCGGGTTCATTTCTACCGTGATTCTCACTATAATGGCTGCCTTCGGTCGTGATCCCGCGGCGGAAAAGGCGCCCGCCAATGAGTGGATTCGGGCTTTGCATCGCGATCAGCCGGACGAGCATCGTAACGCAATGCATTGGTCGCGGATTCTGCTGCTTTTTCATGGATCGGTGCTAATGATTGCCTTAGCCACCGGCCTCTGGGTGCTGCCTTTGATCTTGACTACAGCGGCATTCACCGCCAATTGGCTGCAGTACCTGGTCAATTTGCCTCAGCATTGCGGCTTGCGCGATGACACGTCGGACTTCCGCAAGAGTGTGCGCTCGATGAAATTGAATCCCTTCTTTTCCTTCTTGTATTGGCGCATGGAATGGCATATTGAGCATCATATGTTCGCTGGCGTGCCTTGCTACAACCTGGAGAAACTGTACAAGGAAGTCGCCCAAGATATGCCGGAGCCGCGCACGCTGATCGGCGCCTGGAAAGAAATGCGCGAAACCTGGCGGCGACAAAAGATTGACACCGATTATCAGTTCGATACTCCGCTGCCTCAGACGGCAATGCATGCGCGCGAAGACGCGCCCGATGAGCGGCTGGAAGGCTCGATAGGCGAGTTGGCGCCAGCGGGATTAAAAGAGCGCGCTTGAGCAATAGGCCGTTGTCGCGCCAAAGACGAATCTGTAGGGCTTGTCCGGTACTGGGCTATGCTATCTTCTCCGATTACACCCCATCCCCCCATCCCCCTTCCCCAGCAAGCTAAGGAAGGGGGAGGAACTCTTGCCGTGCCCCCGGAAGTACGGGTTTCTGACTGAAATGACGCCCGAATATTCCAATTCTGCTGTCGAGTCACCCTTCCCTAGTTGACTGGGGAAGGGCCGGGGATGGGGTAAGACGTACGGAAAACAGGCTTTCTGCAGTAGCGGACAAGCCCTATAGCGGCGACTGTCCAGCAAGGTCGAAGGTAAGTGTCTACGCGACCTACGCGCGGCGCCGAAACGCCCAAAAGGACTTGGCAGGAAAAGAGGGCGTCTCAGCGAGACGCCCCTACACTTATTCACGTCAATTGGGGAAATCATGCGCCAGCAGTCCACAGCTCAGCCGGTATTCACGCGTGATATCCTTGAGCGTCTTCACGCGCCAGCGCCCGCGCCAATCAGAGCCTTCCTGGATGAACCCTACTCGGTTGATCCGACCAAGATCGACGAATACCGGGATAAGGGCTATGTCAAGCTCGAAGGCATCATCACGGGCGAGCCGCTCGAATACTACCGCGAGTTGATCGGCTTGGCGGTTGGGCATCGCTTCAAGGACGACCAGCGCGCGCTATCGGAGAAGCGGGTCTACGAGCAGAGTTTCTTGCAAGCCTTTAACCTATGGCCGCATTATCCGGCGATCGCCGAGTTCGTGCAGAGTATTCGCTTCGCCGATGTGGCGCGGCGGATGATGAGGGTCGAGGGCGTCAAGCTCTGGTTCGATCAAGCGCTCTATAAGGAGCCGGGCGGGCGCATCACTGATTATCACGTGGACGCCGCCTTCTGGCCCGTGCAGCCAGCGGCCAAGACGACCACTATCTGGATGGCGCTGGTCGATGTGCCGATTGAACGCGGCTGCATGGCTTTCGCCACAGGCAGCCACAAATTGTCGCCCGATGCTGAATTCGTCGATATCTTCAATGCGCAGGAGGAGATCGCCATCGGCGATAATGTGCGGCACTATCCCTGGGAATGGGCGCCACTGGCGCAGGGCGATTGCACCTTCCACTCGGGGCTGGTGTATCATCGCGCCGGCGGCAACAGCACCGACGCAATGCGCGAGGCGATGACCATCGCTTATATGACGGCTGACGCCAGATTCGACTGGCCCGAGTCCAATCCGGAAGCGGGGCGACGACACGGCTTCGCAACCGAGGGCTTGCAACGCGGCGACCTGTTGGAGTCGAGTTTTGCGCCAAGACTGATTTAGGGTAGACTCTGGCGAAACAGAGCTTAGGCAAGTCTTGAGCGAAAGTAGGGAGGAGGTGGCTTACGATAATTATTTATTGCGGAGTTTTCGACTTGTCCAAACCACAGTCTGAAAGGAATGAATAATGAAACGCCTGAGCTTACTGATTTTGCTTATCTTGTTCATCATCGTTGGCGCGGTTGGCGCGCAGGATGTCGTCACCGTCACCTGGTGGATGGAGCCGAGCGGCTCCGATGATCATGTGCAGGAACTGATCATCGATGCCTTTAACGACTCGCACGAAGGCATTCAGATCGATTATCAGCCGCAGGAATCGATCAACGACCAGTTGCGTCCCGCCTTGCAAGCGGGCGTTGGTCCCGATATTGTGTGGCTGGCCGGCAACGCGGCTGCGTCGCAATATGTCGCGGGCGGTTTCCTGCTGCCATTGACGGGTTATGCCGACGCCTATGGTTGGGCAGACAAGCTGCTGCCCTGGGCTTATGGCGCCGGCATCGTCGCCGGTGAACTGTATTCGATCCCGGTCACCTATGAGAGCATGGTGCTCTTCTACAACAAGACGCTCTTCGAGGAGAATGGCTGGGAAGTGCCGACAACGGCTGACGAGCTTTGGAGCCTCGCGAACCAAACTGTCGATATGGGGCTTATACCCTTCCCCTATGGCAACGCCACTTGGCAGCCCTCCAACGAGCACTTGATGGGCATCTACCTCAACAATTACGCCGGACCGGACAATGTCTACGCGGCGCTGATTGGCGAGAAAGCCTGGACGGACAGCGAATTCGCCGAAGCGACCGACTTGCTGCGCGAGCATATCGCCGATCTGGGCTGGTTCGGCGGCAGTCTGGAAGACTATTACTCGCTCGGCGGCTGGGACCCGGCAGCGATGCTGGCGTCAGGCGAAGGGACGATGATGATGAGCGGCACCTGGATGTTCCGCGGTTTGAGTCCCACATTTGCGGAAACGGGCATGGAATGGGATTGGGCGCCTTTGCCGCCCTTCAGCGAAGACGCGGATATGCAGGTCGGCCCCTACTCTTATGACCTGGCGCTGGGCGGCAATCTGGGTGTGAACGCCGCGACCGAGCACCCGGAAGAAGTTGGCGTTGTATTGGACTTCCTCTTGAGCGACAAGGCGCGCATCCTCGAGCTGGCTTCGACCACCGGCTTCGGTGAATGGGTGATACCGCTGCGGTATGAGATTGATGATTTCCCTCCCGGCACGGATGAGCGCGTTCTGCGTTTCCATTCCGATTTCGCCGCGACCACTGGCGCAGGGCGCTATGGCTACACCGCCTGGACATTCTGGCCCGCGCGCGCCAATCAGCAGCTCTGGGAAGCGATCGAGCTGGTCTGGGCGGGCGAAATGAGCGTGGAGGAGTACCTGGAGAATCACGCGGCTGAATGGGCTCAAGACGAAGCCGACGGCTTGGTGCTTTCGATATTGCCGCGCGAGTAAAACCAATTACCCCCTCTAAATCTCCCCCAGTGAACTAGGGGAGACTTGCTAGCTCGGCGCTAGATTCCCCTTCCCTGGCTTGCTGGGTCGCGCAGACACAGACCGTTGGGAAGGGGCTGCGCCGCGTGGACACTGGCGGTCGGGTATGGGGTCAATAGATGGCATTCAAGATTGATAGCCGCGTTGGCGTAACGACGGCTTATCGCTGGCGTCAAGTCTTGTCGAACTACGTGTTTTTGGCGCCGGTCGTCGCCTTGAACCTGATCGTCATCGTCATCCCATCGCTGACCAGCATCTACATCTCCATGACGAAGTGGTCGGGCTTGAACCAGCCGGAGTTCGTCGGGCTGGCGAATTTTGACCGGCTGATAAACGACCCCATTTACTGGAAGTCGCTGAGCCACAATGTGATATGGACGATCTTCTTCCTGACGATTCCGGTATTCATGGGTTTGATGGGCGCTTTTTTGCTCTCGGGCATTAAGCGCTTTCAGATGGTTTATCGCGTCGCCTTCTTCATTCCCTATGTCATCGCTAGCGTGGTCAATACAGAATTGTGGCGGACGCTGCTGCATCCGCGGCATGGCATCGGCGCCTGGCTGGCGAAGCAAGGCATCGAGGGCTTCGACATCCGCGTCTTCGGCAGCGGGCATACCGCTCTGTATGGCGTCGCCTTTGTCGATTCATGGCACTTCTGGGGCTTTCTCGTGATCGTCTACTTGGCGGCGATGTACCAGGTGCAGCCAGATCTATACGAGGTGGCCATCCTGGAAGGCGCCAGCCGCTTTCAGCGCTTCCGTCATGTGACCGTGCCTGGCATCAGACCGACGCTCGTATTCACTCTGCTGATGATCATGATTTGGTCGGTGCCGGCCTTCGACTACATCTACTTGCTGACGGATGGCGGACCCGCTCACGCTTCCGAAGTGCTGGGCACCTATTTGTACAATATGTCATTCTTCCGCTTTGAGGTGGGTTACGCCGCTGCCATAGGCGTGACGATGGCGCTGATCACAGCTTGCATTGTGGCGATATTCGTCATTCTGCGGCGGCGGGGTTGGGAGATATGAACCGCTTACGCTCAGGCCGCACGGAAACAACTGCTTTCAATCACGTCATCCTCTTCTTGCTGGCGGTTTTCGCCCTCGGTCCGGTGCTCGTCCTATTTTTGAATTCGGTCAAGACCAGCGAGCAGATCTCGCAGAATCCGTTTTCAATCCCATCCGAGCCACGCTGGGACAATTACACGGTGGCTTATGAGCGCGGCAATTACGCCAACACGGTCAAAAACAGCGCCATCCTCACTGGGGGCACGGTCATCGGCGTACTGATCGTCGGTGGCATGGGCGGTTATGCGCTGGCGCATCTGGAGATACGCGGCGCCAACGCGATTGCCTTTTACTTCCTGGTGGGCACGGCGATTCCGATCCAACTTTATGTGGTGCCGCTGTTCTTTTTGTGGAAGAACTTCGGCCTGTTGAATACGCATCTTGGCCTCATCATCATCTATTGCGCGACCTCGTCGCCCTTCGCCACTTATCTCATCCGTTCGTATATGGTGGCGCTGCCGAAAGAGTTCATCGAGGCGGCCAAGATCGATGGCGCCAGCAAATTCCAGGTGATGACGCAGGTGATCTTGCCGCTGTCTTGGCCCGGCTTTCTCACGACCGGGCTGATCGTCGGCTTGGGCGTCTGGAACGAGTTTCTGATCGCCGTCACCTTTATGCATCAGCCGGATCTGAAGCCGGTGGCGACCAGCCTGCGCGCGTTTCAGGAGCGCTTCACGCGTGATTGGGGCTTGACCAACGCCGCCTCGGTCATCATGCTGCTGCCCGTGCTGGTCTTGTTTCTGCTTATGCAGCGGCGTTTCATTGAAGGCTTGACGCAGGGCGGCATGAAGATGTAGCGCTCTCACAACGATTGGAGGTTGCTGTGGATACGACAGTTTCACCGGAGAAGCTCGCTGTGCAATTGCGGGAAGATGGCTTTTGCGTCATCCCGAATATGGCTGATGAGGCATTGCTGAGCAAAACGCGCGCCTGCGTTGACAAAGCGCTGGCTGAATATGACCAGCAACACCGCGAAAACACCAAGGCGCCTGGCAGCTTAATCGACTCGAACTTTCATCCCGAGCTGGCCGACCTTATCGGCAACAGGCGCGCGTTGAAGGCGCTGGCGCAGATGGGCTTGGGGGATATCAAGTTCTGGAAGGCGGTTATTATCAGCAAGCCGCCCGGTGGTCCGCGGCTTTACTGGCATCAGGACTGCATCATGTGGGGGGACGCGCGCGCCTACGGCGATCGGGCGCCGATGATCTTCCTGATGTATTATCTCGAAGATACGCGGCGCGAGAACGGTTGCCTGCGCCTCTTGGCTGGCAGTCACAAGTATCGCCACATATTGCACGACATGGGCGAGGCGCATACCAAAGACATTAACCGCATGGACAACCCCGATGATCCGCGTTTCAAAGATTATCCCAGTGAAGTCGATGTGCCGATCACGGCGGGCGACCTGGTCGTCGGCGACGCGCGCATGTTCCACGCGACGCATGAGAACGCGTCTGACGAGCAGCGTACGGTCATCACCATTTGGTTCCATCCCTTCTTCTCCGACTTGCAGGAAGACACGCAGAGTTGGATTCACGCGGCGTTTCACCGACAGCACGAGACCTGGCTCCCCGATGCCTTGGCGAAGATCGCGCCGCTCATTCCCAACTATCAGGGCGATGTGCCGCCGATGGAGTTGACGCGGACCCCGGACGAACGCTTGCAGTCGCCCGCAAACTAGGCATTTGGCGGCGGAGCCAAAGTCCGGTGGCGCAATGAACCAACTGGCGGCCGCCACGCCTGAGGTCCTGCGTGATTGGCGCAAAGCGTCTGGGCTGACACGGGCCTGCTGATCTGTGGGCAACGGCGAGAGCGCGCTCGCTGCGCTGCCGGCGTTCCGCGTTTGCCCAAGTCGCATTTCTTCCCCGGTTACCCCTTTGGCGATGCCTGGAATCAGGAGGGCGAATTGGCGCGACCGCGGGATTACTTTGCGGATATGACCTGATTGCGATACTATTCTGTAGTTGCGCAGGCGCAGCTACGTTTTCATTTGTTGTCGTCTCCAATAAATGTTATGTTTACGGTTGACGCAAGTTCGCCTAAGCTAGCATCATTAAGGCGCGGTTTGCTCAGCCTCAAACTTGGAGGAGGTGGTGACTGAACGGTATTGAGCGGAAATACCTCACACGATTGTAGGCTTTTGGGAGGAGGAAACATGAGTGCAGCTAAGAAGATGAGTCGCCGAGATCTGCTGAAACTGGCGGGCGCTGGCAGCGCCGGTCTAGTGATGAGCGGATTGCCGGTCAAGGTGATCGCGCAGGACATGGTGACGATCAAAGTGCAGACGGCTGGGTTGGATGACAATACTTTGCAGCCGGTCGCTGACATCATGACCGCGAGGCATCCTAACGTCAACGTCGAGTGGGTGGTGTTGACTGGTATCGACCACGAAGAAGTCGCCGCCAAGATTCTGGCGCTAGTCGCTGCTGGCGAAACCATCGACGTAGGCTATGCGGCCACCGAAGCCACACAGCTCTTCGCTGGTCAAGGTTTGGCGGCGCCACTGGACGACCTCATCACCAACGATCCCGATCAGGATTTCTGGACTGATTTCTTCGCCGATGTCCATCCCTCGCTAGTTGAAGCGATGATGTACGAAGGCAATCTCTACGAGCCGCCGCGTGACTTCAACGCAGCCAATATGTACTTGAATACGTCGGTTCTTGCGGAAAACGGCTTTGATGTACCGCCGCAGGGTTGGACGAAGGACGACTTTGCCGAGATCGCCCGCGGCACGACCAAAAAGGACGACA
The DNA here is from genome assembly GCA_028875185.1 of Chloroflexota bacterium. Taxonomy (GTDB): domain Bacteria; phylum Chloroflexota; class Anaerolineae; order Aggregatilineales; family Phototrophicaceae; genus UBA6055. The sequence continues at coordinate 1,823 of JAPPFH010000134.1, read as the reverse complement.
CCGGAAACACGGACGTCTTTGGCTTTGCCTGGACCAACCGCCTCTGGGGCAGTTGGATGCCCTGGATCTTTGTCGCTGGCGGCAACCTCTATACCGAGGAACGCGCTCCGGGTGGCGAGTGGTGTTGGGACGGCTACTACGCCGGGGATCCGGCAGCCGATGGGCGCGGCGGCGGCTTCCGCTGGCGCGAGCCGATCGCCAACTCCTCCGAAGTCCAGGAAGCCTTGGAGCTGGTAGTTGGCTTGTGGGAAGAGGGCGTCACCCCGGATGTTGAGATGGGCAGCGGCCAAACGCTCACCGGCTTTTATGCCTCCGGCAAGCTATGTATGATGCCTGCAGGCGGCTTCTTGGCTGGCCGGCTGGGTAACGAGGGCATGGCAAAGGGAGACTTTGACGTACAGCTCTGGCCCGCTTGGCGCAACCAGAAGCACCAATTCGGCACCGGTGGCCACTGGCTGGCAACCGTATCGACGGCGCCTGATGAAGCGTGGGAATTCATGAAGATTGAGGTCAGCCACGAAGGTTTCCAGAGCAGCGAGTTTTTCAATCCGGTGATCATCACGACGCCGTCACGCCGCTCTTACAGCCAGAAGGACGCCTTCGAGACGACGGGTCCAGCCAACAGCGATATCTTCTACGGTACGCTCGATGACCATCCGTCGACTTCACCAATCCCGGCGCCGCCCTGGTCGAACCCCATGACAACCATCTTCACGACTGCAACCAGCAACGCCATGTCCGGCGCGATGAGCCCGAAGGACGCGCTTGATCTGATGCAGCAAGAATTGGAAAGTCTTACTGCTCGTCAACCCCAGTATTACGCTGACAACTGAGAATGAGTATCGCATGGAGCCAATTCATTCTGTATTGGCTCCAATTCGTTTGCAGCGCTATACTGATTAATCATTAGGATAGAGGAGGAACTATGGGTACCCAAAAGAAAATGAGTCGCCGAGATCTGCTGAAACTGGCGGGCGCTGGCAGCGCCGGCTTGGTCATGAGCGGATTGCCGGTGACGGTGATCGCGCAGGATCCGGTGACGATCAAGGTGCAGGCGCACGGCCTCGATGACAACCAGTTGCTGCCCATTGCTGATCTCATGATCGCAAAGCATCCCCACGTTGATGTTGAGTGGGTCGTGCTGACCGGAATCGACCATGAAGAGGTGGCCGCAAAGATTCTGGCGCTGGTAGCGGCGGGTGAATCGATTGATGTCGGTTATGCCGCCACTGAAGCGACGCAGCTCTTCGCCGGTCAGGGATTGGCCGAGCCGCTGGATGATCTCATCACTGGCGATCCAGATCAGGAATTTTGGACCGACTACTTCGCCGATGTCCACCCTTCGCTGGTTGAAGCCATGATGTACGAGGGCAGCTTGTACGAGCCGCCGCGCGACTTCAACGCCGCAAATATGTACTTCAACACCAACGTGCTGGCTGAGAACGGTTTCGATGTTCCCGGTCCGAATTGGACTAAGGACGATTTCGTCGAGATCGCGCGCGGCATCACCAAGAAGGACGATACTGGCAATACCGATGTCTTCGGTTATGCCTGGATTAACCGTCTCTGGGGCAGCTGGATGCCTTGGATCTTTGTCGCCGGTGGCAACCTCTATACTGAGGAACGCGCGCCTGGTGGCGAATGGTGTTGGGATGGCTACTACGAAGGTGATCCGGCAGTCGAGGGTCGTGGCGGCGGTTTCCGCTGGCGCACGCCGATCGCCAACTCGGATGAGGTCGTTGAAGCGCTGCAATTGGTCGTTGACCTATGGCAAGAAGGCGTCACCCCGGATATTGAGATGGGCAGCGGCGCAACCCTTACCG
>JAPPFH010000097.1 GCA_028875185.1 Chloroflexota bacterium | reverse complement strand
GGAGGGGTTTGGGGTGGGGGCAAAGCAGCGAGTATCCAGCAAATTCACCACTCCCCTGTCTCCGGAGTGGTGACTTTTATCGATACCGCGACATAGCGCATCAAGCTCAGGAGCTCGTTATTTGTTCGCTGCCAGTGTCCACGGCGAAGGCAAGCGCGTCGAAACTTTGCTGCATCAACCTGAGCTTGACCGGCATCATTGCCGGGGCGTCCCACAGATTGTCGAATTCATCCGGGTCATTCTCCAAGTCAAATAGCTCGCCGATATCGTGCCCGTGATAGACGATCAGCTTGTAGCGGTCATCGCGAATCATGGTGGCGTAGCTGCCGCTGAATTCCTCGCGTGAATCGGGATTGAGCGCGGAATAATACTCGCAGCGCGCAAACTCTCGATGAAAGTCAGGAGCATCCGCGTCAGTAAGGAGGGAGCGCAATGAACGTCCCTGCATACGTTCAGGAATCGCCACGCCCGCAAGGTCCAGCAGCGTCGGCGCGATATCGATCAATTCGACCAGGGATTGCCGCCGCTGGCCTGCGAGAAGTTGAGCGGGCAAAGAGAAAATCAGCGGCACGCGGACCAAGCCTTCGTAGAAGCGGCAGCCTTTGAGCAGCAGGCCGTGGTCGCCGAGCGTTTCGCCGTGGTCGCTGGTGAAGATGACGAGCGTGTTCCGCGTCTGTCCGCTGTCTTCCAGCGCAGCGAGCATCCGCCCGACGTTGTCGTCCACCTGCTCAATCATAGCGTAATACGCCGCCTGGATGCGCTTGGCGTCAAAATCCTCGGGCGGGCGCGCTTCTGTCTGAAAGTCAATATCGCGGAGCTTGGCTTGCGCCGCCAGATCGCTCTTGCGGAATTTGGGACCGGGCATCGCTTCGATATCGAAACGATCCAGATAAGCCTGCGGCGGGTCAAAAGGCGCATGGGGATCAAAGATGTTGATGCTCATCAGCCAGGGCGCCCCGCCGTGATCCGCTTTGATGAAGTCGATGGCGCGGTCGGCGCACCAAGTCGTCTGATGAAGTTCCGGCGGCGTTTCATGCGGCCGCTTCAGCATCTCAGCGAGGCTGTAGCCTTGCTCGCCGAGCCAGTCAGCGTAGTCGTGCCCTTCACGCCAGTAATCATGCGGACCATGCGACCAATGAAACAGGCGATAACCGTCGTGCTGCGGGCGCGGCTCAATGCGGCCGCGCGCGCCCGCCAGATGAAATTTGCCCGCGAGCGCGCAATCATAACCGGCGTCGGCCAGCAGCGCGGTCACCAGCGGCGCGGCTTCCGCCCAGTAGGCGTTGCCATTGCCACAGCCATGCACGCTGCTCGGATACATCCCTGTGAGAAAGCTGGCGCGGCTCGGCGTACATATCGGGCTTTGACAGTAGGCGCGCTCAAAGCTGACGCCGTTCGCAACCAGCCGATCAATGTTGGGACTGCGCAGCTGCCCATTGTTCAAGGCGCCGATGGTGTCGTAGCGCTGCTGATCGGTGCAAATCCAAAGGATATTCGGCGGCATTAGCTTATGTCCTCCAAATCAATATTGAGCCCCACCAGATGAGCGGTATCGGCGATGTCGCCGGCATTCGTGTAATCGACAAGGAAGATGCTGCCGTCCTCCCGTTGACTCCAGGAGGAATAGCCGTGGTCAGGCCAAGGCGCCTGCGCTGGATGATTGCCGTGCAGCTGAATCATGCGTTCGCGCTGATACTGATCGGGATAGGCGCCGGAAACGGCTCTCCAGTTCCACTCGAAGTCAGGCAGATTGGGGTTGCCCAGCCGGTAACTGACGCTGCGCCAGTGGCTGCGCCCGCTATCGCCGTATTGGCCGAACTGGGCGCGCCGCAGCGGATCGCCGCCGTGAAAGTCGCTCGCGGGAGCTTCTTCGCGGAAAACGCAGCGGTGCATGACCGATTCGCCATCAAGCCTGACTTGCAGCCAGCCTCGTTCATGATGCAAGCCAACCCGATGATAGCGCGTCATGTCCACTGGGTAACACGCATCGTGGCGGCCGCGGCTGATCGCGATGTGATCCGGCGCGATCTTCAGCAGTTGACCCATTCGCGATAAGGACATGAAGGCGACCGCCGCATGCCCGGCTGAGGCGCCGACGCGGACGTCCACCTCAAAATCGACCCTGCTGAATGCCGATTCGGGCGGCAGCAAGGTGTAACGGCATTCGTGCTCGGGCAGATTCTCGATGAGCAGCGCGTCGTCGCGCAAGCTGGCGCGGTACTTGCGCCGGGGACCGCCCAGGGCGTAGTTGCCCGCTTCCTGCGCCAGGTCGCCAACCCAGGCGTATGTGCCCAAGCCGCCGTTGACATGGCGGCCAGTCACCAGGACGCGACCATCGCGCAATTGCTTGGCGTAGGGACGATGAAGCGCAAAGGGCAGCATCCGCGCGTCAGACCAGCTATGCCCGTCATCATCCGAGAAGGCGACGAATGATGGGATGCCGGCCGAATGATTCTCGCGCATGACACATGCCAGGCGCGCGCCGCCATCGAGGATGACCAGCGCGCCTTCGCAGAAGCGATGATAGCCATTATGAGCAATGGCGCCGCGCTCGGACCATGCGCGTCCGCCGTCCGCGGAGGTCCAAAGCGCTTGGGCGAATTCTTGCGAATCGCCGCGCATCAAGTGAGAAGTCACGCCGAGTGTACCATCAGGCAAGTCGATGACGCGATCGGGCTCGAAGCCGCCAATGCCACAGTCCCGCTGGGCCGGCGTCCAGGAGTCGCCATTGTCGCCGCTCCAGTATAACCAGTTGCCGGGCGCCTGATCTTCGTGGAAGTGACCGTCATCATCATGATCGACGATCACCACCAAACGACCATCGTTGAGCCAACTCAGGCGGGGCGTGACCAGGCGCTCGTCGCCCAGCGCCAGATCGGCGCGATCGATCTCGCGGCGCTTGAACCAGGTCACGCCCTGGTCGTCGCTGGCCAAGAGCGTCAGAATCTGATTTTTCAGCGACCAATGGGCGTCGACATCGCTGTAAATCAGCAAGTAAGTCCCGGAAGGCAGGACGATGATATCGGGATTCTTGGTGAAACGCCCGGGGCTGCGCCAGATGTCGAAAACTTTGTGGGCGAGCGATCGTGTATGAATCAGCAAGGCAAGCTCCTATCATGGTGACGCGAACGGCATCAAGCGCGGGATCGCCGCAAGTTAGCCCGGATCATCCCTCATGATCGCTTGCCGCGCCGCCGCGGCTTACAACATTGACGCTTCTTGCGCCTGAGACCGTGGGATCAGCCCCAAGCCCAAGCGCTTCGACGCTCACCTGTCCCTTATCCCATACGACTATGCCCGCCTCCAGGCGCTCAACATCGACTCGACCAGCGGGAAGCTCAAGCGAAAAAGCTGACGCTTCCGGACCGTGATAGGCGCCAACCCATAGCTCGGCCTCGGGGAGGGCTAACAGCCAGGCGGGCGCCTGTGCGCAGCGCAAGCTGGCCGCCCCAATTCTGATATGACCGGAGCGGTCCTGACGCGCGATTGGCGAAGCCAACATCGGGAAATCGAGCGTCTCACCGTCCGCCCAGCGCCGCTGAACCTGCCAGCGCATAAGGTCAACTTCGATGCCCAACTCGCGCTGGCCATCGCTGTAACTCAGCGCCCAATTCCGCTGATTCTCGCCATCGAATGTGCGCGCTTCATCCAGCGCTTCACTTATCCGCGAGCGCGCGAAGGCGTCATGCGCCGCGCGTCCGCTGGCGTATTGACTCTTGGCCACCACCTCAGCAAAGAATCCATTGCGGACGACTCCCTGGAAAAACGCGCCCGGCTTGGCCAATTCCCAGAATGTCTTGGCTGGTCCCCGATAGTTGAACATTTCGATCACCAGGCTGCCGCGATGTTCAATAATGCGGATTGGCGCTTCCGTCCCCAACTGCGTGCGTCCGAGCGGACGCACGATAACATAAACATCGCCGCATCCGACCACGATCAGCGCGCCTTCGGGAACTTCGGCGGGCGTTTCGCCAATGCGCGCTCCATCGACCCAAATCTCATCAACGTCATCCGCCCGATTCCATATCAAGACCGCTTTCGCGCTTGTACAGCGAGACCAGGCACCCAGTTCGCGTGATGTGTACAATCCAAAAGCGCGCGGACCGGCGAGCGCGCCGCGGAAGCTGCCTTCATCGCGAAAGACGTGATCATTAGAGCGCGACGGCGTCGTTCGGTAATCGCCAAGCCATTTGTCATTGATCAGATAACGCGAGAACACCAGGCCCGGCGTCGCCCGCTTTCCCCGTTTATAGTGGATTGAGAACACGTTTGACTGGTTGCTGATGAAGCGATTCGACTGCGTCGCCAGCTCTTGCGTTGCCACGCCCAGGCTGAATTCCCTATCCAGATAGCTGCTGATGACCGTGCCGGCTAAGGCGTCGGATGTTTCGCTCACCATCATCGGGCGCGGTCGATGCTTTAGCACAACGTCGAGCCAGGCAGGCAGCGCCCCACCTGAGATCAGACGGGAGAATGCGCGCGACTCTGGCGGGGATTCAAAGGCGAGCTGCGGATAATAGGCGCGGCAGTGCGGCGGCGCCAGCCGGCCGGTCTCGGCGTGAATGCGCAAGGCGACGCTCAAGCCGACGCGGACGATGATCAATTGCGCCAGCGCGCCTGCTTCCGCGTGGGCAGACAGCGCGACGACTTTGCGCAGCGCCTCGATCGTTACAAAGGAATAAGTCGGGCTGTTGTATTCATGCGGGATCCCGCTCTGGTCAATCAAGTTCAGCCAGGCGCGAAGTTTTTTCACGCCGCGCAGGGTGTATTCCGGCGCCCCCAAGAGCTCGCCGCCAAGGATTGAGTTGGCGATGTCCTGGGCGACGATATTCGAATACACCGGCGAGACATCGATCCGGCGCACGGCATCCAACGCGATGCGGATCCGATCTTTCACCCGCGCGACCAGCGCTTCTGACAAGCGGCCCGATCGCTGCAGCATCAGCGGTATCAGACGCACGAGCACAAACTGGACCGCGTTCAAGTCCTCGACCGCGCCATCCTCGTACTCCCATCGGAAGTTGCCATAATGCGGCGAGCGCTCGTCCACGTCCTGGCATGTGAGCACGGCGTCGATTACCGCCTCGCCGCGTTCGATCGCCGCCGCCGCCCCACCCTCGATTAAAGCCACGCCGTATTCAGCCGACATCCAGGCGCTGTGAAATACGCCATTGTCTATCGTGTTGGCGACGAGATGAACCACCGGATCGTAAAAGAGCGGCGCGGCCGAATCGCTATCGCGCGGAAAAATATCGTTGGGTTCTAGCATCGCTTGAAATCCTTTCTTGCATGCGCCGAGATATACCAGAAAGCATCAGACACTTGGGAAGCCGCCATTGGTTCAAGCAGAATTTGCTGACGAGCCAATCGCTTCAAACCCGCGCAGTTCCAATTCCTCGGCGAAATGACAGGCGACCCAATGATCGCGCCCAACCTCGCGGAAGGCCGGCTCTTCATCGCGGCAGCGATCGCGGGCGTAGGGGCAGCGCGGGTGAAAATAGCAGCCGCTCGGTGGATTGCTCGGGTCGGCGACTTCGCCCTCCAGCCGGATGCGCGCGCCTTTATGCCGCAGCCGCGGATCCGGTTTTGGCACTGCCGACAAAAGCGCTTCCGTATACGGGTGCAGCGGATTGGCGAACAGCGTCTCGGCGTTCGCCAGTTCAACGATCTTGCCGACGTACATCACGGCGACGCGATGGCTGATATGCTCCACCACGCTCAGGTCATGCGCAATGAACAAGTAGGTCAGCTTGAATTCTTCCTGCAGGTCCTGCAAGAGATTCAGAATCTGCGCCTGCACCGATACATCCAGGGCGGAAACGGCTTCATCGGCGACGATTAGGCGCGGATTCAGAGCGAGCGCGCGCGCAATGCCGATGCGCTGACGTTCGCCACCGCTGAATGCGTGGGGATAGCGCCGTATATATTCGGGGCGCAAACCGACGCGCTTCAGCAAGGACGCCACCCGATCTTCCAATTCCGATCCGCTGGCGATGCGGTTGACCCGCAGCGGCTCGCCAACGATTTGCAAAATCGGCAGGCGCGGATTCAAGGAAGAAAAGGGGTCTTGAAAGATCATGCGAATCTCGCGCCGGTAGGGTCTCAATTCGCGATTGTCGAATTGCGCCAGGTCAACGCTCGCCTCGTCTTCGACCTGATACAGAATCTGACCGGATGTCGGGCTGTACACGCGCACTATGCAGCGGCCCGTTGTCGTCTTGCCGCAGCCGGATTCACCCACCAGGCTCAAGGTTTCCCCGGGTCGAATATTGAAGCTGACATCGTTGACCGCGCTCACGTAGCCGACGGTGCGGCGCAGCAGCCCGCGCTTGATGGGAAAGCGCATGTGCAGATTGCGCACCTCAAGCAGCGGTCGCGCGCTTTCGGCTGATCGATTTACCTCGGTACGGCTGCTCAACGTCGATAATCCTGCTAAGATTTCGCGTCACTATCAGGCGCATAGAGCAGACAGCGAACGCTATGATCGCCGCTGATATCGTAGCGCGGCGGGTCATTTCGCCCGCATTGCTCGGCGATGAAATCATCGCAGCGCGGATGGAATGGGCAGCCGCTCGGGCGGTCGAAGGGATGCGGCACAGTCCCCTTTAGCGAATACAGCCGCTCGCGAGCCCGTCTGTCATAACGTGGAATCGACTGCAGCAGCGCGCGGGTGTAGGGATGCTTCGGATCATGAAATATGGTATCGACATCGCCGCTCTCGACATCACGCCCCAGATACATGACGACTACGTCATCGGCAATCTCAGCCACAACCCCGAGGTCATGCGTGATAAATAATACCGACATGCCGCTTTCCCGCTGCAGCTCACTGATCAAATCGAGTATATTCGCCTGCGTCGTCACATCCAGCGCGGTGGTCGGCTCATCGGCGATAAGCAGCTGCGGCTCGCAAGCCAGCGCGATTGCGATCATCGCCCGCTGGCGCATCCCGCCGGAAAGCTCGAAGGAGTAAGCATCGAGCTGTTCGCTCGCGCGCGGAATGCCGACCAGATCGAGCATGGAGACCGCCTGCTTGCGCGCCTCCCGTCGAGTGACCGGCAGATGCAGCAGAATCGCCTCCATGATTTGGCTGCCGATGGTATGCACCGGGCTGAGCGAAGACATCGGCTCCTGAAAAATCATGCTGATTTCGCGGCCGCGGATCTGGCGAATCGCGCGCCCTTTGGGGTTCATCCGCGCCAGGTCAATGGTTTCGCCAGTCCTCCCGCGGAAGTGAATCTCCCCGGCGACAATCCGGCCCGGCGCCGGCACAATGCGCAAAATCGAGCGCGCCGTCACTGATTTGCCGCAGCCAGATTCGCCGACCACGCAGAGCGTCTGGCCGCGCTTCAGGGACAGGCTTACCCCGTCAACCGCCTTAACCAAGCCTTCATCGGTGAAGAAATGCGTCTTCAGATCCCGGACATCGAGCAAGGATTCATCGGCGGCCGCCGGCGCGCCATCCGCCGCATCAAGCTTGGTAGGGGTCGGCTGCATCTCTCAATCCGTCTCCTAGAAAGTTCATCGCCAGTACAGCGGTGACGACCGCAAAGCCCGGGAATAGAAGCCAGGGCGCTGTCGCGATGGAGCGCACATTCTGCGCCTCCTGCAGCAACACACCCCAGCTGACCACCGGCGGCCTCAAGCCGATGCCGAGGAAGCTGAGCGCGGTCTCCGCCAGAATCATGCCCGGAATTGCCAAGGTGACCGAGGCGATGATGTGGCTGGTCATGGATGGCGCCATGTGTCGGACGATAATCTGCAGCTCGCGCACGCCGTCCAGCCGCGCCGCGATGACGAAGTCCTCGGTCTTCAGCGACAAGAAACGGCCGCGCACCTCGCGCGCCAGCGTCGTCCAGCCGATCAGAGACAGCAGCACAGTAATCGCAAAATAAACGCGCGTCGGCGGCCAGGTCAGCGGGATGGCCGCGGACAAGCCCATCCACAAGGGAATCGTCGGCAGCGACCGCAGGATCTCGATTGTTCGCTGGATCAAGTTATCGATGATGCCGCCATAATAACCTGAGACGCCGCCCAAAATAACGCCCAACAGCAAGCTCAAACCGACGCCGACCAAACCTACCGACATCGACACGCGCGTGCCGAATATCGTTCGGCTCAATACATCGCGCCCCAGCCGATCCGTCCCCAACAGATAAACGGGATCGCCAAACTGCGCCGCCCCAATCAGATGCAGGTCGAGCGTGAAAAGCCCCCAGAGTTGATATGCCTCGCCGCGGACGAACAAACCGACTGGATAAGCAATTGACTCGTCGAGCACATAAGTGCGCTTGTACGATTCCGGATCAACTTTCACCTGGAAGCCATTGACATGGGGATAAAAGCGCGCGCCCGCATCGGTCTGCTGAATGAGCTTAAGGCGCTGCGGCGGGATAAAGGTATGCGCGGCGCTGTATGCGCCCGCCGAATACGGCGCGAAAATTTCGGCGAAGAGGGCGACGACATAGAGAAAAATTGTAACCCCGCCGGCGATCATCGCCAGCCGGTGCTTGCGGAATTTCCACCAGATCAGCTGCCACTGATTGGCGACGACGCGTGTTTCTATTTGCGCGCCCTCTTGCGCTGGAGTTGAAGCCGCGCTCATTGGAGTTGAATCCTGGGATCAATCCAGGCAAGCAGAATATCCGATACCAGCGTGCCAATAATCGTAAGTATGCTAACCAGCAGGATAAGACTGCCGGCGAGATACATATCCTGCGCTTGCAGCGAGCGATAGAGCAGCGGTCCGGTCGTCTGAAGATTCAAGACAATCGATGTGATCGCCGAGCCGGATACCAAGGCGGGGAAGACCCAGGCGACCGCGCTCACCAGCGGATTGAGCGCGACGCGTACCGGATACTTGAACAGCAATCTCAATTCGGACAAGCCCCGCGCGCGGGCGGCGTCTACATAAAGTTTGGACAATTCATCCAGCAGATTCGCGCGCATCACACGAATCAGCGCCGCTGTGCCCGAGGTTCCGAGGATAATGACCGGCAGCCAGATATGACTGAGCATGTCAAGCAGGCGCTCAATCGTCCAGTCGGCATCGATGAAATCGGGCGAGAACAAGCCGCCGACGCTCTGCCCAAAATAGCGGAAAGCGATATACATCAGCACCAAAGCCAGGAGGAAATTCGGAATCGCCAGACCGATAAATCCGATCACGGTCACCAGATAATCGCCGATAGTGTATTGCTTGACAGCCGAATATATGCCGATGGGTATGGCGACCACCCAGATGAAAGCCAGCGTCAAGAGCGAAATCACCATGGTGAGGGCGAGCCGCTCCCCGATCAAATCGCTGACCGGCTTGTTCCATTCGAAGGAATCGCCAAAATCGCCCCGCGTGATAATGCCGCTGATCCACTTCCAGTATTGAACATAGATCGGATCGTCCAAGCCGTAGCGTTCGCGCAAGGCGTCAACCTGAGCTTGATCAATCGTCTCTTCCGCTCTGCTGATGAGCGAGGCGAGGAAGTCCCCCGGCGGCAGTTGGATCACCAGAAAAGCGATAATCGAGACAACCAACAGCGTGGGTATCAGATATACGATTCGCCGCGCGATATACCATATCATCGCTCAGGCTCGCCTTTCGCCAGCCCCGTTACGCATGGGGATGCTGAGACAGTAGCGGATTTCGTATTTTCTGTGGCGTTTTTGGGCGACCCACCGGTTTGCCCCTACATAGTTTTTGCGATTAGGCGGGCGACCAACAGAGCCGCCCCTACACTTTTCGCCAGGGGAAGACTTGTACAAGCTTAATATCCTGCATTCTTGTAGCCCGGGGCGGCGTTCTGTCCGTATCCCAGCTCCGCAAGGCGCTCGCGGAAGGCGGCCAGGGACTCAGAATAATGCGGGTCGGCGGCAAAATTCACGGTCTCTTCCGGGTTCGCCGAAAGGTCGAACAAGACTTCGGGCATGTCGGGCCCATAATACTGATACTTCAGCTCATCGCGCTTGATCATCAAGTTATGGTAGCGATCGAACTCAGCCTCATGCCCGAGATGCGTGCCGCCGTAATGCGAAACTGTTTCGTTATCCCAGCTTGAATTGTCGCCATTGAGCAAGGGGACCAGGCTGCGGCTGTCCAACCCGGCGACCGATGGGACATCGGTCAAGTCGCATATCGTCGCGAACAGATCGCAGAGGTTGACATTCTCTTCAACCACCCGCCCGGCCTTGGCGCCGCCGGGCAGCCGAATGATCAGCGGCGCCTTGACGCTGCCTTCGAAGAACTTGGTCTTCTCCCAGAGTTGGCGCTCGCCGAGCATCTCGCCATGATCGCTTGTGTAGATGATGATCCAATCATCAAGGTTTTGGCCCACATGCTCCAGCGCCGCCAGCACGACTCCGTAATCCTCGTCGATGCCTTCGACCATGCCATAGTAGGCGGCTGTTGCCCGCCGGATTTCGCGTTCGCTCACATCCCGCCCGGGCTCGACCGCCCCGCTGCCGAGAAAAGGATGGTCGAATGCGGCTTCGTCAACATAGGGCGTGACGCGATTGATGTAATGCGTGAACTTCTCGCGCGTTGTGAGGAAGGGCACGTGCGGCCGCACAAAGCTAACCATCAGCATCAACGGGCGGGTCGGCAGCGCGCGATCATAATAGGGGTCGGCGAAGAAATTCTCTATGAAGCGCAAGGCGCCGTCCAGCGTGTACGCGTCATGCCCGTTGACGGGTCCCTCGCCGATGCCGGCGCGCTTGACCTCCTTCGCTTGCGACCATTTGCGCTCGGTCGCCAGCGGGAGATCGCGCATGGCTTCAAGATTGCGCCCCTCGATGAAGTCATGCCGGACGTTCATGCCACTGCCGATGCGGCTCGTCCAGCCCTGCATTTGGTCGGCGCCGTTGTGGTGCAGCTTACCGCAAGCTACGGTCGCATAGCCATATTGCGACAGCCGCCGGGCGAAGGTCATATGCCCGGGGGCAAGGTCCTCTCCAAAGACTTCGCAGCCGCAGGTCCGCGGCAGCTGACCGGCCGCCATGCTCTGCCGAGCGGGAATGCAGATTGGCGCCGGCGTGTACGCGTTATTGAAGACGACGCCCGATCGAGCCAGCTTATCTAGCGCCGGCGTACGCGCGATGGCATCGCCCGCGTAACCGGCGATATCGGCGCGATGCTGATCGCTCATCAAGAACAGGATGTTGGGGCGCTGGCTGCTCATAGGTTCTTTCTGAGTCCGAGTAAACCGTAGGGGCGAGCCGCCGGCTCACCCGTACACACACCTGCTATGGGGCAAAGCCTATAAACTTATGACCGCGCGAATGGCCATTTCGCCGCTGCGCGTAAACACTGCGGGGCAAACGCCCCTGCAATCATCTGCCGCAAGCGATTTCGTCCCGCGATCGCCCTACTGCTGCGCGCCCGCTTCGATAAAGAAGAGCGTCGTGTTGATCGGCGCGGGCCAAGGGAACTTCCAAGAGCCAGTCGATGTCGCCGGCACGTTGCGGAAGTAATTCCTGGCGATGCCATAGCCGCCCGGGTTCGAGTTGATGCCCATCACGTAGAATTCTTCTTTCGCGATCGCCAGCAACTCCGCCATCAACTCGGCTTGCAGGTCCAGATCGCCCGTGGCTTTGATCTGGTCGAAGAGCGCCATCTGCTGCTGTGCGGCTTCGGGCGGCTCCTCGCCGGTTTCGGGATCGAAATACCACTTCGTCCACAAGGGCGCGTAGGCGCTTTCGACCGGATCCGACGGGAAGTACCAGATCGGTGTGAGGTAAACATCGAGCCCGCCGGAAGCGCCCCATATCGTGGCGTCATGTTCGCTGTTCACCTTGCGCGAGACCAGCAGCGAGCGGTCAATTATGCGGATTTCCATGTCAATCCCGACCGCCGCCCAGTAGCCTTGGATCAATTCCAGGACATCGGGCCAGCCGCGGCCAAAGAGATCGCCCGCTTCCACAACAATGCTGATGCGGTTGCCATCCGGTCCCAAGCGATAGCCTTCGTCATCGCGCTCGCTGTAGCCGGCATTATCCAGATGTTCGTTCGCCAGTTCGACGCTGAATTCCGTGTATTGATGGGCGAATTCTTCGTCGTAGAAGGGCGAATCCGCCTGAGGCGCGATCTGCCTCGGCTCGCCGCGTCCGAGGTAAACGATGTCGACGATTTCCTGGCGGTTAATCGCATGCGAGAGCCCGATGCGGAAATCTTTATTCTGGAAGATCTCGCGCTTGACCGGATCCAAATGCGTGAGGTTGATCGCCAGCGCCGTCATGTTGGCGTCTTCGCCGACCACGCCATAAGCGTAATAGTCGCCCGCCTCGCGGTTGTCGTAGACGATTGGCCGGTTGGCTGCCGAGTTGAAGTGGCGCGCCATCATGTCAATATCGCCGTTGAGCACTTGCAGCAGCAAGGTTTCCTTGTCCTCCAACTGGTCGAAGATCATGGTGTCGATATAAGGCAGTTGATTGCCCTCCGGGTCGACCTTGTAATAATAGGGATTGCGCTCCGCCACCACGCGACCGCTGCCGCCGCCATAGGTCGATGTCAGCCGCCAGGCGTGCATCGTCGGGATTTCCGTCGACTGCCAGAAACTGGTATTGGTCCAGAAGCAAGGTTCAACGCCGCCAGCGGCTTGGAAAACCTCAACCCAATCGCTCGCGCCGGCCTCCTCAATCTGCGTTTCCATGTCCTCTGCGTAGTTGATATGGAAGGGCGCCAGATAGTGGCGCGGATAACTGGTCGGGCCACAACCGAGGATCGATGCCAGGTTCTGCAAGAACAGACCGTTCGGCGTGCTAAAGTGGAATTTGACTGTATAATCGTCGACTTTTTCGACCGTCAGCGGCTCGCCGCCGGAGACCAGCCAGGTGGCGATCGTCGGCGTCAAGTCTTCGTTCGTCAAAACATCTTCGTACCAGAAGGTGATATCGTCAGCCGTGTAGGGCGCGCCATCCGACCAGCGCAGTCCTTCGCGCAATTCGAAGGTGAACTCGGTCGCCTCGGCATTGCCCGAGAATGACTTGGCGACGCCCGGCATCAAGCCGGTCCAATCCGGCGTGAAGCGGATCAAATTCTCGTAAGCCATCAAGCGGATCATCCAGATATGATCCAAGCCACCGACCATGGCCGAGCGCCACTCGCCGCCATAATCGCCGATGCGTTCATTAGGCGTAATCACCAGTGGTTCGGCTGGCAGGCGCTCTTCGACCGGCGGCAAGTCGCCCGCTTCGACCAAAGCCGCCAGCATGGGCGCTTCGCCGTACATGGTGTCCTGCGCGCCCACCGTCCCAAACGCGACTACCAAGGCCAGACTGAAAATGAGTAGATTTAGCAAGGTCTTCATAAGAGATCTCCAATTGTAGAATCACTGTACTTTAGTCGACGGGATGATAACAATTCGCGCTTAGACTGTCAAATTATGGGAATCGCGGAGGTGGCGACTGTGTTGGCTATCGCTCGTTTCCCCCACCCTAAATCTTGTTCCCCCTCGGTCCCCCGCCTCACGG
>JAPPFH010000147.1 GCA_028875185.1 Chloroflexota bacterium | reverse complement strand
AAGGGGCCGGGGGATGGGGGTTTGTCGCGCTATCAATGAAATTCACCACTCCCGGGTCTCGCGCAGCACATCGTTATCGTTGCCTAATCCGCGATCCATTTTTTAACAGACCGCCTTGCTCTCGCAAGGAGAGGACTAGGCGCCATTTATCAGCGCGGCTGAGTCGTTTCGCTGCCGTCGGGCAGTGTCGGCGGTCGGTGACTTCACGTCCTACGCGACCGCCGAGCGGCTGTGGTAGAATCGGAGTAGGGTTGAACAAGGATTGCGCTCTATGGCTACATTCGATGTTAAGCTTGAGCTATCGCAGGAGGTCGCCAGCTACCTGCAAGAAGAAGCGGGGAATCGTGGCTTATCGCTTGATCAGGTTGTCAGCGATGTCTTGACTGATTACTTTGCCGAGCTAACCGAAGACGAAATCCTCGAAAGTATACGAATAGGTATGCGACAGGCGCTAGCAGGCAAAGGGCGCCCAGCGAGAGAAGTCTTGGCGGAGGTGGAGCGAGAAGTTACGCGCGATGCCCGCGACCGTTAATCTGCACAGCAAATTCCGACGTCGCCTCAAGCGGCTTAGGCGCAAGTACCCGGCTGTAACGCAGGAAGTCAACAAGCTCGTAACCGAATTGGAGAATGATCAACGTCCCGGTGTCAAGCTATCCGGGTTCGGTTTTGATGTGTATAAGGTCTGCTTGCCCAATCCTTCAGCGCGGCGGGGTAAGAGCGGAGGCTTTCGCGTCGTGTATTACGCGCAATTTGCAGACCTCGTCCACTTGGTAACGATTTACGCCAAGTCCGAAGAGAGCGACGTCAGTGTTCACGCCGTTCAGGGCGTTCTTGCTGAAATTGAGGCTATTGATTAGCGTTGCGGAAAGCTACAGTAAATGATCGAAAAGCTCCTGCCCCAGCCAGTAACCAATCAATACAGCGGCCACCCGCTCGCCAAGCGGGTGTTCGTCGTGCTCACGCTAATCACAATCGGGCGCAGTCTGGTTCACATGTTCGCGGCTGATGGCGGCGCCCAGAGCATCGCCTCTATCGCGCTTGATGCCTTTACCGACGGCGGCGCCAGCACGGTCATCACCATCTTCGCTCTCTGGGGTTTGTCCCAGCTGATCATCGGGCTGCTTTACGCGATTGCGCTCTGGCGCTATCAGTCGCTGATTCCGTTAATGTACGTATTTTTCGCCTTCGAATATTTCATGCGCTTGATCGCGGGCTTCTACTCGCCGGGGCTCGAGAAACTGGAGACGGCGCCGGGCGAAATCGGCAATATCATATTCCTGCCACTGGGTATTGTGATGCTCTGGCTGTCGCTGAGAGAGAATCAAGCCTGAACATCCGTCCCCGGTACGCTGACCGGACTGCGCCCGCTCGCGTCATACCCGCCCAGCAATAACTCTGCCGCCGCCTGCGCCGCGCAGGGGCGAAAGCTGAAGCTGCAAATGTAAGTCCCGGTCTCGGGCAAATTGGCCAGCTCGTAGGGATCGCGCAGCGCGACCACGATCAGACGCGCGCCTGCCGCCTCCTGCAAGCTTCGTACGATTTCAATTTGCGGCGACCCGTCGAAGTCCATGCCCGGCAGCGTATAATTCTCCGTGACCGCGATGATGGCGCCGGCTGTGGGCAGAGCTTCAACACTGAATTCTTCCGCGGGAACAAGGGTTAATTCGGAACAGCGTTCACACAGCGATGCAGCGAAGACATCAAAGGCGGGCGTCGCTTGATTGGGCCCGATGCCGCGCGTTTTCGTCAGGACATCGTAGGCGCCCCGTTTGGTCGTGTTGACCAGCGTGACCGGCGCTTCCGGGTCCAGCGGCAATAGGGCGCCGCTTCGGTCGCGAAGGACGCTGATGGCGCGGCGGGCTGCCCGCGATTCAATCGCGCGGTGCGCATCGCCGCCGACGATTGCTGTCTCGGGCCTGGGCGCGGTCGAGAAGCCGGCATCGCGCTTCAGGCGAAGGATGCGGCGCAGCGCGTCATCGACCCGTTCGGCGCTGATTACGCCATCCTCGACAGCGCCGATGATGGCGCGGATCAGGACGCGCTGATTCGCCAGGTACTGCCCGGCATCGTGATCGTAATGTTCCTCAGCAAGCATCATCAGATCGACGCCAGCGTTGAATCCTTGAATCGCTGCGTCAATCGGATCGTAGTTACGCTTCATCGAATGCATATTCATGCTGTCGGAGACGATCAAGCCCCCGAAGCCCAGCTCGCCACGCAGCAGGTCGCCAAGGATGAGCGGCGAGAGGGTCGCCGGGCGCTCGGGATCAAGGGCGCTGAAAATGATATGCGAGGTCATGACGATCTTGGCGCCCGCCTTGATGCCGGCGGCGAAGGGTGGCAAATCGATAGCCATCAGCTCATCGCGATGCCGCGTGACGGTGGGCAATCCGCGGTGGCTGTCGAGCCGGGTATCGCCGTGACCCGGGAAATGCTTAAGCGCGCCGACCGAGCCATTGTCGCGCAAGCCGCGGACGGCGGCGGCGGTCATCCGAGCGACAAGCTCGGGCTTCTCGCCGAAAGCGCGCATGCCGATGATCGAATTATGCGGGTTGGAATTGCAATCGGCAGCTGGACCGAGCACGACATTCAAGCCAACGGCGGCCGTTTCTCTGGCGATGACGCCGTACATATCGTAGGCGCATTGCGGGTCGCCGGTCGCGCCCAGCGCCATATTGCCTGGTCCCATCGCGCTTTCGGCCGTCATCACCGACCAGGTCCCCTCTTGATCGCAGCCCAGCAGCAAGGGGATGCCGAGGCGGGTGTTCGCCGCGAAGCCTTGCAGCCGATTGCATAGCTCGACGGCGGCCCGGGCGCTCGGCACATTGTCGTCGCCGATATAGGCGCCGCCCACAAGGTGCTCTTCCATCAGGATGCGCGCTTCGTCAACCTGGTCCGCGGCAAAGGCGAGCATAAACATTTGCCCGACTTTTTCTTCGACGGACATGGATTGGATGGTGGCTTCGATGTTCATGGAATGGTTATTCGATACAAGAACTGTATGGAAGCGATTTAATGAACAGTTCCATATAATCCCAATCCGGTTTTCCAGCTAATGAGGGCAAGAGCACCTTCTCATTACGCAATCGCTTTTGAGCGCGCTTCCGCCCGTACCCGTAATGTGTCAATCTGAAGTTCAACAAGGTAACAATAAACAGTCCGGTAAATGCATTAAGCCTAGTACCAAGTTCAGGGTGCAGCACTTCCACATGATCGGAACCTACGAAAGAAAATTGCTGGTAAAATGTCTTGCCATCGGTGGCGCTATCTACAGTAATTACGTTGCTTTCTGCCTGCTCAAAGTTGCATGTTCCTGAGACGCCGTTGTTCTTGTTGCTAGTTGTTACATAGAGACAGTTGCCACTGCCCATTCTATGTATATCTCTTTTAGTAAACTTGAATTCAGCGCCTTTCACGGAGAAAAGACGCATCCCATCATTCCTATCGCATAAAGAATACTCCTGCCACTCTCGCGCATCAAAGTCTTCTACCTGTGCGTCTGAGAGCGATTCAATTGATAGATAATTGGTAACAAGGTCAACCCATTGAATGTCATTCATGGCATCTCCAACCATGTCTGACTTTAGTCGCGCGATAAAGACTGCGTATTCCTTTACAACACTTTCAAAGTCTGTCCGGCGTAAACCTGAATAGTCGGCTTCAATGTGGTCCTGTATAATCCATTCTCGACCTCCGTATACTTTCGAATATATTAGTTGCCCCTTCTGAGCTGTTTGGGCTTGACATTCATTGCGAATACTGCTCAAAAGAGCGGGCTTAATCAATGCCGACCATCGGTTAAATATGTCCGCTCGCCCTTTTGTTTTAGTCAAGACAAAACCGTCATCGACCAAATCGTAGAACTTTGTCAGATGCTCTCTGGGATGAGGTCGGTTAGTTTCAAATACGCAGATCGTTGTACAGGCAGCCGCATTGGGTTGAAAGAGGTTCACCGGCATATTGATCGAGTACAGCAAAGTATGTTTTGTCAGTATGCGTCGCCGAGAGTTGTTCTCTCCGATAAAGGTAGACCACGGGGCTATGATAATTCCATAGCGGGAACACTTATCAAGCATACGTTCAAGGAACTGAATCTCCTTTTTGGTAGGTTTTGCGTTGTTGTCTTCTCCGCCATAAGGCGGGTTGACGAATCCGATTGAGGGACGGATTTCCTGTAATATGATATCAGCATTGTCAGAAAAAAAGTTCTCATTGTAGATGTTGGACTTCCCATCTCCCTTAAACAGCATGTTCGAAATAGACAGCGAGTACATAGTGCTATTGGTCTCAAATCCGATAAGCTGCTTCGTTTTCAGGTTACTTATACGAGTCAGCTTGTTTGACAAATCAGATTCGTTGATTTTCTTGGTTACCTTTCTCATTCCTGACAACAGAAATGAGCCAGTTCCGCACGCGGGATCTAATATGACATCATTGGTTTTGAATTCAACAAGTTCCGCGAACAACTCACAGATGTGCGGTGGAGTGAGAACAATGCCGTTCTTGACATTGGTTATGCCCGCGTATTTCAAGAAGTCGTGGTAGAATTTCCCAAGAATATCGTAAGCGCTTTCTTGCAATATATGTGGAATTATTTCTTCCAGTTTCTTCAAAAGATCTTTCAACAACGTAGATGTCTGCAAAATATGATCGGTACGACAAAATGCTAGTTCATTCAATAGTACATCCACTTTATCTCTAGGAATGTTTTCCGATTCCAACACCTTCTGGACTGTGGTGAGCATATTCGCTACCAAAGTATTCCCGTCATTAAACCGTCTATAATTGTTTCGAAAATCCGCGCTTTCGGTTTTCTGAGGGAATAAGCATATCATCAAGGCGCTAAGCAAGACGGGCCTCTTTTGAGAGTCTAATGACCGGAGAGACTCGTTCAAATCCCTTGATGTTGAGTCGATTATTGTAGCGAGCCTCTCGATCTCAAATCCTTTGGACAGATTTAGATAGTCTTCTTCATTGAGAATTTCTCCGATTCCGACATCTGCTATAGTTTCATTTTGCTCTATGGTATAAGTGGTAATCCTGTGTTCTGTCTCTGCTTCAATATTTCCTGAAAACGCTACGCCGAAGATTGCCCAATTGTCAAATACTTGCGGCAATCCTCTATCTGTTAGCTTAAGCTTGCGGTTAGTAAAGAATTTCAAGTAATGCTTAATGCCGTCTACCGCAAAATGAACCGGGTTATTCTCTTCGGCGGATTGATGTTGCCTAACCTGTGGCTTTACTTCCACCAAAATCAAAAGCTGATCGTTATGATTTACATAGATTAAATCGGGTTTTCCCGGTTTTCTTGTCTTGTTCTTGCTTGCGCGACTTAGCGCTTTTGTAACGTCAGGGTCAGCAGACGTCTCGTATTCCCAGTTCTGCATAAAGGATTTCGTATCTCTTATATAATCGCCCAACCGCGCTTTTCTGGTTTCTTCACTCGCTTGCATTACTCTACCTCCAGCCCCTAAGTTCCTTGAGGATGCAAAACATATTGCCATTGGAGTTTAGCACATAGTTTCTAAATACCAATTAGATTATCGCGAAATATCACTTCACCGCGCCCATCGTGAGACCGCGAACGAGATAGCGCTGAAAGAAGAGCGCTATAAGGAAAGGCGGCAGCATGGTGACGACCGCGGCCGCCGACATATCTTCCCAGGCGACCTCGTATTGCCCGATGAAGAGCGTCAGCACGATCGTAAGCGGCTGCGAATCGTCGGTTCGCGTGAAAATCAGCGGAATCAAGAAATTGTTCCAGGTGGTGAGCATGGCGACCAAGAATACCGCGACCATGCCCGGGCGCGCCAAAGGCAGCACGATGCTATAGACGAGCCGCCAGCGGTCAGCGCCGTCAACGCGAGCGGCATCTTGTATCTCGCTGGGGATATCGCGTACGAATGTGGTCATCAGCCAGACGGAAAGCGGCAGCAGCAGGGTCACGAAGATCAAAATCAAGCCCAGCAATGTATCGATCAGTTCCAACTGCGACATGAGGAAAAACAGGGCGATCAAGGAGACCCAGATCGGGAGCGGAATCATCAGCATGATCAGCAGGAAGATGAGGTTCTTGCCCTTGAAATCCATGCGGGCGAAGGCGTAACCGGCGCCGGTCGCCATCAGGGTAACGATGCCAGCCGAGGCGACGCTGATGATGGCGCTGTTGCGCAGACCGGTGCCCATCAAATGGGCGGTCGGCGAGAAGCCGCCGGAGCGGAACTTCGCTCCCTGTGTGAAAATCGTCTGATACGATTCGAGCGTTGGCTGGCTGGGGAACCAGATTTTGTAGGGGCGGGCATAGAGTTCCTGCCGCGTCGAAATGCTGCTGACCAGCACCCAATATATCGGCGCCAGCGCCCAAAGCAAGACCACTGCGCACAAGCTATAAATGACGGCGAGGCGAAGCCGCTCCTGGCCGCGCAATCCCAGGTTCATGCCTCCTGCACTCCCTGATTGTAGACGCGCAAGACAAAAATCAGCCCGACCGCCAGCGACATCAGCAGGATGATGTAAGACAGCGCCGCGCCCAAGCCGACGCGTAAATCGCGGAAGACCAGTTCATAGTTGTAAAGCATCAGCGTCTTGGTGAAGGGATTCATCGAGCCGCCGACCGAGCCGCCCGCTGTCAGCGTCCAGATGACGTCAAATATCTGGAAGGCGGCGATGAACTCCACGACCAGGGCGATGCCGAAGGAGGGCAGCAGCAAGGGAATAGTGATGAAGCGCGCCCGCGATAGCCCGCTGGCGCCATCGACCTTGGCCGCGTCGTAGAGATCATCCGGGATGCTTTGCAAGCCGGCCAGCAAGATGATGGTCGGGAAGGCGTAACGCGTCCACGTCTGCACGACGGTGACCCAAAATATAAGATGCGCCGGCTCGCGCAGCCAATATTGATACTCTTGAATAAAGCCAAATTGATAAAGGAAGCCGTTGAGAGCGCCGTATTCGCCGTTCAGCAGCCAGCCCCACAAAAAGCCATTGACCACGCCCGGCAGCATCCAGGGCAGGAAAGTCAGCGTGCGGACGACGCCGCGGCCCGGGAAGCGCTGGTTCAGGAGCATTGCGATGCCAAAGGCAACGATCATTTCCAGCGGCAGCGTAATTATCACCACGGTGAAGCTGCGCCCGGTGACCTCCCAGAATTCATCGTCTTCGACCAGTTTGACGTAATTGGCGAGCCCGACTGGTTTCGGCGGCCGGCGGATTCGCAGATTGCGGTTGGTCAGGCTTTGGCCGAAAGTATCAACGGCGGGGTAATAAATGAACAGCGCGATCATGAGAATGATCGGCAAGAGGACGACAGCGAGGTAGATGGAGTCGGAGGAGAAGAGGCGGCGGGGAGGGTTTTTCATAGAATTAGGGTAAACGATTTGCGATCGGCGGCATCGTATCTATAATGCCATTAACAACGAAAGCCATATTGGCGTCGCTGTGAATCGCCCGCATAGCTTCCGGTCGAGCGTAATCGAATACTGTAGGGGCGTTGCTGCGCAACGCCCTAAAGCAGCAATTGGTACAAATTACCGAAAATTGATTCATTCCCAATACAAACTGTCGTCTGTCCACTTCGCGGGATTTTCCAAAATGTACTGGCGGATTTCGTTTAGCGATCGCTCGTCCCGCACGATATGGTCGTAATAGCCTCTTTGCCAGATTATGATCTTTCCGCGCGCTGGAGAAGGCCATGATTTGGCTCGGCGCAAGACTGCCAGCTTATACTGCCCGATTACAGCGCCAAGCGAGCCAGCCTGCAATCTTGGGACTGCCTTCCCGGTTGAAACAGAACTGCGTTTTCCGCTGTAGCCGCCTTCGCTCCTGTCGATCATGACCAAGCTGTGTAGGTGATTTGGCATAACCACGAATTGGTCTAGTCCAACGTTGTGCCTGACTTCTGCGATTCTCTGCCATTCCAACTCGGCGATCTCGCCCAGCGCGCTGTGCCGCATTATCCCCATGCTAACGTCGCCGAATAGCTTGGCTTTGCGAAAAGCGCACAGGGTAACGAAGTAGATGCCCATTTGTCGGTAGTCGTAGCCGGGCAAGCGAGTAGAACGACGAGAATAGAAAGGATTTGGGAGATTCACATGTTGTCGCATCAGAAGGTGGGCGGGCAATAGGGCGTTGCACAGCAACGCCCCTACAACAGCAAGCGAACGAGTTATCTACTCGTACTCTTCCTTGAGCGCGTTCCACTCTTCCGCCAATGCATCGATAAGATCATCGGAGTCCGCGCCACTGCTCATGGCTTCCAGAATATGCTCACTGACGCTGGCCGACCAGGGACCCCACCAGAGCGCGAATCTCGGCAGCTCATTGGTGCGCATACCTTGCTCCACGATCTCGGCGTAACCCTGCACCTGGCCGGCTTCGTTGAGCGCGGCGGCGAGGGAAGCGCGCGATGGATACAGGCCGAAGGCGTTCCAGATAGCGGTCATATTGGCCTCGCCAACATACCACTTGATGAACTCCCATGCCGCTTCGACATTTTCGCTGTCGACGGAGATGCCGACGCCAGCGGGGAAGCTCCAGGTATTGCCCACTTCCGGCAGGACCATATATTCAACATTGGGCGCTTGCATCGAGGTCTCGGCATTGCCCGGCACAACAGAACCTTGCCAACCTTGATGGAAGACGCCAACGCCGCTCCAAAACAGCGGATGCTGACCGATGCTGCCGGCCAGAATCTCCGGGCTGATTAATTCGTCATCGAACCAACTCTTGAGCAGCGCCATCGCCTCGCGGGCTTTGCTGCCTTCATCGGCGAAGACCGCGTTGAGATCTTCATCAAACATCGGGTCGCCCATGCTCAGCGCGATCAGCCACCAGGACCAGTTGATTGCGCCCATGGCGATCGGGTGCTCATCCACGCCCGCGGCTTGAACGGCGCGCGCCATCTCGTCCAGCTCTGCCCAGGTGGTCGGCGCTGCATCATAGCCAGCTTCCGCCAGACGAGCGCTGTTGTAGTCCATCATCACGAGCTGGAGGTATGTTGTTACCGCAAAGATATCGCCGTCAATGGTCCAGAAGTCCATTTTCTCGATGTCATCCACGTCAAGATCGCCCATATCAATCAGGTCATTTAGCGGCAATAGATTGCCGGTGGCGACCACGTTGGAGGGCCCCTCCTGCGTAATGAAGATGACATCAGCAGGCGCCTCGCCAGCGGCAGCGGCGACTTGCACGCGGCTGTGAAGATCGGCTGTCTGCACAGACTGAATCTCGACCGTGATGCCGCTCTCTTCCATAAAAGCGTTGAGCAAATCTTCATCCGGCGGTACGCCCCAGGGCGCCGTCAAGAACGAGATCGTGGTGTCTTGCGCCGCCGCAGGCCCCGCGAAACCCAGCGAAAGCAAGAATACGAGCATGACGAGGGTACTGACAAGTTTCGTAGCCTTCATTTCAATTCTCCTTATTTAGTATTGCTTTGTTGAATTAGGACGCGCGAGCGAGAGGCACGTTCAAATGAAACTGCGCGACAGAAGCCAATCGCCTCGTCCATGCATCATTATATTTGTTTTACCGCGGCGACGCAAAAACTGATGCCGCCTTCAGCCAGCCCCTGCTTTGCTTCGTTGAAAGCCGCGCGCATAAACGGATCCATGCTATTCGGATTCCGCCGGCATCAGCGAAAGATATTCCACGAAACTTTCATCGAGATCGCTGATGAAATGCGCCAGCAGCCGCGCGCAGCGTTCAATGTCTTTGAGATCCAGTGTCTCCACGGGCGAGTGCATATTGCGCAGCGGGATGCCCAGCAGCGCTGTCGGCACGCCGCCGCGCGAGACCTGGATCGCCCAGGAATCGTAACCGGCGCGCGCTGGAATGATATCGGCTTGCCACTTGATGTCGTAATAGGCGGCGATTTCTCCCAGGCGCTTGACCATCTTGGGATGAAAGTTGGCGCCTATGCCCATCAAGGGTCCGCCGCCCAGTTTCATCGCCGTCGACAAGCCCGGCTGCTCGGCGAAACCGACATCAAGCGCGATGGCGCAATCCGGCTCAATATGATTGGCGGCGGTGGCGGCGCCACGCAAGCCGACCTCCTCTTGCACTGTCGCGACCGCCATGACATCCCAACTGTGGTTCATCTTCCGCAGCAGCTCAAGGCAGGCGGTCATGACGGCGACGCAGCAGCGGTCATCCATCGCCTTCGACGCCACCTGCCGTCCCTTGAGATCTATCATCGGTCCTTCGACCGTCACCAGATCGCCAATGCGGACGAGCCGCTCGACTTCTTCAGCGGGCAAACCGACATCGACAACGAGCTCGTCAATCGGCTTGAATTGTTGGCGCTCGGCGGCGGTCAGCATATGGGGCGGCATGGTCGCGACTACGCCGGGCAAGGCGCGCTCGCCATGCACCAGCACCGGCTGCGCCAGCATGACGCGCGGGTCGATGCCGCTGACGCGATGCACGTAGATGAAGCCGTCTTCAATTTGGCGAACCATCAGACCGATCTCGTCCATGTGGGCGGCAAGCATGATCTTGCGCCTGTTTTCGCTCGCGCGCGTCCCCCGCTTGATGCCGATCAAGCTGCCGAGGCCGTCGCTGTCGAACTCATCGACCAGGCCCGCCCATTCTTCGCGCAAGAGCGCTGCGACCGGCGCTTCGTATCCGCTGGGCGCATGCGTTTCGACCAGGCGCTTGAGATGATCTTTGGGGTCGTACATGGGTGGCGCTCCTCCTGCTGGCGGGTGGCTTGAGGATTCTACCACAGGTATGGCGCCGGGGTCGGGAGCGGAGAATTTCATTGATAGCGCGACAAACCCCCATCCCCGAAGGTCTATGTCTACGTGACCCGGCCCCTTGCCGTAGTGCAGTGTCTACGCGCGCCCCACAAGGACTGAGGACAGGACAGGTTTGGTCTAATCGAAAACTTATAGCCCAAGTTAGACTTCGAAAGCATCTATCCTGGCGAAAACTGTAGGGGCGACCCATTGGGTCGCCCGAAATAGCCCAAGAAAACAAGTAATTTGCGACGAAATTCTGCCCGCTGCAAAACTGTCCTGTCGTCTGCCCACAAGGAGGGAAGGGGAGTTTTTCAAGGAATTACGGGCTTTTGAAGTCCCACACTCATTTTGGGAAACATCCCCCGTGAGGCGGGGGACCGAGGTGGAACAAGATTTAGGGTGGGGGAAACGAGGGATATATCAACACATTCACCACTCCCACTTCCGCGGCGCGTTACCGCCCATATGCCTGCTTGCCCAGCATGATCTGGCTCAAGCGGAACATGTCGGCGCGCGAGGTCATGTCGAGGCTGATCGGCGTTACCGAGATGACCGCGTCATTCAGCAGGGCGTAAACATCGCTGTCGGGCTCCGCCGCGGTCGGGTCGCTATTGTACTGATACCCAAGCTTGCCGGAATCATGCAGCGCCAGGCGTTCGGGGCGTGTCGGCCAATAGACGCGCCGGCGCGACAGGCGGGTCAAGCGCCATTCGGTCTCGCTGGTCGCGCCCGCGGGCACATCAACCTTCAAGACATCGACATCATCGGGCAGGGCGCTTTGGTCCATCAGCCAGCTGCCCATCCGCATTACGAATTCGGCGGCGACGCTAAAATCCACCGCGTTGGAATGACTGCGGTGCAGGTCAGTCGGCGTCTGCTGGCTGACGGCGATGGCTGGTATGCCGATGCTGGCTGCTTCCAGCGCCGCGCCAACCGTGCCCGATATGGTGACGCCGTTGCCGGTGTTTTCGCCATAGTTGATGCCCGATACCAGCAGAGCCGGCGCTCGGTCCGCCAGTTCGAGCACGGCGTGCTGCACTGCCTGCGCCGGTGTGCCATCCACCGCGTAAGCGCGGCAGTCTTCGCAGTCGATTGGCGCGTCATAAGGGAAGATGCGCCCCTCGCTGTAATGGGGCATGCTGCGCCCCATGCCCGATTGCTGCTCGCGCGGCGCCGCCACCAGAAGCCCGCCCGCGCCCTGGAAAGCCTTTACAGCCGCCCACAAACCGGGCGATTCAATGCCGTCATCATTGGTGAATAGGATGATGGGTTTGTCGGATTGGGCCATCGGCGTGATCCTGTCTGCGGTCTAGGCAGTCGACACTATGCCTTAGCCTATGTCAAGGCGCTTAAGCAGGCAAGTCTCTATGGTTAAGGGAGTGGTGAATACTGACGATACGGATTCAGCCCGATCTTGTCAAGAAATCTCTGTGCCGGCGGTCAGTGTCCACGCGACCCTCTGTGTATCTGTGGCGAATTACCCCGTGTGAAACTCGGCAAGCATCGCAACTCTGCGATACTCACCACTCCCACTACAACGATCGGGAAAGCGCGGAATCGCATTATGCGGGCGGCGCAAGTATCACCCCTGCGACCTTCCAAATCTCGGCAAAGCGCGCGCGAGGATTCTGTTGCTATCTGGCGAGAGGCTTAACAGATTGCCCTTGGATCCGCTGCGCAAAGCCTTCGCTTTCCTCTCGGTGTACGTAAAACTCTGTGTACTCGGTGGAAAACTCTACGCGCGCGGGCTTTTGCTTTGAAGCGATTGCCCCGCTCTCAGCTCCCGCAATCCCCGCGCGTGTAGACATAATCGCCGCTGATCCAGCCATCGGTCGCCCAGAGGCGAATCTTGAAATAACCGTAGCGCTTTTCGCTGGCGGGCAGCCATTTGCGAATAGCGGTCACGCCGATGACTTCGCCGCCGGGCGGGCTCTGGCGGAACTTCACATTCGCCCAGGGCCGCACCTCGCAGCCGCTAAGCAGCTGGCTGTTGGGCTTGCTGGGTTCGGCGGTGGCCGGCGGCGCGCCGCTTGCGCTTTGCGGCGGCGGGCTTTCCCCATGCAGCAAGACGACAGTGCCGGCGGTGTCGATGGTCGTACAGGTCATGCCATCGCGCTGATACGCGGGCAAATCAAAGAGTTTGCGCGGGGCGTAGGCGGCGTCGAGGAAGACGACCCGCCCCGGCTGATTGAAACAGACTTCGACGCCCGGCGTGACAAAGCCCCAGACATCGACCGCGTCCAGAAGGCCCTGCTCGATGACATCGGCTCTTCCCACGCCGGCGGCGCCAACCCGCTGCCCCTGGGCGCCATCGCGCCAGTTGCTGACCTGGATGCCGGCTGGAAGGTAATTGAGCGTGTCCGGGATGGGCGTTGTCTTGGGGGGGACATACGGCACAAATTCGTCATCATCGCCGTCATCGTCATCATCGTCAACGGGACATCCAGCGTAGCCTGGCGGCGCGGGCAGGGTTCTTGGCAAGTTGCCTGCACCTGTAGTACGATGGCCGCTTGCGCCATAAGCATTTACTGCGCGGACCGACGGGGTGTAATTGGTACTGGGTACGAGACAAGTGAAGGTATAGCTGGCGACATCGCCGACATTGATCCAACGGTTGAGGGATGAGGATCTGACTTCGTAGCTGGTTGCGCCGGCGGATTTTGTCCAGCTAAGGGTGAAGCTGTTATGCGTGACGCGGCTGAACTGGGGGATCGTCGGCTGCGGGACTTTGTTGGGTCCATCCAGCGTGTTGGCGGCGATAAAGATAAGGCTGGAAACGCCATGCGCATTTTTGGCGCGGAGATT
>JAPPFH010000044.1 GCA_028875185.1 Chloroflexota bacterium | reverse complement strand
CTGCACCTTGTCGGTACGCTCATATGGCTACGATAAAATGTCAACAGAACCTAGCGTGCTAGCTAGATATTTGCGCCCCTCCCCTAATTCATTGGGGAAGGGGCTGGAGGATGGGGTTAAACTGGCGGGCGAGCCACCGGCTCGCCCTTACAACTGACGGTATAGACGATACTAGCACTGATCGGCATTGATGAACTGCTGGAAAATGGACTTGTAGATGGCGAAAGCCTGACCGGTGCCGGTGTGGTTCGGGCTGGCACAATCGGCCGGCGCTTGCCAGGAGACAACGACATCGTTGGCGTCCAGGCTAGAGCCATCGTGGAAGAGAACGCCCGCCCTCAAGTTGAAGGTCCAGGTCAATCCATCATCCGATACTGACCAGGTTTCCGCCAAGCCTGGAATCACATCGACGCCGCCGCGCTCGAAATCGAGCAGCGCTTCGCTCACTTGATGGCAGGCGCGGAAGGTCTCGCCATCCCAGGTATCATTGCAGTAGAGCGAGATCGGCTCGGCATTCTGCATGTAAATGACATTGTCGTCGTCGGGGTCTTCGATGCGAGAGAATTCCTCCGTGCCATCAAGCAGACCGGGATGGACGCCAATCATGCGCACTTGCCAAACATCGGCAGCGCCAGCATGTCCGAAGGGCACCCAAGGCACGTGTTCCGCCATTGCATCGGCGACTTGTCCGAAATAAGCCATGCGCTCTTCGGGATCAAGCACTTGAGACGCGGCGACAAGCGGCTCGTACAGCGCCGGATTGGGCACGCCCAGTTGCGTATTGTTGGGTCCGAAGCAGCAACTGTAGAAGTTAGACGCGTCGGGGAAATCCGCATGCCAGCCGAGGATATGCAGCGGCTCATTGCCAGCATTTGCCGAAGCGAGGAACGTACCGGATTCAACCACCTGAACATCAGCGATGACACCAATATCCGCGAGTTGGGCTGCGACATCGTTGGCGATGATGCCCGGGTTGGGCAAGTAACCGCGGACGACATCGCGCCAGGTCAGCGTAAGAGCGCGGGGTTCGCCGGTGCGGGTATCAACCAGAGAATCCAGCGGAAGGTCGAAGCCCAAGTCCGCTGCTGCTTCTTCCAACAGCGCGATGGCCGCCTCCTGGTCGAAGCCGGGAACGCCACCTTCACCGACATGTCCAAAGACGGCGGGCGGCGCAAAGTCTGGCGTCAAGGGCGAGCCGGGCGGGAAGAAATTATCGACGATGCGTTGCCGGTCGATGCCCATCGCGATGGCTCTACGCACGCGAACATCGTTAAGCGGCGCAAAATAGTTGCTCATTGCGACATAGACGCCGGTCAAGGGCGGAATGTCGATGAGGTTGAAGTTGGGGTCGGCGCGGAAGACGGGGATGTCATCGGGGTTGGCGAACTTCATGCCGTCGATGGTGCCGGCGCGCAGCTCGGTCGCGCGGGCGGCCGCTTCCGAATTCCAGCGCAAGATGACAGTTTGTTCGATTGAAGGCTCGCCCCAATAGTCATCATAGCGCTCGAAGACGATTTCGTTGCCCTGATCCCAATTGACCAACTTCAATGGACCGGTGCCGATGGCTTTCCGCAAGAGATCGCCCTCGCCCTGTGTGGCGTTGACGTATTCGGCGGGATGAATGGACAAGCCCAGGCTGGCGACCTTCTGCTCAAAGAGGGCGTCCGTTTTGCAGAGCGTAATGACCACAGTGAGTTCGTCAACTGCCTCAACCGATTTGAGATTGCCGCCATAATCGCAATCGGCGGCGGAAAAACTTAGCAATTCGTCCTGGGCGGCAGCGGGTGTGATTGCCGCGCCCAGCGTAAACAAAAGCAGTGCAAGAATCCTTAGCATACGGCGATGCCTTGACATAGCGTTGCCTCCAAAGATGGTTGGATAGGTTTACCCGTCGTATCGCGTACCGATTGACAGGCGACGCCTAGTGTAACGCATTCGGGATGTGTAACCAAAGCCCACCTGAATAGATTAAGACAAACTTGCGACTTTTTTCTGGACTGTATTGCGGTCGCTGGAATCTGCGGTGGGGCGCTAAAACTCAAACTCGTCAAAATCGCGGCAAAGGTGAACGGGACCGTCGTAGACCTCGGCGGCTTCTTGCGCCAGCGGCTCCGGGTCTTGATTCCAAACCTGATAATGGATCAAGCGCAGTTCTTTGGCGCCGGCTTCCGCCGCAGCTTCGCCCGCCATTCGCGCGGTGCTATGACCTGGCGGGGGACCACCGGCTTCGTGGATGAAGATATCCGCGTCGCGGCCGATTTTTAGCGCATTGGGGCAGGGTTCAGTATCACAGCTGTAGGCGAGGACTTTGCCGTTATGCTTGTTGGTGACGCGCATGCCAATGGTGGGAATGAAATGGACCACGGGGAAGGCGCGAATGGCGAAGTCTTTGTTCTCGAAAAGCAGGGTATTGTCGTGCAAGCCGATGCGCGAAAAGGATACCGGAAAGAAGTTGGGCCAATATTCCCAGCCGTACATGTCCATTGTCTCTTCAATGCGATTGATGCAGTGCGGGATGCCATAGAAGCGGATCGGCGCTTTTCGCCCCATCTGCCACATGTGCATCAGCATGTTGGGCACGCCCGCCACATGATCAGAATGAAAATGCGTCAAGATGATATCTTGCAGCCGGTCATCGTCGATGCCAAGGTCTCTGATTTTGTCCAGCGGATTGGAGCCGGCGTCCACCAATACTGGTCCGTCTTCGTCGCCGATGAGTAAAAAATGCGTGTAGTCATGTTGGGGGCTGTTAACCGCGCCGGACGTACCCAGAATGATCACTCGCGCCATAGAGCCGCCTTCGGCTTACCGGATGAGAACGCTTCCAGTATATCAAATTTGCCAGCGCTTGAGATTGACGACGGGACCATAACATAAATCGCCCAAGATAAACACGCTGTAATGGGCGTCGACGCGAAAGCGGATCGCCAGCAGCGGCGTGGTTTTTCGGGCGCAAAATAAGGACTGATCGGATGCGTTTCGCGAGCGGCTGGGAGCGGCCCGCGCTGCGAAAGGGTAATCAATCCGGCGTCCCGGACGAAAGTATTTCGCCGGCCCGTTCAGCCGCGTCATCAGCCGCGCTGGCGGGGGCGGCTCCGGCGGATCGATGGCGATAAATCAGCAAGGCTAGGGAAAGAACGAACCCGATTAGAGTCGCTGTCTGAGAGCTGTTTATGCCGGTTGCCCCAATCACGGCGATTTCGACGCGCAGGAATTCCAGCATGAAACGCGCGAATGAATACTGCATGACATAAAGCAGAATTAGGTCCCCGCTTAGCAAGTGGTCGCGATACTGATGATAAATGCGCCAAAGCACGTAGCAGGCGACAAGGCTCCAGATCGCCTCGTAAGCCCAGATCGGATGGAAGAGCGTGTCAATGGGAAAGTCGATCAAACTTTCATACGGCGCCACTCTGGCGTCGCGCGGAATCTGAATGCCCCAGGGCAAGTTTGTCGGTGCGCCGTACAATTCTTGGTTGACGAAGTTCGCGATGCGGCCGATAGCTTGGCCAAGCGGAATGGAAACAGCGGCGATATCCAGCCAAGGCGACAGGCGCATGCCACCGTCGGGGAAGGCGCTGGCGGGCCGCTGATAGCGGAAGGCGGGAACATCTTTGTTTCTGAAGACGCCAAGGGTTTTTTCCGCCAGCCAACTGAGTAGCTGCAGCAGCCAAAGCAGCGGTGTCAGGATTGTTGTAAACAAGCCAATAATGCGGTTGTGCCAATGGCTCAAATAGAGATAGACGCCGAGCGCAGCGCCGATTATGCCGCCGAATATGCCCAGCCCGCCGGTCCATATCGCGATTGCGCCGCTTTCGCGATCGAAGAAATTCTCGAGAAACCAGGCGGTATTCTGGCAGACTTCGCCTTCGACGCCGCAGCCCGCCGTCAGTGAAATCGGCGGAAATAAGATGAACCACAGGCGCGCGCCGATGATGCCGGGGATGATCGCCCAGGTCAAGCCGCCCCAGATGTGATCGGAATCACGGCCGCCGCGCGTCGCCAGAAATGACGCGACAGAGGCGCCGGCAAGCAAAGCTACGACTACGATTATTCCGTAATAGCGTACCTGCAAATTGCCAAGGACCAGATAGGTACTTTCAAACTCCATTTAGCCACCTCGGTCTCTCAATACCGTGTAAACATGCCGCAGGCGCTGCAGCGCAGTCACATTTGTGCCGACCGCCAGGACAAGCAATCCGATCTCGATTGGCGCGGCGCTGTCCAGCAAGCCCGCCGCGAGCGTCATCAGCAGCAAGACGACCACTCGCTCCACGCGGCTGAACCAGCCGACTGTCGTGCTGACACCGACGTTGGCGTCATCAGCGCGGGCGCGGATATAGCTCACCAGGTAGCTGCCAGTCAGCGCGGCAAGCGCGGCGACAAGCATATCCAACCGCCCGGATTCGGCAAAATAGTAACCGAAAGCGGCGAAAATAAAAGCGTCAGCATAACGGTCAAGCGTCGAATCGAGCACCATGCCGAAGGCGCCCGACCGCTGAATCGCGCGCGCGACGGCGCCATCAAGGGCGTCGAGCGGCAGGCTCAGCAGAAGCGCGATACCGCCAGCCAGGAAATCGCCGCGAGCGATGAAGACCGCAGCCAGCGCTACAAGCGCCAAACCGAAAACAGTGATCCAATCCGGCTGGATGCCCAGGCGCGCAACGACAAGCGCACAGCTATGGAGGGGCGCGCGTGTCAGCGCTCGCAGGCGATCCGTTAGCGTCATAGCTTGGTTTTGCGGCATTTCGCACCTTGCAAGCGCTGGGCGGCTTCGCTACACTGGTCGCGATTTTGTCGGGGCGTGGCGCAGCCCGGTAGCGCGCACCGTTCGGGTCGGTGAGGTCGTGGGTTCAAATCCCGCCGCCCCGACAGCCATACACGAAAGTCATCAATGGGATGGCGATTTTCATTGCGCCGCCGCCAGCCGATTACGCTCCACCCCGCCCTTCCCCCGCGCCCAAGCCCAAATGAATGCAGCCGGGATTAGCGCCAGGCAATAGAGAATCCCCCCTAACCAATTCGGAAGCGCAGGATTCAACGCGAAAAGGCTTCCCGATGCCGCGGTGGACAAGATAACGCCCAGGTTCATTACGGACTGATTAAGGCCGAGCACGGCGCCGCGCAATTCACTTACGACTGTTTTCGTCAACAGAGATTGCAAGGGTGGATAGAACAGACCGCTGCCCAGCGCGAATATCGCCAGGCTAAGCGTGCCAATTATGGGCTCGATCGCCATTGCCAACAGAAACATTGAGAGGGCGCGCGCGACCAACCCGATAAGGAGAATTGGCGGATCGCTTAGGCGTTTCAATGCCGCTGGCAGGATGAAAATTTGGGTCACAAACTGGCCAAGGCCCACCACCATGAGCATCAGCCCGACGCCCAGGCTAATCGTCTCGAATTCGTGGCTGCGGAAAATGACCGCCTCGGCGAAGAGCGCAAAGGCGCCGATGAGCAATCCCATGCCAAAGCGCGACATGAATGAAACGATCATAACAGCCACGAGCGGCGCGTTGCGCAAAAGCTCGGCGGGACGCAACTGCGCGGCGCCGCTTCCGCGATTGCGCGCTTTGTCTTCAGCGCTTAGCGATTCCTCCAGCGTGAGCCAGGTCAATAAGACGGTTGCCAAAGCAGCGGCGGCGGCAAAAAGAAATGGCACATGCGGCCCGAAGAGGCTTGCCAAGAGGCCGCCGACAGCGGGACCAACGATGAACCCAAGCCCAAACGCCGCCATCGTGTAGCCAAGCGCCTCGGTCCGCCGTCGTTCGGGCATGATGTCAGTGACATAAGCCTGGGCGACGACAATATTGCCGCCGGTGACGCCGTCGAGCGCGCGCGCGAAAAACAAGACGGCGGCAGACTGGGCGAACCCTATCATCAGGAATGCGATGACAGTGCCGATTTGACTGATGAGCAGGATGGGCAGCCGGCCGCGCTGGTCGGACAAGCGCCCGATGAAAGGACCGGCCAGAAACTGCGCCGCGAAGAAGACCGTAATCAGAAGCGTAATGACTTGGGCATCCATCTGGAATTCGGATTGCGCATAGAGCGGCAAGATAGGATTGACCATTGATGTGCCCACCATCTGCACAAAAACGATAAGCAGGATAGTCAAGAGGCGTTTGTCAATTGCGAGACGTTTGCGCTTCAAGAGAACTTGCACCCGTTGCATTCCAAATGGCGGTTTTCGCTATGATATGCCAAAGCAGGCGCAATGGTTAGTGACAATGATGCCCTTGGATCCATCAATCCGGCTTGGCAACGATGGTGGTAAAATGATTAGATGCGGCGCTTATGGGTGGACAGTTTGGAGAATATCATGGCCACGACGCTTTACCTCATGCGGCATGGGCATGTTCATAATCCGACAAATATACTTTACGGTCGCCTCCCTGGATTTCGCTTGAGCGGGCTCGGCATTCAGCAGGCGCAAGCGGCGGCCGCGTGGCTGGCGGACAAGCCGATCAAGGCGATTTACTGCAGCCCAATGGAGCGGGCGCGGCAAACAGCGGCAATCGTGGCGCGGCGCCACGCTTCGCTGTCGCCGATCGTCGATGAGCGAATTGTAGAAGTATCCACGCCCTACGAGGGGCTTCCAACGGCTGAACTGGCGGCGGCCGGCTGGGATCTTTACAGCGGCAACAAGCCTCCCCATGAAACGCCAGGGATGGTTCTAACGCGAGTGCTGGATTTCGTCGAGCGCGTCGCAATCAAGCACGCCGGCGAATCAGCGGTCGCGGTCGCGCATGGTGATATTCTCGTATTCCCCTGGCTTTACGCCCAGGGCGTAGCACCGGAAGCGCTGATGAAGGACAGGCTGGTCGATTACGCGCTGCCGGTGGATTATCCGGCGACGGCGTCGATCATGACATTTAAGTTGGATGGATCGCCGAGGGAAGCGCTGCCGCGAGTGCGATATGACTGCCCATATTAAATTGACGCGCGCGCTAGAATAGCGGTGGAAAAGGATTGTAGGCTCGCCAGCGCGCTTCCGCCTCGGCAAGGCGATCAGGCTGCACTTCCACGCCGATGCCCGTGCCCTCAGGCAACTTCAAGGCGCTGCCATCTCCCAACACAAATGGCGGCTCAGTGATATCGGGGTCGAAATAGCGATCGGTTGCAGAGATGTCGCTTGGCAAGGTGACGCCCGGAAGCGCGGCGAAAGCCAGATTTGCCGCTCGGCCGACGCCGGTCTCCAACATGCCGCCGATCCACAGCGGAATCCCGCGCTCGACGCATAGTTCATAGAGCTTCAGGCTTTCGGTGAAGCCGCCAACTCGCGTCGGCTTGAGATTGAGGATTTTGCCAGCGCCAAGCTCAAGGGCGAGCCGCCAATCCCCTGCCGAATGGATGCTCTCATCCAGGCAAATCGGCGTGCTAAGTTGCGGCTGCAGCAAGCTATGCTCATAGATGTCATTATAGGCAAGCGGCTGCTCGATCATCAGCAGATTGAATTCGTCCAGCTGGCGCAGATGATCGGCGTCAGCCAGCGAATAAGCGCTGTTGGCATCCAGCATCAGCACGATATCGGGAAAGCGCTGACGCACCGCGCGAGCCAAGTCCAGGTCCCAGCCGGGCGCGATCTTGAGCTTGATACGCCGATAACCTTCATCGAGCCGCTTCTGGATGAGGGCAATCTGCTCATCAAGCGAGTCTTGGATGCCGATGCTGACACCGACACGCACCGAATCGCGCGGCGCATGGTCCGGCGGCAGGTGTAAGGCGAAGCAATCGGCGAGACGAATATCGTTCGCCTTCGCCATCAAATCCCATATCGCCGCTTCGACGCCGGCGCGCGCGTGATGATTGCCGCGCGCCGACGATAGCAATTCCGGCGCCCGGGTCGGCGTATCAAGCGTCTGACCGACCAGCTTGGGAATCAGGAAATCTCGCGTGATATGCAAAGCCGTAATAATAGTCTCGGCGCCGTAAGCTGGCTGGGTCTTTAGCGCGGTTTCGCCCCAACCGGTATGACCGTCACTGTCGACCGCCTCGACTAAGATAGCCGTCTTATAAGGTTCTGCGCCGAAACTGGTCTTTAGCAATTCGACCAGGGGCATGGCAATGACATGTAGCCTAATCTCTTGAATAGTGATGGATTTCAAGCGCGCCTCCTCGGCTTGCCTGCGCCAGCCAGCATTGTAGCAGCGCTGAGAAGTTGCGAGCAGGCGCGACTTGAATTCGCCACGATATGCTGTCGAACTATATAAATTGCATAAGGATACTGCAAATACCCTTGTAAGAAATGCCCAGACAATGTAGTCTAATGGCTGAACACATTTACCGCGCGGAGGACTATCATGGAGAATTTGAGCATCATCGCGCCGAGCGTCCACAAGCAGCGCATGCAGGAGTTGATGGAGGAAGCGAGAATCGAACGCTTCTTGAACGACAGGAAGAAGCGCAAAGCCAGCGACTGGCTGCAGCGGCGACTTCACCGCAATCGCAAGCTTTACTAGGACTGAAGGCGTCTGAGCCGGAGGAGCCTCGCAAACGCGGGGCTCTTTTCATTTCGTCGCCGCCATGCCAAATTGCCCCCCGCGCGACTCGGCTTTATAATGGTTTTCATCGTGATGGATGCGACGCTCGAACGATGAAACTCTTCTTGATTCTCATCTCTATTCTGTTGCTGGTTTCGCAATCCTACAGCCAGGATGATATCGGCGCGGACTTGCAGCAAAATCGCTGGGATGTCTTCGTAAAGCGCAATGATGCGGATCCATCGCGGACGGATGTCATCTTCATCAATCTCCTCAGCGGCGACGAAACGACGCTTAGCGCGCCTGGAGAACGTTTCACGCTGACGAGCGGCGGGGTCATCTACTTTGACCTCGCCGAGCGACAGGTGAAATTGGGGAAAGCCGATGGAATCGTCCGCAATCATCCATTCATCATTGCCAACTCAGAAACGCGCCGTGTCGATTGGGTCGTATCGGAAGACCGAGAGTGGATCGTTTGGACCATTAGCCGCCAGGTGGCGGATGGGCAGTTGATAACAGCGACCTGGCTGGCTGATGTTGGCGGCGCCGAGGTCCGCGAGTTGCTGGTGTATGGTCCCCGCGACGGCATACAGCTGTTGCCGATCGGCATTGGCAAGGATCTTCGCGAAGTCTTCATGGAAGCGCATGCCTTCGGCAGCGAAAGACTAAGCGCGTATACACGGCGAACCGGGCTGTTCGCGCTTGTGCTGGCGGACGACGGACTGGTCACACGGGCGCTGCCTGGCGATCAGTCTTGCTTTTGCGCGGTCGGATTCGGCGCCAATGTGATGCTAAGGTTGGCGCCAAATCCCGCGAAGGGCGGGCTGGATGTCGAAGTGTTCCGCCTTGACGGCGACGGCGGCGATCCGCAGGTCATTCCGGCGCTTTCTCGCGGGAGTTACAGCGAAGGGGGTAATATAGTCCTCAGCGCCGATGGCAAGCAGGCTGTCTACGCCTTGTCGCAAGTCGGCGGAGCGGCTGACGAGGACGTTGAAATGCGAAGCGTGGTCATTCACGTCGATATTGAGAACGGACGACAGCGAATCGTCGGCAGCCCATTGCCTGGTCTAATTCGTCCACTCCGATTTGGCGCGGAAAATCGCGCCGCGCTGATCGCCTTGGAACAGCATGACAGGACCCTGAAAGTCGATTTGGAAGATGGGCGTCTGATAGAGGTTGCTGGCGCGGTTTACCTTGGCCAGTTAGGCGAACACTAGGACACGCGCGACCGAGCGAACTTCGGCCGGTTGGCCCAATCCCAAACAGCAGAGGCGATATCCCAGACCGCGTCCGGGCGGGCGATTTTCTTAGCGTTTGTCGCCCGCTGCTGCAGCGTTTCCGGTCCTTCATCCAGCCACTCGCGGATCCGCTCCGCCACTTTTTCCGGCTTTGGCAGGTATACGCCCGCTCGGTTCTCCGTCACCAAACGCACGTTGCCCGTCTCTTGGCCCGGGATGCGATCGCTGATGATCATTGGCAAGCCGGCGATAGCCGCTTCGCTGATGGTGGAGGGGCCGGCTTTAGTGACGATAATGTCTGAAGCGGCCATGATTCGCGGCATCTCGCGATGGTTGCTGACGAAGCCGAATATGTGATTCCGATTTTTCCAGACGCGATTTGCCAGCCGCGTCTTCAGTTTCTCGTTGCGGCCGCATATCACCACCAATTGGGCTTCCAGCGGCTCGGCGTCCAGGGCTTCAACCATCTTCTGAATGGTGCCCATGCCTTCCCCGCCCGCGACCAGCAGCACAGCTGGCAGATGCGGATCGAAGCTGAATTCCGCGCGCGCCGCTTCTTTTGTCGTCATCGAATTTATGAAATGCGGATTAACCGGCAAACCGGTAATTTGCATTTGCGAGGGCGACATGCCCAGGCGCAGCCCGCGGCGGTAGGCGGATTCGGTCGGCACGAAGCAATAATCGACGCGAGGATCGTACCAGAAGGAGGGTGTCGTAACCAAGTCGGTGACGACGGTCAGGAAAGGCGGGCGCTCGTCCAGCGTGAGAAAGGCGCGAAACGATGGATTGCCGATAACGGAATGGGTGCAGACCACGACATCGGCAGGGTGCTCGGCGACGATTCGCCGCAGAATCCGCCGATTGTTGCGATAGATCAGCTGTCTCGCAAGACCGGTGCGGCGTCTGCCATCGAAACTGTGATATACCAGCGCCCACAGAAACTTTGATGTATTGACAACGCGCGGATACAATTCCGGCTGTTTGTTTAGCGGCCATTTGCATTCGCGCAGCACATCCACCGCATCGAAGTCGACAGCGTCGCCGTAACGAATTTTCATGGCGTCTTGAATCGCCTGAAAAGCCGAGCGATGCCCGCCGCCGGTATCAGAGAATAAGAACAGGACTTTCTTGGTCACGCAGTGGGATCCCGGGCTAGGCGCAGTTGCATAAGCCCATCATCTTCTACATGATATCTCGGTGGCGCGCGGCATCAACCCGGCGTCATCCTCGCCACTACTTTAACACCGATTGCGCTGAAATGAACGCGCAACTGCTTCCGCTTAAACTGGCCTGCTTGACGCGCGCGGCATAAGGGGAAAGGGCAGAATTGCCATTGGCGCTTTTCAAAACTGAAGGAAATCGTGTATATTTGGAGGCGTATGGTACAGAATATTGATTGACTAAATGATGCTTCTCGACCTGAATCCAGTCACAATCATTATCAACTTGATCGTCCTCGGCGTCGCGATGACGGCGCATGAATTCGCGCACAACTTCGTCGCCTGGAAGATGGGCGACGAAGTACCGCGATTGCAAGGGCGCCTGACCCTAAACCCGTTGGCGCACATCAATTGGGTTGGCTGGCTGATGTTCGCGATCATCGGCTTCGGCATCCTTGGCAGCGCGCCGATATCGCCGGAGCGCATGCGCGATCCGCGGAAGGGCTTTTTGGCGGCGGTTGCGGCCGGTCCCTTGTCCAACCTGGGGTTGGCCTTGGTCTTTGCCATCATGCTGCGCTTCAGTGGATTGAGCGCGTATGGCTTTCTGGCATACCGTGGCTTCGAGCCAATGGCGGACCCGGTTAGCGTCATAGCGGCGCTGCTTTACGCAATGGTCTTCTGGAATTTGCTGCTCTTTATTTTCAATTTGATTCCGCTGTTCCCAGTTGACGGCTGGCATATCGTTTTGAGTTTGCTGCCCGGCCGCTGGCTGAGTAATATGCAGGTACCGGTTGTCATCCAGCGAAGTTTGCGTCCGCTCTCCGAGTTTCTGATGCGCCCGGCATTCAAATGGCGGGATTGGCAGATGGCCAGTTACTACGTCTTCATGGCGCTCATTCTCCTATCGGTCTTGCCATTTGGCGGCTTTAGTCCATTTGGCTTATTCATTGGGCGGCCGACGAGCGCCCTGCTGCAATTGTTGCTTTTCTAGTTTGATGAAGGCGGCAGTCCATCGTTTTGCGCAGGGCATAAGCGCCCTGTTCGCTTTCGCCAAGACGCCGGACTTGAACCTGGCGCGGCTGCATCTGACCAGTTGCGAGTTCAAGGCATTCCATTCCATGTCGCGGTCGGAGCAGCTGCACAGTCTGAAGGTGCTGGCTAAGGTGCAGGCGGAATATCCGGACGCGCCGAAAGCCCTGATCGCGGCCGCGCTGTTGCACGATGTCGGCAAGTCACGTTATCGCCTAAGCTTATGGCAACGGACGCTGGCTGTGATCATCGAGGCGATTCTTCCACGCGCGAGCCGTCGTCTGAGCGAGGGGGAGGCGATGAGTGTCTGGCGCGCGCCCTTCGTGGTGCGGCGCCATCACGCGCGTTGGAGCGGCGAGATCCTGCGCCACTGTGGCTCGCAGGCCGATGTGGTCTGGCTGTCGGAGCGACACCAAGATAACGCGGAAGTTTACCGCGGCAACCGGCGTTACGGTTTGCTGGCAAGCTTGCAAAGAGCCGACGGCGAATGTTGACGCGCGACGCTTGCTGGCTATAGAAAACTCGGCAGTGTTTGCGATATAGTTGGATGACACCCGCCCGCTGAAAGGCAAGGAACAGCCCATGGCAGAATTGAAAGTCGCTATTTTGGGGTTGGACCGGCTCGGCGCTTCGATTGCGCTGCGGCTGCAAACTTACGTCAAGAAAGGCGGTCAGCACCGTTTTAAGCTAATCGGATACGACAGCCGCGACGATTATGAAAAGCCGGCGCGGAAGCTCAAAGTATTCGACAAAGTGGAGCGCCGACTCTACAAAGCCATTGAATCCGCTGATCTGGTGATCATGAACCTGCCCTACGAAGACCTGCGTGCGGGCTATGAGACACTAGCGCCGTCATTGAGCGAGGGCGTCGTCATTTTAGACACGGCAGTGCTGAAGCAGCCATCTCTCTCCTGGGCGTCCGATTACCTGAGCGTCGAACACCATGTCATCGGCTTTACCCCTATCGTCAATGCGGATTATATGCTGGAGCATCAACTGACCGCGGAGCATGCCGCCGATGATTATTTGCACGGCAGCGCGATTTATCTGACACCCGCGGTCAACAGTATTAAGGAAGCGATCGATCTAGCAGTCAATTTCTCGCTGATTCTTGACGGCAAGCCGCATTTTCTCGACCCCGCCGAGCACGACAGCCTGACGACGATCACGGAAGAAATACCGCAAGTTCTTAGTATTGCAGCCTTCGCCGCCGCGATGAAGCACAAAGCCTGGGGCGACGCGCAGCGCTTGACCAACCCGCCCTTCAATGTGCTGACGCGCTACTTGCTGACCCATCACCCCGATGCGCTGCGAGATGAGTGGCTGGCTAACAGTGACTCGCTTGGGCGCGCGATTGACGACTTGATCGGAATCTTGCGCCAAGTGCGCGACAGCATCGCCGATGGCGACGAGAGCGCGATAGAAGCCTTCTTGATCAATGCGTCCGATGAATACCAGGAGTGGATCAACAAGCGCCACAAAAGCGATTGGGGCGAGCAGCCAAACGCGCGCATGCAATATGACACCACGATCGCGGGCACGCTCTTCGGCAGCGCCATCGGCAAGCGCTTTTTCGGCGGCAATAAGGACGGCGACAAGTAAACTGACGATGAAGAAGAATGGGCTGAAACGCGAGCGCCATGGCGCCGGCGCTATATCATTAGTCGGCCATTTTGATAAGCCGGAAGGGGAGTGGTGAATTTCATTGATAGCGCGACAAACCCCCATCCCCCGGCCCCTT
>JAPPFH010000043.1 GCA_028875185.1 Chloroflexota bacterium | reverse complement strand
CTATCTTTACGGTATGCAAATTTGCCCTGCTTGTCAAGCAAGTCGACGAGGCGGGAGTGGTGAATATCATTGATATCGCGAAAAGCCCCCATCCCCCGGCCCCTTGCCCCCACAAGGAGGGAAGGGGAGTTTTTCAAGGAATTACGGGCTTTTGAAGTCCCTCCCTCATTTTGGGGGAGGGATTTAGGGTGGGGGAAATGAGGGACATATCAACACAATTCACCACTCTTCGACGAGGCGGGCATTCTCCAGCGCGTTCCAGCTAGCCGCTTGCGACGCGCAGTTCGGCATCCGTGTCGAGGAAACGCCCCAGCGACTCGACTTCCGCTTCCAACGAGGGAAAGATAGATCGCTCCAGCGCTTCAAAGGGCTCCACGACCACGCGAAGTCCAGCCCGCCGTTTCTCCAGTTTCCAGTTCGCTTTCGCCTCGCCATCGACGAACAGGCAGGCGCGGATCAGTCCGCCGCCGGGATGGACCTGCTTGGCATAAGCCGCGTCTACCATGAAGACGCGGCTCGCGTAGCCCAGCAGGTAGTTGTCGTAGCGCGGCAGCAGGCGGACGGTAGGCTCGTTTGGCGGCGCTTCCAACTGCTCAAGATGCCGCTCCAGAATCAGCGCCTCGCCGTCGGGAAGGGACAGCGCAAGGCATTCGGCGCTGATAGCCGCCCAAGCCTGCTTCACCTGCGCTGCTGGCAAGCCCGACCAGCGCTTGAAATCCGCCATGGTCGCCGGTCCGTATGCCGCCAGGTAGCGCCGCGCGAAATGAGCGAGAGGATTATCGGGCTGGCGCGCCGGCTGCGCCGCCCGCAGCCATTCATCAAGCAGCGTATATGTTAAGTCGCCATCGACTTCGGCGCCGAGGCAGATCAAGCCGCTCAGGGCGGCGAAACGCGCGAGATGATGAATGGCTTGCCCGGCGGTGGGGATCCCGCGCGCCGCGAGCGCATCCGCCAGTTGCGCCCGGGTCAAGGCATTGTCGCCGCTTAAGATGTCTTCGATTGCTATGAGCGTTTTTTCCCGAACGTCCTCGCTCAAGCCGAGCTGCTTATATCGGCTGCGGGATCCGCGGATGGCGGGCGGTCCGCAGAGTTCCAACTGCAAGCCGATGTCTTCAGACGCGACCAGATGCAGGGCGCCGCGCAAAGTCCAGGTCAAGACGAAGGCGCGCTCGACTTCGCGGGCATGGACGACATCCGCCTGCGTGATTCCACGAGCGCGAGCGTGAATCGCCAACTGCGCCGAGGACCACTCTTGCGATTGCAAGGCGAAAAGCTGCGGCACGATCTCGGCAGCCGAGGACCGCCGGCTCACAGCGCAGAGCAGTTGTCGCCTCGTTCGCAGCTTTCGCGCTTCTTCCCAGGTGAGTTGTTGGCGCATTACGCTCGCTTCATTATGAGTCAGGATTGAGTCGGTGTAAGCTGAATGCGATAATAGGCGGCGGCTGCAATCCTGTCAAAACGTTCGCATGTCAACATGAAACCTGGTTCGCCCTATCATAGCTTCTCCCTCTCGTTGATCAGCCTGTGTCTGCTGCTGATGACGGCTTGCAGCGCCGATGCGCCGCGAATCGCATTCGAGGAGCTGGACTTCGCTCTGGCTGATGCCGGCAGCGGCGAAAAGCTCTTCAATCAATCCAACAACGAAGCGCCCGCTTGCGCCGCCTGCCATTCGATCACGGGCGAAAGCAGCAGCATCGGCAATTCGCTGGCGGGCATCGCCGCCACCGCCGCCGAGCGCGTCGCCGGGCAATCAGCCGAGGAATACCTCTACTGGAGCATCCTGCGCCCGGGTCGGCATCTGGTCGCTGGCTATTCCAACATCATGTACGCCGGTTACGAAGACAGCCTGGAAGCGGCCGATGTCGCTGATCTGGTTGCTTATCTGTTGAGCTTGTAAGGGCGTCTGACCCGCTGTGTCGGCGGTCAGTGTCTACGCGACCTACGCGCGGCGCCGAGACGCCCGAAACCAACATGCGACAATACGGGCGAGCCAGAATATTGCCATACAGGTTTTCAACGGCAGGAGCGGGCGACCCAATGGGTAGCCCCAACAAGATTTGGATGGCAAGAGAGGTTTATAATTGGGATGTGGCAGCGTCTGATCGCGCCACCCTCGGCAATCTTAACTCTCTTGGGAGACAATCATGGACATTAGCACAGCGAGCGGCGCCCTGGTGATCTCCATTTTGCGCCTGCTTCATATCGTCTTCGGGCTCATTTGGGTCGGAGCCGCTTTCTTGCTGTCCTTTTACATTGAGCCAGCGGCTCGCGCGTCCGGG
This sequence comes from Chloroflexota bacterium, assembly GCA_028875185.1. Lineage (GTDB taxonomy): Bacteria > Chloroflexota > Anaerolineae > Aggregatilineales > Phototrophicaceae > UBA6055. The sequence continues at coordinate 11,409 of JAPPFH010000043.1, read as the reverse complement.
TCGGATGGAGACCGCTTCCTGCGCGCGCTCTACCGCAGGACAAATTTCCCCCGCCTGATTCCGCTGTCGGCGCTCATCACGACGATCGCCGGTCTGCTGCTGTACGGGCTGCTTTCGTATCACGACGCAATGAGCAGCGCTATGGGATTGATTCTGAGCATCGGCGCGCTTTTCGGTCTGCTCGCCTTTGGTCATGGTTATTTCACCGTTTGGCGGCGCGCGGGTGAAGTCGCCGCGCGGGCCAGCGAGGATGCGAGCGCTGACGGGACGGCGGGACAGCTGGAAGCAAAGATGCGGCGCAACGGACGAGTCAGCCTGTGGCTGGCGCTGATCTCGATGGTACTGATGGCGGGCGCGCGCTATGCGGGGCCGATTTTCGCTTGAGCGCCGGCCGCCTGCGCTTATTTCAAGGCGCCAACTGAGAAAGCCGGCGCGCGGCCTGTATATCGGTATGCCTTGTCTCGAAAACGAAGACCATCTGCATGACAGCGGAAAATACATCATTAGCGCCCGACGCCATTGTTAACGCGGCGGCGCCAGGCGAACAAGAACGCACCAACGCTCGCCTGGCCGGCGCCAGCGGCATCTTGGCGCTGGGCAATATCTGCAGCCGCGTCCTCGGGCTCGTCCGCGAAATCGTGCTCACTTACCTCTTCGGCGCCAGCGGGGCGGTCGATGCCTTGCAAGTGGCCATCATCGTGCCCAAAGCCATCTACGATCTGTTGATCGGCGGACACATTAACGGCGCATTTGTGCCAGTGCTCAGCGATGTGATCATCTCTAAGGGCAAGGCGGAATTGTGGCGCGTCGTCTCGGCTTTGATCAGCCTGGTCATCGCGCTTGTGGCGCTGCTTGTCTTGCTGCTCGAATTGTTCGCGCCGCAGATTGTGCCGCTGGTGGCGCCGGGCGCTGATTTCGAGACGCGGCGGCTCGCGGTCGATCTGCTGCGCCTGACCGCGCCCGCCCTGATATTTATGAGCCTTTTCGCCGTTTTCAGCGGCGCCTTATTCGCTTTACGTTCGTTTACGCTGCCCGCATTCGCCGGCGTCGTTTTCAACGGCGGCATCGTTTTGGTGACGCTCGCGCTGGCGCCATCGCTGGCTCTGATTCCGCAAGCGGAAGTCGGCGGATTCGAATCGCCATTTTTGCTGGCGCGGCCTTCCGGCGGCATCCTGGTGGTGGCGGTCGGCTGGCTGCTCGGCGCAATGGCGCAGATGCTGCTGCAGCTGCCGGGCTTGCGTCTGCGGCGGCTGCGCATCAGCGTCAATTGGCGGCATCCGGCGCTGTGGAGCATCGGCTTGCTCTATCTGCCTGTCATGCTATCGCTGATCATCGACACGCTAGTTATTCGCCCTTTCAGCTACAACCTGGCCAGCCAAACAATTGAAGGCGGCATTGCCATCATGAATTGGGCGACCACCCTGGTGCAGTTTCCGCAGGGCTTGGTGGCGACCGCGATCAGCATCGCCATCTTGCCGACGCTGGCGCGGCAATCGGCGGAGATGACCGCGGCGGCGCAGCAGGCTTTCAAAGACACGCTTGCGCTGGGGTTGCGCCTGGCGACCACGCTGATCCTACCGGCCGCGACCGGCCTGTTTGTGCTGGCGGTTCCCATCATCGCGCTGCTTTTCGAGAATGGCGCCTTCGTCGCCGCCGATACCGAGAATACGGCGCTGGCGCTGCGCCTATACTTGATTGGCTTGCCCTTCGCCGCGCTTGATCTGCTGCTGGTTTACGCCTTCTATGCGCGCAAGGACACCTGGACGCCGGCGCTAGTCGGCATCGTGAGCCTCGTCTGCTACCTGGCGGCCGCGCTAATGCTCTTCGAGCAATTTGGCTTGTTCAGCCTGATGATCGCCGATAGCGTCAAGCACTTCGCGCATGCGTCCATCAGCGGCGTCTTGCTTTGGCGGCGTCTTGGGGGCTTCGGTCCCCAGCGCCTGGCGCGCACGGGCTTGAAAGCGGCGCTCGCCTCGCTGATTATGGCGGGCTTCGCCCTGGTCACGCTGCCCGCGCTTTCGCAGTGGATCGGCGCGACGAGCATTTTGCGCGAGCTGGCGCTTGTGGGCTTTTGCGGGCTGCTTTATGGCGGCGTATTCCTGCTGGCCGCGCGCATGCTCAAGATTCAGGAGCTGGCTTGGCTTCTCAAGCTGCTGCGCGAACGGCTGTCGGGTTAGCGGTTTTTACACCCCAACCCCGGACCCCTTCCCGAAGGTTGCTGTCTACGCTACCCGAAGCATCAACCGACGACACGACAGATTCAGTCCAAACGTAAATGAAAGTGGAAATGTAGTTATTGCAAGCATCCAATTTAGCGAAAACTGTAGGGGCGGCTGACCCGCTGTGTCTACGCGCGGCGGTGGGTCGCCCCTAATTCGCCCTCGCTAAGTGTCATTGTCAAGCTAGCCGAAGCGCTGAACTTGCCAGCGTCTACACTTGTGAAACTGGCGGAGCAGACCGCACAAAGACAAAAGCCCACTCTGTAAGCGGGCTTGTTGTTTGTGATATAGTTAGTGTACCTTACCCAGCAGGAATAAGTATCTTCATAAGACAGAAAGACCTGTCATGCCAGGTACACAAATCGTAATTGGACTAGGTGAAGTCGCTGGAATTGTCATTGGGCCTGGCATTCCCATCATCCTCGGTTTCCTCGGTGTCTGGCGAGCGTCAGCAAATGCACACTCGAAGATCATTGGGCGACTAGATCGTCTTGAAACAAACATGACAACAATGACAACAGATGTTGCTAGTCTAAAGACTGACGCATCCACCCTTACGACAGATATGGCAGTTGCAAAGAATGATCTAGGTTGGCTCAAATACTTTCTCCGTACTGGAAAGCCGCCATCCGATAACATACCCCCATCAGAATAGCCTACTATAACACGTAGCCGCCTTAAGCGACTGCTCCCGTATGTAGTTTCCTTGTTTCGTGGGCGAGCCACCGGTGCGCCCGTACGCACAGGTTGTAGATTTGAGGGCTACTTACAGGGCTGCCTGGACACCACCAGTCAGTCACCCCTACACAGGCTGATTTGAACAGCACCGCGCTATAGCCCTAGCGCCAGAAAGCGGATAAACTCCCGCGAACAGTTTCTTGTCACCGCCATGCGTTGGCAAAGGCAGCTCGAATGCGCAGCGGAAAACGGGACGACGGCTTCAAGCTCTGGCTGATGTCCTGCTTGATTTTCATAATCGGCGGCTTGGGCGCGGGCACGCTCGGCGTCGTCTGGATTTATATCGAGGCTGATTTTGGCGTCTCGCTTAGCGCGCTGGGCGCGATGCTCACAGCCGCCACCATCGGCCGTACGATCACCAGTTCTGTCAGTGGACCAATCATCGGTCGCTATGGCATCGCGGCGGTGATGATGGGCGGCGCCGGCATCGGCATATTCAGCCAGCTCGGGCTGGCGCTGTCGCCGACTTGGCCGATGTTCATGATCGCCGCTATCGGTCATGGCTTCGGCTCCGGGGTGATGGGCGTCGGCTTGAACGCCTTCGCCGCGGTCAATTTCAGCGCGCGCCGCATGAACTGGCTTCACGGCAGCTTCGGCATCGGCTCGACCATTGGACCCTATTTCGTCACCACTGTCGTTATTGATCTGGGGATCGACTGGCGCTGGATATACGCGCTATTCGCCGCGACGCGCGCGCTAATGCTCTTGATGTTTTTTCTGACGCGCCATCAATGGCGAATCGGCGAGGCAAAAGTCAAGAGCGCGCCTAATCGTATGCGGCAAACGATGCGCTTACCCATCATTTGGCTGATGGTGGGCGCCTGGCTGATGGCTACCGGCAACGAATTGGTCGCCGGTCAATTCTCCAACAGCTTCTTCATCAACGCGCGCGGGATCGAGCCGAAAACGGCAGCCGCCTGGGTCAGCATTTATTGGGCGAGCCTGACCGTCAGCCGATTTTTCTCGGGCCTTATCATCACGCGTATCAGCGCCACGAGCTTCATGCGCTTGAATAATGTCATCATCATGTTGGGCGCGGGCTTGCTTTCAGCGAATCTGAGCCCGCTGGCCAGTTTAATCGGCTTGGCGCTGATCGGCTTCGCGATTGCGCCTTTCGCCCCGCTGATGGCGTCGGACACGCCGGGGCTGGTGGGCAGCGCGCACACCGCCAACGCGATGGGCTTGCAATTCACCGGCGCCAGCCTGGGGATGGCGCTGCTACCCTGGCTGGGCGGCATCCTGGCGGAGACGGTCGGGCTGGAAGTGATCCCGCAATTCGTCTTCCTCATCGCGCTGATCACCTTCCTGCTCTACGAGGGGATCGTCTGGCGCGACATTAGGCGGCCCGTGGCCAAAGCCCTCTAAGTGGCGGTAGCGGGCGAGCCGATGGCCCGCCCCTACAGATCGTTTGTTGGGCGGGGCTGGGCAGAATAGCGAGGGCCCGCAAAACATTAGCCTCCCCCCATTGCTACTGAGGACAGGACAGGTGTGGTCTAATCGAAAATTTATGGCCCAGGGTAGACATCGAAAGCATCTATCCTGGCGAAAACTGTAGGGGCGACTCTGTGAGTCGCCCTAAATTACGCAAAAAATGCGGGATTCGGGAAGATTCTTTGCCCGCTGCAAAACTGTCCTGTCGTCAGCCATTGCTATGGGGGACTGAGGGGGGGGACTGCGTGGGCGAGCCAAGGCTCGCCCCTACAGATTTTGATTCTTGCGCTATGCGCTTAGCGCGTCACGCCAATTGCTTGACCGCCTCCACCAGCGCCATGATGTAGCCGGTGGAATAGGCGTGGCCGCGATGCCGCCAGCCGTCATCATCGATCATCTCCGGCACATGGTCGTCGATGATGAAGCCAGTGAAACCGACATCTTGCAGCGTGCGAATCGCCTCGACCACATTCATATTGCCTTCGCCGGGAAAGCACTCCTGGAACTTCGGCATGCAGCCCTGCACATCGCGAAAGTGCACATAAAATATCTTGCCGCGTTCGCCGAAGTAGCGCATCGCCTTCAGCACGCCATCGTTGTTGCTTTCATCGGCGTAGACCATCTCGGAGAAGCAGCCCATGCAGAAGTCGAGCCCGTGATTGGGGCTGGGCACAGCCTCCAGCGCGCGCTTGAAATTATCCGGCTTGTAGAAAACGCGGGCGATGCCGCCGAGCGCTGGCGCCGGCGGGTCATCGGGATGCAGCGCGATTTTGACGCCCGCTTCTTCGGCAACGGGCACAACTTCCCCCATGAAGCGGATGTAGTTGTCGAACATTTCCGCTTCGCTGTATTCGCGGTCTTCGGCTTCGGCGACCTGCGTGATGCCGCTGATGACTTCGCCCGCCAGCGCCCGGTCCATATCAAATGCGGTCACTTTGACCCCGCCGCGCCCAAGCGCCATCGGCGTCCGCCAGACCAGGTTCGGCATCCAGTTCAGCCCGAGGATGGGGATGCCCGCTTCTCCCATGTTGCGAACCAGCGCTTGGTAGTTGGCAGTCTGCTCTTCGCGGCGCGGTCCATTGAGCATCGCGTCAACGTAAAAATGCCGCGGCACATTCTCAATCGCTTCCAGCTCAAGCTCGTAATCGTTAACCCGCTGCTTCAAACGCTTGAGCTCGTCGACCTCCCAATAGCCCTTGTCTTCGGGCAGGTCAATGTCTTCGGGGATGAGGTCAATGCCCTTGCCGATCATGTTGAACTGCACGCCGCCGACGCCCAGCTGCTTGGCGAAAGTCAGATACTCGTGCGTGGCCGCGGAATGCTGCCCCAGCGCAACCCGCATCTCCTGCGTCATTTGATTCTCCTTCACGCTTTCTGTTCTTCAGATGTGGATTATAGTGTATCTCATTTGAGCCTAAACATAGCCAAGCATGGGGTAAGGGACGAGCGTATGGTCCTGGGAAGCGTTCTAGTCAGCGGGTCGGACGGGCGCATCGGCCGCGCCACAGTGGCGGAATTGGCGGCGCATGGCTACGATGTCACCCCGGCCGACCGGAACCCAAGGCAGCCCTGGGACACGCAGCAGGTCGATTTCACCGATCTGGGTCAGGTAATCGGCGTCATGCAGGGGCACGATGCCGTCATCCACCTGGCCGCCATCCCATCGCCAACTTTACATACGGCTGAAGTCGTCTTCCGCGCCAACGTCATGTCCACCTTCAATGTGCTGGAAGCGGCGGCGATCCTCGGCATATCGAACATCACGATGGCGAGCAGCATTTCGGCGCTGGGTTACGCTTTTCGTCACCGTCCCTTCAATCCGCTGTACCTCCCGATTGATGAAGCGCATCCGCTGCTCTCGCAAGATTGTTACGGGCTCTCGAAAATGATCGGCGAAGAATTGGCGGAAGGTTTCTTGCGGCGTATCCCCAAGATGTCGCTGGTCAGCCTGCGCTTCACTTTCGTCGTCACCGATGAGGCGCGGAGCTGGCTGCCGGCGGCGCGCGAACAGCCGACTGACGATGTCTCGACCTATGGCGCGTTCTGGACTTTCGTCGATGTGCGCGATGCTGCGAGCTCCTGCCGAATGGCGCTGGAATATGAGCAGACGGGGCATGAAGCCTTTTACATCTGCGCGCCGATCATCTACCGCAAAGACGATATACGGGACCTGATGGCGAAACATTTCCCGGGCGATTATCCGATTGGTGATGCCCTGCGCGGGAACGCCAGCCCGGTTGATGCGGGCAAGGCGGAAGCGCTGCTGGGCTGGAAGGCGCGTTACAACTGGGATGGGACGCCGTTGGCATAAACGCGGCGGGATCGACTAACTCGGTGGATTAAATTTCTCTGGGCTCAATCCCCCGGCCCCTTACCGAAGCGCAGTGTCCGTACGCACCCAAAATGAGGGAAGAGGAGATTTCTTAGCGATTTCTTGTTTTTTAAGCCCCTCCCTCTTTATGGGGAGGGGTTTGGGGTGGGGGAAACGAATGGCGTATCCACTGCAATAGACTCTCTCAACTAGGTGTCCAGTTTTCGGGACCACTACACCCCCATCCCCCGGCCCCTTGCCCCCACAAGGAGGGAAGGGGAGTTTTTCAAGGAATACGCGATTTTGAAGTCCCTCCTTCATTTTGGGATATATCAACACATTCACCACACCACAACGCGGCAGTATTTGCATTTCCACGCTTCGCTGTGGTACACTCTCGTCATTGTGTCAAATAAGTTCTGAATACCCAGTGGACGACCCGGTCGAGCCTCCTTCCCGGAGTACCAGGCACATAGTAAAGACGGTAGCCGTGCATGAGCAATCGTGTCCGGCGCTTTTCGCTTGCATCCAATCTTTGGATAGCGACGGCATCTGATGGACGGGAGCGCCGCAATACTGCTGCTTCTGCTATTGGCGTTGGGCGCGCACGCCGCTGTGAGCCTTATGAACGCGGCGTTGCAGAACGTCTCAGCCGCTGCCATGCGCGAACGCGCGGAGGACGGCGAGCCAAACGCGCGGCGTTTCTTTGAACTAACCGAGAACTCGCTAAGCCTGAGCATGACCGTCAGCATCACCCATATCTTGACGCGCACGATCATAGCGGTGCTGCTCGTCCTGCTTCTGATCGACGCCTTCGACACTGGCGCCGCGGGCGCGCGTTTGGCGCTGACGGTCGCGACAGTCATTTGTGGCGCCGGCTTGACGCTGATCATCGGCGACTTGGCGCCGGAAGCGCTCGGCAGCGCTTATAGCGAATCGCTTCTTCCCCGCGTAATCGCGCCCATGCGCGTCTTGCGGGTGATCATCTCGCCATTGACCGCCTTGGTGCTCCTGCTAAGCCGGTCGATCTCCCGCGTGTTCGGCGGCGACGCATTGGCGATGGTCAACCTGGTCACGGAAGAAGAGATTATGACGCTGGTCCATGCAAGCCACAGCGGGGGCGTCATTGAGGAAGAAGAGAAAGATATGATCGCCTCGGTGCTGCAACTCGATGAAAGCAGCGCCCGCGAGCTGATGACGCCGCGCATCGACATCATCGCGCTAGAGCTAAAAGCCAGTGTGCGCGACGCCTTGGCCGCCTTCGTCGATTCCGGCTTTTCGCGCATTCCCGTTTATGAAGACAGCATCGACAACATCAAAGGCTTGCTCTACGCCAAAGATATTCTGAAGGTGGTTAAGAACGGCGATGACTTCCGGGATCGCGCAATCGGCGATCTCGCTCGGCAGGCTTATTTCGTGCCCGAAGCGATGCCGGCCGACGCGCTGTTGAAAGAGTTGCAAGCAAAAAACGTGCACCTGGCGATTGTGGCAGACGAATATGGCGGCGCCTCGGGCTTGGTCACCATCGAGGACCTGATTGAAGAGATCGTCGGCGATATCCGCGACGAACATGATTTCGCCGAAGAAGAAGATTATGTGGCTGTCGGCGATGGCGTCTACTTGATCGAAGCGAGCATGGACCTCGATGACATCAACGAGCTGCTTGGCTGTTCAATCGATACCCGCGACGTCGATACCTTGGGCGGCTACATCTACCTGACCTTGGGTCGCGTGCCGAAAACGGATGAGACGATAGAAACTGAGATCCTGCGCATGACTGTCCAGTCCATCGAGGGCCACCGCATTCGCAAAGTCAAGGTGCGCAAGGTCTTAGGCGAAGCCTCGTATAGCGCGCGTCCGCTATCCAACCCCATCCCCCGGCCCCTTCCCCAGCGTGCTAGGGAAGGGGAGTAAAGCTGAAAAGATGCTTCTCTTTGCGACTTACTTGGCATAACTGAGGAATCCGCCATGCCAATTCCCAGCGATCAGCAATTGATTGCGGCCGCCATCGCCGCGAGCCAGCACGCCTATATGCCCTACAGCAATTACCGCGTCGGCGCGGCTCTGCTGACCAGCAGCGGCGAGATTTACGGCGGCTGCAATATCGAAAGCGTCAGCTTTACGCCGACGGTCTGCGCCGAGCGCACCGCCGTCTTCAAAGCGGTCAGCGAAGGGCAGCGCCATTTCAGCGCCATAGCGGTGGTAACGCGCGACGCTGGCTCGCCCTGTGGCGTCTGCCGGCAGATGATGTACGAATTCGCGCCCGATTTGCGCGTCATCCTGGCCGACCTCGACGGGAAGACCCATCTCGTCACCTCGCTGCGCGAGTTGCTCCCGCATGGTTTCGGTCCAATGCGCCTCGATAATGGCAGATAGCGAGGGACTGAAACAGAGATGGTCAAGATCACCATAAACGCCGCTGGCGAGCGGATAGAATCCATGACATCTTTCGCCATTGAAGTCAGTTCGGAGGATTAGCCGATGCAGAAAATCATCACCTACCTGTGGTTTGATGGTCAGATCGAAGAGGCGCTCGAATTCTACACCTCGCTCCTGCCCGATTCTCGCGTTCTCGAGATCATCCATTACAGCGAGGTTGGACCGGGCTCCCCCGACGAAATCATGTTTGCGATCTTCGAGCTGGCCGGTCAGCGCTTCACCCTGGTCAACGGCAACACTTTCTTCAAACCCAATGCCGCCATGTCGCTTTGCATCAATTGCGACAGTCAAGACGAGATCGACCGACTTTGGGATATGATGACCACTGATGGCGGCGCTGAGAGCGTCGCCGGCTGGCTGACTGATCGCTTTGGCGTCTCCTGGCAGATTTCGTCGACCCGACTCCATGAGATGCTCGCCAGCGATGACGCGGCCGCGGTCGAACGCGTCACCAGAGCGTTCATGACGATGAAAAAGCTGGATATCGCCGAGTTGGAGCGGGCCTTTGGCGGTGAGTAGACCCTAGCTGACTTGGCGTAGGCTTAAGTGCCTGGCGGCGCTTTAGGCTAAAGATAATTCTTGTTCGCCGCTGAATGCAGGAGCGCCGGGTTGATCTTGCCATCCAGGTTGACGACGGTCTGATATCGCTGCGCGCGCTGCGGATTCACTTCCGGCGTATCAAAGCGCGCCGAATTGACGCCGCTCACCGTGCGCGGACGCGTCGTCGTGATCAGCCGCTCCAGCAATTCGCCGCGCAGCTCGCTCACGATATGCTGATAATCCGAGTCGAAGTACTGGTTTCGCATCTCCCAGGGATCGGCGCCGAGATCATAAAGCTCGCCGAAGCCATCGGGGTATTCATCGGGGAAGAACGCGCGCGGATAATGCACCAGCCGGTATTGACCCTTGCGGATGCTTTTGCTCCAGGCGAACTCGGTCAAGCCAATGCGGTCTTCGCGCTGCCCGACGCCAGCCAGCAAGCCCGAGATATCGCGTCCGTCGCTGGTCTCCATCAAGTCGATGCCGGCGAGCGCACAGAGCGTATTTGGAATATCCACCAATTCGACAATGTCATCAACGGCGCCGCCCGCTTCGACTCGCCCCGGCGCCCGCCATATCAGCGGCACGCGCGTGATGGCGTCGCTGCAAATGCCGGGCGCTTTTTCCATGATGCCGTGCTCGGTCGCATAATCGCCGTGGTCCGATGTGTAGACGACGATGGTGTTTTCCGCTTGTCCCGTCTTGCGCAGGAAATCCAGCAGACTGCCGACAGCCGCATCCACTTGGCTGACCGCGCCGAGATAACCGCGCAGCTTGCGCAGTCGCCCGGCTTCGAAGGTCTTCGGCTCGAAAAGCGGCCACGCGCCTTCGCGCCAGCGCCGCGCCGAGGCGATCATATGCGGCGCCTTGTTCGCCGATGCCAAGTCGTAGTCGGCGTTGGGCGGCAGGCTGAGCGCCTTCCCATCGTATAAGTCCCAGAACTCCTGACAGGGCGTGGTGCACTGATGCGGACGCGGGAAGCTGACATGCAGCAAGAATGGCTGCTCTCGGTGGAGCGCGCGCTGCATGGTCGCGATGGCGGTATGCGCCAGCCAGCCTTCTTGTGATTCGTCGAAAGCCAGCGGGCTGGGGCGCCCCTCGACGCTCTGCCGTCCGCGCTCGCCGAACTCTGGCAGGAGGATGTGATCTTCCAGCTCGTCGACGCCGCGCTCACGCAAGAAGCGCGTATATTCCTTCGAGCGCCCGACGATGCTGCCAGCGCCCCAGGAATTGCTCTCGTGGAAGACATCACATTGGTCTTCCACCCAGTATTCGGGGCAGTGGATTTTGCCCATCGCCGCGGTGAAATAACCAGCGGCGCGAAAGTGTCCGAAGATATTTGGCAGACCGCCGGGATTGGGTCCGCTCAAGCTGTAGTAGCCATGATTGTGGGGGTACTGCCCGCTGAGGAAGGAGACGCGGCTCGGACTGCAGATCGGGTTCTGGGTGATGGCGTTATTGAAGCGGCAGCCCTCGCGCGCAAGGCCATCCAGATGCGGCGTCTTTACGTCCGGATGCCCTTGATGACCCAGTACCTTGGCATTGTGCTGATCGGCGACGATGAAGAGGATATTGGGTTTGGTCATGTTTTGCGCGCCCCACCCCAGTCAAGAATGTAGGGGCGACCTAGTAGGTCGCCCGCTTGTCGCTGTATCGTAACTTAGGGCGACCCATCGGGTCGCCCCTACAAGGCTTGATTGGTATTACAAGACCGGCATGAAAAATGGGCAG
>JAPPFH010000057.1 GCA_028875185.1 Chloroflexota bacterium | reverse complement strand
CAAGGGGCCGGGGGATGGGGGTTTGTCGCGCTATCAATGAAATTCACCACACCCCATTCCAGTTTGATCCGATGATGCAATGCCGTGTAATAGGTCCAATGTAGGGGCGTCTCGCCGAGACGCCTGCTTGGCCCGCCGCTAACCGCCCAGCGCCCAGTCCACCGCTGCCCGGGCATGCAACGCTGTCGTATCAAAAGCGGGCAGCGCGCTGTCGGCTCGTTTAATCAATAAGCCGATCTCGGTGCAGCCCAAGACGACCGCTTCCGCCCCGGCATCGCGCAGCGTCTCGATCACCGCTTGATATGCGCGCCGCGATTCAGCGCGGATTATGCCGCGAACCAGTTCCTCATAAATGATGCTGTTCACGATATCGCGTTCTGCGGCGTCCGGCGTCAACACATCAAGCCCGAAGCGCTCGCTCATGCGCCCGCGATAGAAGTCTTGCTCCATCGTGAAGCGCGTGCCCAGCAGACCAACTCGGCTGAAACCGCGGTCTAAAATCGGCTTGGCGGTCGCATCGGCGATATGAAGCAGGGGAATCGTGGCGGCCGCCCCCACCGCATCCGCCAGCAAATGCATTGTATTGCTGCAGATGACGATGCATTCAGCCCCCGCCAATTCAAGTCGCCGCGCCGCATCGACCATGCGCTCGCTCGCCGCGTTCCAATCGCCGGCCGCTTGCAAGGCTTCGATCTCGCCGAAGTCAAATGAGAGCATCAGGCAAGGCGCCGAATGGACGCCGCCCAAGCGTTTCCGCGTCTCCTGGTTGATGATGCGGTAGTATTCAGCGCTGGATTCCCAGCTGAGCCCACCGATAAGTCCGATGATCTTCATGGTATCGCCACCTTACTGGAAGTGTTGACCCTTGCGAGCACGGGATACGCAGCGTCTGGACCCTGCGGGCGACCCAATGGCTCGCCCCTACACCGTCTGCGCTTGGAAACGCGACAGCCGATGCAGAGCGATGTCGTGGCGCGTCTCACCCGTCTGCGCCAAGTCGGCCATAATCTCGCCGATGGCGCTCGCCAGCTTGAAGCCGTGCCCGCTAAAGCCGGCCGCCAGCGAAACCTGCGGCGCATCCGGCAGTGTATCCAGCACGAAGTGTTCGTCAGGCGTATTGGTAAACATGCAGACGACCATATCGACGGTCCGTCCAGCGCCTTGCGGGAAGTAGCGCTCGGCGAATTCCCGCAAGATCCGTTCATCCGCCGGCCGCAGCCCGCGATCTATCGCGTCGGGATCGCATGTCTCATTCAAATGATTGTAGCGGCCCAGCTTCATGCCCGGCGTCGCCCCGGTCGGATTGAACTCGGGCAAGCCATAATAACGCCCTTCCTCCATTTGCGCGTTCCAAACCGGGAAACTGTCCAGTTGAAACCAGTCGGCGCGCTTCGGCTCCAGCCAAATCAGCGCTTGCCGCTCGGGCACAGCTGCGTCCGCCAATTGCGGAAGGAGCTTGTATGCCCAGGCGCCGCCGCAGATCACTAGCTTTTCAGATACATAGCGTCCCGCGTCCGTCCGCAATGCCACGCGCTCGTCAGCCAGAATGTCCCAGCCGTGAACGCGTTCGCCGCAATGTATCGCCGCCCCCTGCGCTTTCGCCAGCGCCAGGCAAGCGCTGATGCAACGCTCTGGAACCAGCAGCCCGCCCTGCGGCTGATAGAGGGCCATCGTCTCGGCTGGCATGCGATAACCGGGGAAGCGCCGGCTGAGTTCGGCGCTATCGAGCGCCTCATGCGCAAGATCGTTGTCGATGCAGCTCTTAAGGCTGCCGCTGAAAACATCGCCCTCTTCGGGACCCATGTCGAGGCTGCCGGTCTGGTAAAAGATCTGCTCGCCGGATTCAGCCTCTAAGTCCGCCCAAAGCTCATAAGCCCGCCGCAGCAAAGGCACATAGGACAGGTCTTCGTAATAGGCGAGGCGGATGATGCGCGTCAAACCGTGCGATGAGCCCATGCTGTGCGGCGGCTCGAACTGGTCAATGCCCAGGACATTGAGTCCGCGCTGCGCAAGTTGATAAAGCGTCGCGCTGCCCATCGCGCCGACGCCGATGACGATTGCGTCATAGTGTTGGGTCATTTGATGCTACCGTTCCATTTCTGAATGAGATTACAAGCTAGAGTAAGCCAGCTCGACGGGTTAATCAATCAAACTGGACTGCGTCAATCCCATTTGGATGCAATCAGCAAAGGAAGCTGGCGCTAGATCTAGAAAGTCGGTTTGAAGGATTTTCACATAGCGCCATTCTTGACCGGTGAGGCCGGTCGCTTGTTCAGCCCAGATTGTCGCCGAGCGATCTTTATTTGCCACTTCAATATCTTCAAGGCCTTTTGTTTCCACCAAATAGGATACGCTCTTATCGTCCACCACAACGAAGTCGGGATAGTAATGTCGCAAGTTGCCGCGCGAATCAGTGTAGGGAATAGAAAAGCCGAACTGAAGCGGCAGCTTGCCAAACAGGACAACATCGCGCGCGCGATCGAGAAATTGCGCGAAAGTCACTTCGAAATTGCTATCACAGGCGACCCGGTTGAAAACAGTCTTGCGGCATACCGGCGCGGCTTGCGACCACGGGAATGGCTCGACTGATGACAGCTTTCGCCCGGCGCCTTCCAATACAGGCTCTTGCGGCTGCACGAGCTTTTCCTGAAGCGCATCGCGGAAAGCTGTGATCATCACCATTTGATGGAGCTTCTGGCTGATTGCCCCCAGTATCTCCGGGCTGTCCAAATCAACTTCGCGCCCGAATGCATGATACTTCAGATAATCGCGCGCTTTTGGCGCCAGAGCGGCAAACTGGCTAGGCAGTTTCACCTCTTTCGCGATTAGGTTCGCGTAATAAGCCACCACCTCTTGGGATGATTGCGGATTCCGGATGGTGTAAATGCGCTCGAACAAGGTTTTGGATGTGAGCAGATCCTTGCCCTCATACAGGAAGGTGCGCTCTAGATCTTCGCTCGCTGTGATTGGCAGTGGTTCGCCCCGGTACAAGTTGGCAACATCAAGCGATTCAATCTCTTCCTGCAGGGTGGTTGTCCGCGCAAGTATGGGACTGAGCGATGGCAAGGCGACATCGTACTCGGCTTTATCCAACTCCGGCTTGATCACCGTGATTTGAAGCTTGTCTTTCCCGACTCGCCAGGTATCAAATTCGTAGTCTTCTTCCTTCTCCAACTCCTCGACGAAATTGATAAATGCCGGATTGCCGATGATATCCACTCGCTCTTGATATGGCGTTCGCAGATTGCGAAACATCAATCGCAAGCCGCGCCCGATGGTTTGCTCCGGCAGAATATTGGCTTTGGAGGTGTAGGGACGCAAACCGACAATCACCGTCACATTCTGCACATCCCAGCCTTCGCGCAACATCAGAACGCTGACGATGGCGTTGATGGAGCTTTCATCGAGATCGACTTCTTTCGCCGCCTTGCGCGCAATGTCCAGGTCGCGCTTGGATACTTCGCCTTTTCTATCCGTATGGATGACCAGCGTCTTATCGCCAGCGAATTCATCGGGGAATTTGCGCCGCAGGTACGCGGCAATGTCATCCGCCTCTCGAGTCTTGTTCATCATGATGAATAGCAGAGGCTTCTTGTCCATCGACTCCAGCTGTTCACGATACTCGCGCCAGCGTTCAATCCCGGCGATGATGTACGGTTCATACTTGATGGCGGTATCGTTGCTGGGCATTGGGCCAATGTCGGTGATGCCTTTGACTGGGTTCTTCACTATGTTGTCCCGAATCGCCTGCCTCAGCGGGTAATCGCTGATCGTCCAGGGGAAGAGCGCGCCCTTGCTGTAGCGCGGCGTCGCCGAGAAATCCAGTTGAGCCGACAGTCCAGACGAATGTCCGTCGTGCAAGGCGCGTATCGTTTTGTTCCAGGCGCTCTCGGGATCGTGAGTATGATGCGCTTCGTCGTTCAGCGCCAGCACGGGCGATCCCGCTCGCTCGATAATGCGTTCAGGAAATCCGATTTCTTCGTCGAGATTGGCCGGCGGCTTATTTCCCAAAACCGCCGTCATCACTTCAGGTTCGTCGTCCTTCTGTCGATTTTCGCGGTCATACAGCTGCTGGATATTGGTCAAGTACAAAGCGCCTTCGGATGTCCCCCGTTCGGCGTCGCCGCGCATGTAGAATTGCATATCCCAAAAGATTTGGAATTCTTTCGGGATGATCGGATCGTTCTGAAAAATTCGACCGCCGGCGAAATCGCCGCGCAGACGTTCGAAGACGATGACATTGGGCGCGATGACAAGGAAGGTCTTGGCGTAATCCGCGCTGTTTTCCCGCACAGCATTGAAATACTGCCAGGCGATTGCCAGCGCCATGACTTTGGTTTTGCCGCTGCCAGTCGCCATCTTGGTGCAGTAGCGGGCAAAGTCATCATAAAGAGGAAAGCGAATCTCATCCGACCGATCCTGCGGAATATACTGACGGTAGAGCGAAACGAGATTGCGCGCTTTCGCCACCTCGTAAACATAAATCAGGCTTTCGACAGCTTTCTGCTGGGCGGCGTAATATGCAAAGGGCTCGCCCGTCCGCAATCTGTGATCGCTGTGAAACCAGTAATTCAGCAAAATGCGAGAAGTCTCGGTCGCGCCTTTATAGCCGCCGTCGCGCCATTCATTGACCTCATGGCTGATCGCGGGAACGGCGGACGCGGTCGCCCCATGATCTTCCAGATAGCTCATCTGCGCCGGGTTTCGTGCTGCCATGTCTACATCACCTTAACATTCAGGGTCTTGGTCGTATCGTTGCCCAGAATGTCAATCACCTTGACCAGCACCACATATTCACCCGGCTCGCTGTAGGTGTAGTTTAAGCGCGGCAGAAGCGTACGGTCTTTGCGCGTTCGGTAAGTCTGTCGCTGATTGTGAAAGGTATCATCGCGGTAATTGAAATCCACCGCCCAATAATCAATCCAGTCCTCCCAGTGGCGTACCGCCTTCGCTACATCGTCCGGCACATCATCGGGCGGTATCATGAAATCCGTCAGCCAAACGCTAAGCTCGCGCCCTTTGAGTGATTTGTCCACCTGGAGCGCGGCCAATTCGAAGAACTTGATATCGCCTTGATCGACCGCTTTCTTTTCCAGCACCTCGCGCGGGATGCGCAGAAAGCGCACTTTCAAGCCCGCTTCGGCCGCTGTCTGCTGCGCCGTTTCGTTCGTATCCAGGGCGAAATCCCAACCCAATATATCAACGCCAGCTAGCGTCGGCGCATTCTTCCCAGTGCCGATCGCCTGCTGAAATTCAATCGCGATTTGCCGCACATCGCCGACCGCCACCGGGCTATCGACCGAGCCGACATGCACCATGCGCCCGCCTTTTCGCCCATGCAGCCAGGCATAACCGTCGACCATCTCGGCGTGATACAAGTCCAGGATGAACTTGCGGTAGCTGCGCATTTGGTAGGCGGCTTCTTCGCCGAACTCGGCTTTCTGCCAGACCTGCCGCTCATATTTGCCCAGATTCTGCGCGACAAAGGGGCGGACGTTGTCGATGCCCAGCAGGCGTTTGCGCGTCGTGTGAATGGCGAAGCGCCCTAGGTCACAGGCGATCCAGCGGCGGTTGAGTTTCTCGGCGACGGCGGCAGTCGTGCCGCTGCCGACGAAGCAGTCGAGGACGAGATCGCCTTCGTTGGATGAGGCGCGTATGATGCGTTCGAGTAGGGCTTCTGGCTTTTGGGTGGGGTAGTTGAGGCGTTCGGCAGAGTTGCCTTTAATGATGGAGACAGAGACCACATCAGATTGAACTTTGTACTCCTGATCGAAATCAAACAGTACATCTTCATCGATTAATGGCCGCTTAAGCTCTCGACTTCTTTTATTGATTCTTCCGGTGATGAGCTTATCGGCCTTATGAGCGACAGATCCATAAAGAACTCTGTTACCCGTCAAGAAATGCTTGTATCTCTCCCTATATTCAGATTCTGCTCCCTTGATGATGTTGAACGTATATTCATCAGACTTCGTATAGCGCAGAATGCAGTCGTGATTCGAAGGGAAATTCTTGGAAGTGTTGGACATTTTGCCATAGTGCCAAACCACTTCGTTACGAAATTGCTCCATTCCGAATATATGGTCCAAAGTAGGCTTCAGATAATGACTGATGCTCGGATCACAATGCACATACAAGCTGCCCGTTTCTGACAGCAACTCGTGGAGAAAAACAGCTGTTTCATAAAACCAGCCTAAGTATTGAGAAAGACTTGATTTACCCCCCCCCCCACATATCACGATAAGCCTTCATCTCAATGATTGAGGCTTCTTTCGTGAAACTCTCGTCGCCTACCTGCGCTTGAAAAGAAAAGTCTTGTCCCGTGGCGAAGGGTGGGTCGATGTAAATCAAATCCACTTTGCCCGCGAACTCGGGCAGTAAGGACGGCAGCACATACTTCTTGTCCCCCCAGATCAGCCGGTTGCGCCATTCCGCGTCGCGCCCGGCGGCGAAGAGGTCGAGCGTGCGCTGGCGCTGCTGGGCGCTCTCGTTGACTGTTTCGACCGTCTGAAAGGGCAAAGCCACTCTTAACGGCGCGGCGCGCTTTCCATCTTTGTCGTATTTGCCATCCCATACCAGTTCGACCATCGCGGTCTCCTTTGCTCTACAGATGTAGCGTCGCCATTCTAACGCTGTATTCGACTTCGCACTAGCAGCCAGAGGCCGCCTTCTCATGCCATTCCGCGCCCGTCTCAGAAACTCCAAGGCGGTGGCGGCGCTCAAATACAGAACGCCAAGCACAGAGAGTATACTAAAGCCTCGCCAATGCTGACATGCTCCGGCGCAAGTATCGCAAGATAGCAGCGCGAAAGACCGTCAAGCGCCCCTCGCTGCTTGAGCGGAAGTGCGGAACTGCATCGAGCCAGCGGGTATAATGACGCGTCGGATAATTCGGAATAAGGCGAGCAATGAGCAAACAGGTGGAATGGGCAAAACGAATCGCGGCGCTGGCGCGGACCGGGCTATTTTACGCCAATACCCACTATGACGAAGAGCGTTATCAGCAACTGTTCGATATCGCCAGCGACATGCTGGCTGATGCGGCTGATACTGATGCTGTTCCCGTGAAGCTGATGTTGGCGGCTGATGATGGCTACATCACGCCGAAGGTGGACGTGCGCGGCGCTGTGTTCCGTGATGGCAAGATCTTGCTGGTGCGTGAAGCGGTTGATGGCTGCTGGACGCTGCCGGGCGGCTGGGCGGATGTCGGCGATGCGCCATCGGAGGCGGTCGAGCGCGAGATACGAGAGGAAAGCGGCTACGAAGCGAAGGCGGTAAAGCTGCTGGCGCTCGAGGACCGCAAACGACGTCATCCGCCGTCGCTGAATGAAGTCTACAAAGCGGCGTTCCTTTGCGAGTTGACTGGCGGCGCGGCGCGAACGAGCGCGGAGACGACCGCGGTCGCCTGGTTTCGGGAAGATGAATTGCCGCCTTTGTCGCTGAGCCGCGTTACAGATGGACAGATCAAGCGCTGGTTCCGCCATTGGCGTCAGCGGGATCTGCCGACGGAGTTCGATTGAAAATAGCCAGCGGCCGCATCACATTTCAGCTAGCGCCAGGATGCGCGCGGGACCGCCGGAGCCTTCTTCGTATTTGGGGATGCCGCAGACGATGGTCGCTTTGCTATCCATAATCGCTTGCAAATTGGCGATATTCTCAATGCCCAGCAAGCCCGATCCAAGAAATGCGTAATGCGCGTCGAAGGTTTGGGTAATGGCATGGTCAAGGCTGAGGGTATCAACGCCAACGCCGTGAATTGAACGCTCGCTAACCAGCCAATTCGCCGCTTCGCCGCTGAAGCCGGGGAAGTGCAAGCCGGTGTCATCGCCAAAGAAAGCCGGCGTGCCGATGCGATGTTCCCAACCGGAATACATCAGCACAAAAGCGCCTTCGGGGATTTCGCCATTTTCCGTCTCCCAGGCTAGCAGATCATCAACCGTCACCAAGGTGTCGGCATCTTCTTGGGCGCGGGCGGATATATCTATGACGACGGCTGGTCCCACCAATCCATCAGTGGGGAAAGCGTCCACGCGGGCGCCGTCGGCGATGAAGTGCGCCGGGAAATCTATGTGCGTGCCTTGGTGTTCTTCAAAGGTCCAGCGCTGCGAATAGATGAAGTTTTCTTCTATGGTGAAAACGGTCTCCCGCGTGCCAGGCGTAACGACGCCGGGCCAGACGGGATTATCCGGGCTGAGCGTATGGCTGAGGTCGACGACTTCGCGAACGCCGCGCATATCAGCGCGGGCTACCTGAGGCGCCAGAGCGGCGCCGGCGGCGAGCACGCTGCCGAGCTTGAGGAAGCTGCGGCGGCTCGCGCTGGGCAAGCCCTCTTTCTTGACACGTTCACGCACCGTTTGCGCAACATGGGCATTACACATGAGTCTCCTCCAAGTAACCGAAACTATTTATACATAGACCACATTTCTAGTTTATCAGAAATTGAAGCAGCGTATAGAGGCATACTTGTCCAGGCAAGCCCCGCGTTTGACACTGACTGACCATCACAGTACAATGTATTTGACTAATGTAAGTTAATTGTTAATGATACGTAGTCTCATTAGCAGGGCATCGGCATGGAAGCGCGTCAATTCAAAATCGGCAATATGGATTGCCCCGGCTGCGCGCGCGAAGTGGAAGGCGCGGTGGGAAAGCTCGAGGGCGTTCAAATCGCCCGTGTAGACTTCTTCAGTAATACGCTGCAGCTGCTTGGCGATGTCGACTGCGACCGGCTGCGGATCCAGGTCGAAGCGGTGGGCAAAACTATATCAGACGGCGACGCCGCTGCGGACCTGCGCGGGGAGACGAAACGGACTGGCGTCTTGGGTTTCTGTGCCTACCTTTGGTCACGAAGCGCCAGCCGCCCCGCAATCATTGGCGGCGCCCTGCTGCTGATCGCCATTGCCGCGGAAGTCTTTCGATTGCTGCCGCCAGATGCGGGCAATCTGCTCTATGCGCTGGCGATGCTGGTGGCGATTGTGCCGATCGCCCAGAGCGGAATTAAGGCGCTGCGCATCAACCGACAATTTAACATCAATTTGCTAATGACGGTTGCCGCCGTCGGCGCGCTCATTCTGGGCGAATTCTTTGAGGCGGCTTTGGTGATTTTCCTCTTCGCCATTGGCGAGGCGCTGGAAGGCTATACGGCTGATCGCGCTCGTGACAGCCTGCGATCGTTGATCGCGCTGAAGCCGCCGACGGCAAATCGAATTGCCGGCGATCAGACCGAGACCGTGCTGGTGGAGTCGCTTCAGGTGGGCGATCTAATTCGCGTGTTGCCGGGCGAAGGCATACCAGCCGATGCCAGCGTGATCGCCGGGCATAGCGCGGTTGATCAGGCGCATATCACTGGTGAAAGCGCGCCGATGGAAACGGCGCCGGGTCAAGAAGTCTTCGCCGGGTCAATCAACGGCGCGGCCGCGCTTGAATTGCGCGTCAATCGTACCGCCGAGGACAGCACGCTCAGCCGCATTATCGGCATGCTGCAAGAGGCGCAATCGCGGCGCGCGCCCAGTCAGCGGCAGGTTGATCGCTTCGCTCATTATTATACGCCGGCGGTGGCGCTGGCGGCGCTGGCGCTCGCCTTGATCCCGCCATTGTTTTTCGGCGGCAACTTTTTGAATAGCGCCGACGGTAGCGGTTGGCTTTACCGCGCGCTGTCGATGCTTGTCATCGCTTGCCCTTGCGCGCTCGTGATTAGCACACCGGTGACGGTGATCAGCGCGATTTCGGCGGCGGCGCGGCGCGGCGTGTTAATCAAGGGCGGCGTGCCACTGGAATCGCTCGCGGGCAGCAAGGTCATCGCCTTTGACAAAACCGGCACGCTGACAAAGGGCGTCCTCAGCGTCGAGGCGACCTATACCGACAATTGCGATGCGGGACCGGATTGCGAACCCTGCGCTGAATTAATTTCATTGGCGGCGTCGGTGGAAGCGCAAAGCAGTCATCCCTTCGCGGGCGCGATCCTAGATGTGACGGCGGAGCGAGGCGCGCTGCGCGCACGGGCGACTGATGTGGAAGCGCTTACGGGCCAGGGCGTTCGTGGAAACGTCAAGGGCAAGCGCATAACGATTGGCAGCCACCGCTTTTTTGACGAGCACTTTGATCACACGTTAGAACTCTGCGCGCGGGCGGCCGCGATCGAGGAATCGGGGAAGAGCGCGGTGATGGTGCACGACGGGCATAAGGTGCGAGGCTTAATCGCCCTTGCCGATTCCGCGCGTGAAGAAAGCGCGGCGGTGGTGGCGGAGTTGAGCGGACTGGGAATCGAATCGGTCATGCTCAGCGGCGATAACAGACATGTGGCGGCCTCCA
Source organism: Chloroflexota bacterium (assembly GCA_028875185.1). Classification (GTDB taxonomy): domain Bacteria; phylum Chloroflexota; class Anaerolineae; order Aggregatilineales; family Phototrophicaceae; genus UBA6055. The sequence continues at coordinate 3,407 of JAPPFH010000057.1, read as the reverse complement.
TTGCCGAGCAGGTTGGCGTCGGCCGCTTTTATGGCGAGCTGCTGCCAGAAGACAAGCTGGTCGCCGTGGAGAAGCTGGCGGCGAAGCACGGCGGCGTGGCGATGGTCGGCGATGGCATCAACGATGCGCCGGCGCTGGCGCGGGCGTCGGTTGGCATCGCAATGGGCGGCGCCGGCAGCGCGCAGGCGATGGAGACAGCCGATGTCGTGTTAATGGCGGATGGCTTGCGCCAGTTGCCGCGGACGATCCAGCGGGCGCGTTTCGCCCTCCGTTTGATCCGCGAGAATATCGTTTTGTCGTTTGGCTTGAAGGCGGTCTTCCTGCTGCTGGCGGCGACTGGCAACGTGACGATGCTGGCGGCGGTCTTCGCTGATATGGGCATGTCGCTGGCGGTGACGCTGAACGGGATGCGGGCGCTGCGGGATTAGGGTTAGGTGGTGAAGTCGCGTTCTATCACCTGGGTGAAGAATCTACGTGCAATTTCTTCTACTTTGCCGTCCCAAAGGTTTCCGCCAGGTGTTGCGGCAACAAATTTCTGCTCTTTCATGTCAAATCCGACTTGATAAAAGTCGGGCTTGTTGCCTTCGGAAATGTCTTCTAACTGTACATACGTATATTCGATCTGCTTTGCGACAAATAGAACCACTCTTGCGCGATGTCGCATTCGGTAATCGGCGTAGCCGTAATAGAAAAGATAACGTATGCGGCTGTTTCCCCTGCTAAACTCAAGACCGAAATCCCAAGTCTTCTTGGCAGAGCGACCATTGCGCAGGCTGACATATTTTTCAAATCCGAGCGTTCCAAAATCCTTATACCTTAGCGACACATTGCCGAAAATTAGCTGTTCATTCCAATCATCGACGGTCTGCTTGAAGTAACTTTTGAATAGGTCCATGCCGCGTCGCCAAACTTCATATTCATTTTCTGCCTTATTGCGTTCAGGCTGTTGGAACAGAGCTGTAAGTGAGCTAAGCCATTCCAGATGAGTCCTTTGTTCTTCGGCAGCCTTTTCCCATTCTTCCAGGCTTTCTTCAACGTTTTCATACACTAACTCAATCAGAGGCGTGAGATCGCCTGCCTGAGATTCCTCAAGCGCGTCATAATACCTTAGGCGATCATCGTGAGAGATAATGCATATTGTATAGCCTCGTCGCACGAGAATCAGATTCATTAGAATTCTAGCAGTTCGACCGTTGCCGTCGACGAATGGGTGAATCTGAGCCAACCAAGCATGTGCTGCTGAAGCGCAAACTATTGGAAAGTCCGAAATAGAGGAATCCGGCGTCGTAACATGAGTCACGTACGTTCCCAGTTGGCTCATCTGGTGAGGCACTGCAAAGGCTTCGGTAGGCTCGTATTGTGAACCACGAATTCTGACTTCTGTATTGCGATAGGAACCAGCATGTTCGTCCTGAATTCCGGCAAGGATTAAAGCGTGAATCTGTCGGATATCGCGTTCTGTTATAGGCGCGTCGCTTGTCGTCGCGATTTCTTTCATGAAGTCGAGTGCATGTCCCAAGTTTTTCGCTTCGGCCTGATCTGCTAAGGTCTTTCCCGTTATCGTAAAGCCTTGATTTACCACTAGTTCAGTTTCGCAAACTGTAAGCGAGTTTCCTTCAATCGCATTTGAATGATAGATTCCCTTTATTTTGAAAAACTCCTGAATTCGTTCGAGCGCCCGTGAGTCGAGCCGCCCAATCGCTCTCATTTCGCGAACACGATCGTCCAGATCTTCTAGCCGGCCGCGGATGCTTTCATGAACGAGAAACGGCGCGCCATCTACGTCGAAATTCGACATATGCGAACCCCTGAGCTTTTTGCAACAATCCTTTCATATTAACAGACCGATGGCTGGTAAAGAAGATCGCAGGAATTCACCGCCGCGGGCGCGCCTTCCAACTGTAGATATCGCGGAAAGCATGCTCGTCTTGCAGCTCCTGATACAAGCGCGAGTAGCGGCGGCGCGCCTCTCGATCCATCGTCATGCGCATGTCCCAGGCGTCTTCGTTGTCGTTGCGGTAATAGTTGCGCCGGCGTCCAAAACGGCGGAAACCGTATTTCTGATATAGACCTTGCGCGACCGCATTGCTGACCCGCACTTCCAGCACGATGAACTCGGCTTTGAGGCGCAAGGCTTTGCCGATCATGCCGGCCAGCAGGATCTCGCCGTAACCGTTGCCGCGCTGGTTCGGGTGCGTGGCGATGGTGCTGATATGCGCTTCGCCTTCGATTTTCCATAAGCCGCCATAGCCGATGATGTCGTCCCGTCCATCGGGAGAGCGCGCTCTCCCGCGCAGCTTGTCGCCGATATTCGACAGCCAGCCGGCCGGGCGCTCTATGGGATCCCCCGGCTGTTCTGGGCGGCGGGCGAGAACCGCCATGTGGCTGACGCTGGACTCGTCGATTTCGAAGATGTATGAATCGCGCGACCAGGGCGGCTGGAAGCTGGACTGGTCAATTGCCGCGACCTGCCGGATATCCGGCAATTGCATGTAGCGCAGCGTTAGAGTCATGACGAGCGGATCACTTAGCGATGACTAGCGCAAAGTGTATCTTTCAATGAAGGGCTTCACAAATTCTGCGAGATTTTCCCGGGGCGCCCAGCGCTTGGCGAGGAGAGGTGGGGCGCCTGCCCGCCACAGCGGAAAGATGCGAGGCAGGCGCGCGAAAGGATTACATATTCATTTCAAATATCTGCACGACATCAAGGGCGGCGACATCTACGTAGGGGCATGCCTTCGCCATCTCGATGGCGGCGTCCATATCATCGGCTTCCACGATTGTCAGGCCCGTCAAGCGATCAGCCCGCATTTCGCTGGACACGCCGTCCGCGGTTACTCGGGTTGGCGGCCCCATGGGGATGCCTCTATTGACGACGGCATCGCCGAGTCCGTTGAGCCAAGCCACGTATTGTTGGGCGTTGGCTTGCCCTTCTTCCGGGCTGCTGAATTGCGGTTCTCCTACATAGAGCAGTCCAAATTGCGCCACGCTGATTTCTCCTAATTCGTATGGTGTAGACCTGTGCCAAATTGCCCGCCAAGCATAACGGCGCGCTACATCTGGTCAATACCCAAGTCAAGTGGCAGCGGGCGGGGAGATGGTAGAATGCGCGAAGTGGACCAGGTCCCGCCCCTCCCGTAGACACCGACCGCTGACACTGACCCGTAGGGGAGGGGTTTGGGGTGGGGGTATGCGGGCAATTTGCTTCATGAGTATCCTGATTTGCCAAAGTAGCGGACAAGCCTTACAGATTGAGATTCGGCAGGCGGGCGTTTCACGAAACGCCCCTACAAGGCTTGTCCGCTATTGGGTGATTGACCCGCAATTCTACCCCCCATCCCCCGGCCCCTTCCCCCACAAGGAGGGAAGGGGAGCCGAGAAACTCAAAATTCTCGCGGAAAAGCCCC
>JAPPFH010000074.1 GCA_028875185.1 Chloroflexota bacterium | reverse complement strand
GGAGGGATTTAGGGTGGGGGAAACGAGGGATATATCAACACATTCACCACTCCCTCGCCGCAGCGCCTAAATTTGACATACGGCAATAGAAACTTGGGGGTATGTTTGCAGTTCGGCGAATTTAGGGCAAGCGGCTGATGATTTGTTCCAGCAAAGGCATTATGCTGTTCACGGCGGTTGCAAGCGCTTGACGCTATTTCAAACGCTGCTGCCGATACCAATCCACCGTGCGGCGCAAGCCTTCTTCGAAGCTGACGATGGGTTCAAAGCCAAGCAGGTCGCGCGCTTTGGCGATGCCGGCGCGGGAGTGCTTGATATCGCCCGGGCGTTCATCTACGTGGTTTGCCGCCAGGTCGGTTTCCAAGATTGCGTTCAGTTCCGCAACTAAGTCAGTGATGCGAATGCGTCCCCCCACCGCTAGATTGATCGTCTCGCCAGCCGTTCGCGGCGCCTTGCAGGCGAGCAAGTTGCCATGAACGATGTTGTCTACGTAAGTAAAGTCGCGGGTCTGTGTCCCGTCGCCATAGATTGTCGGACGCTCTCCACAGAGCATCATCGTGATGAATTTGGGGATGGCGGCGGCGTAGGTCGAGGTCGGGTCTTGGCGCGGTCCAAAGACGTTGAAATAACGCAGAGAGACCGTTTCCAAGCCGTAGCTGCGGCTGAAGGCGGCGGCGTAGTATTCGCCAGCGAGCTTGGCGACGCCGTAAGGCGATATTGGCGCCGGACTCATTGATTCGACTTTGGCTCCGCCCGATTCATCGCCGTAGGCTGAGCCTGAACCAGCGTAGACAACGCGCTTGACGCCGGCGTCGCGGGCGGCGATTAACACATTCAGTGTACCTGTGACACAGTGCCGATGGGTTTCAAGCGGGTCGGCGATGCTGCGCGGGACGGAGGGAAGCGCCGCCTGATGCAGCGCGTAGTCGGCGTTTTGAAAAGGGGCGCGCAAGCCATCAAGATCAGTGACATCGCCGATTGTGACAGACAAGTCGCCGCCGAGAGACTTCAAGAATTCGAGATTTTCGCGTTTGCCAGTGAGCAGATTGTCGATGATGCGGACGCGCTGCCCCGCGCGCAGCAGGCGCTCCGCAATATGCGAGCCAATGAAGCCGGCGGCGCCAGTGACGACATACGTTTCAGGCATGAGACTCCTCGAATGCGCTTTGCTATGGATTTTAGCCGCGCCATCAAATAGCGGATAGAGTCGGTTATAATAATTCCGCAGCGGGCGCGTTGCCCGGCAAGTGGAGGATAATGCAATGGCGGAGAAGCGCGTAGAAAAAGAGATAGAGCGCCGGAAGCCGGATATCCGTGAGGAAATCGACGGCGTCAAGTTCCACGCGCTGGCGCCGGGGATCACGACGCATCCCCTGGTGCGCAGCGGGCGGCCCTGCATCGAGGGCACAAGCATCATGGTGATGACCATCGCGGGTCTGCAGGAATTCCACAACATGGATGCGCGGCAAATCGCTGATCACTTGTGGCTTGAGTTGTTTATGGTTGAGAACGCGCTGAATTTCTACGCTGCTCACAAGCAGTACATTGATGTTTGCAACAAGCTGTCCAGCATAAATGGCGAGCAGTTTGCAGAAGCGAAATATGGAACCAGACGCGATTCGATTTTATCTCGACGAAAACCTGTCTCCTGAGATTGTCACGCAGTTGAGAAGGCATGGCATCGACATTATTCGCGGTTCGCTTGGCGATGATGATACGGTCCATCTGCGCCGGGCTAGCGCTATGGGACGGGTAGTATGCACCGAGGACGATGACTTCCTAAAGCTGACAGCAACGGGAGCTGAACACGCCGGCATCATCAAGGGCAGGCAGAATGATCACGCAATAGGCGACTGGGTAAAGTATCTGAGGTTTATTCATTCAATCTGCGCGCCCGGCGATATGCGAAACAATGTTGAGCATCTTTTTCGTGTAGACTGAGCATGTATTCTCATAGTTTGGCGCACACGCCAAACGCAATGGCTCGTCGTAGAAATGTTGGATTCCAGATTTATCGGTCATTTTCGGACAGAATATGGAAAACGCGCCACAGCACAAGGCGAAAGCCACAGAACTTGAGTTGATAGAGGATAACGTCGGTTTTAATAATTCCGCAGCGGGCGCGTTGCCCGGCAAGTGGAGGATAATGCAATGGCGGAGAAGCGCGTAGAAAAAGAGATAGAGCGCCGGAAGCCGGATATCCGTGAGGAAATCGACGGCGTCAAGTTCCACGCGCTGGCGCCGGGGATCACGACGCATCCCCTGGTGCGCAGCGGGCGGCCCTGCATCGAGGGCACAAGCATCATGGTGATGACCATCGCGGGTCTGCAGGAATTCCACAACATGGATGCGCGGCAAATCGCTGATCACTTGTGGCTTGAGTTGTTTATGGTTGAGAACGCGCTGAATTTCTACGCTGCTCACAAGCAGTACATTGATGTTTGCAACAAGCTATCCAGTATTAACCACGACCAAATGGTGGAATCCCCATATGGCGACTGGTCGCGTGAGCTTCTATCTCGACGAGAGTCTGTCACCTGAGATTGCCACGCAGTTGAGCATGCGGGGCATCGATATCATTCGCGGACCGCTGGGCGTTGACGACCCGTTCCATTTGCAGCGCGCAACTGAAATGGGTCGAGTCGTTTGCGCGGAAGATGACGACTTTCTTAAGCTGGCTGCGCCGGGCGTTGACCATGCCGGAATTATCAAGGGCATACAACACAGACACTCCATTGGTGATTGGATCGGGTTCTTGCGCTATGTCGATGCGGTCGCTAATGCAGATGAAATGCGGAACAAAGTTACGTACTTGTTTCGCGTAGAATAACAAACGACGCAAAACCACGTTCAGCAGATGGAACTTGAGATGGAAAACCCATCGCCGCACAAGGCGAAAGCCACTGAACTTGAGTTGATACTCGACCGCTGGGAGCAGCGTTACGAGTGGCGGCTGCTGTCACGAACGGTCCCGCGTTCGCTGATCGCCGCATTGCTGCTCAGCTTGGTCATCGGCGCGGTCGGCTATTGGCGCTTTCGACTGGCGGCGGAGCAGCTGGCGCTGATCGCGGCGGGGCTCTGCGCGCTCGGCGGCATCCTCAACGTTTTGTATACGCTGGTCTTTCCGCGGTCGCTGGCGGAGAAGGCGCGTTACTTTGATATTGAATTTGGCTTGCGCGAGCGCGTATCGACCGCCTTCGAGTTGATGCATGGACGGATCAAGACGCATCCGGAAATCGAATCGCGACAAATCGCCGACGCGCTGGCGCATGCCCGCGCCATCGACCCCAGCGCGCGCATCACCATGGATTTCCGGCCGCGGGAGTTTGGCGTTCTGGCCATTCTGCTGCTGGCGATGATTGGCATGCTTCTGCTCCCCGCGATCGCAGGAGAGGATTTCCTGCCCGATCCGCCGTCGGCGGCGGTGGAAGCGGCCAAGGAAGACCTGCGCGAGATCATCGAGACCGCAGCCAAGGATACCAATCTGGAAGATGTGGACCGGCAGCAACTGCTCGAGGCGCTGGAAATCGCGCTGGAACGGCTGGAAGAAGAAGACATCAGCGAAGAAGAAGCCTTCGCCGCCATGAGCCAATTGCAAGCCGAATTGGAGGCGCTGGAAAACCAGCTAGAAGATACGATCGAGCTTGATCAATCGACGACCGAAGCGGCACTGGAGGCATTGGAAGATTACATCGCCCCCTCTGAAACCGACGGGCAAAACGCCGAGTCGACTGGGGAGACGGATGCCTCGTCCAATCTGCAAGAGATGCTCAACGCCTTGGAGCAGATGAACCAGGACGCAGACCAGATGAGCGCGGAAGAAGCGCGGGCTGCGTCCGAAGCGCTGCGGTCGGCCGCCGAATACCTGGAGCAGATGAGCGAGGAGATGGCGCAGCAAATGGAGATGCTGGCCGAGGCGCTGGAGAACGCCGATTTGGAGCGCTTGCAAGAACAGTTGGAGGCCTTGCGCGAGCAGGTCGAAAACGCGCAGGAAGAGCAGCAGCAAGATCAGAATGCGCGCATGACGCTGCAGCAGCAGTTGGAGTTGGCGGAAGAAGCGGCTGAGGAAATCGCGCGGCAGGCGCAGCAAAGCGCTCCGCAGCAGGAAGCGGGCGCGCCCCAGCAAGGCGAGCCGCAGACATCTGAGTCCGGTCAGCAGCCCGGCGGAGAAGAGGGGGCACAGACGCGGCAAGGCGACAACCAAGGCGATCAACAGTCGGACCGCAACCGCCCCGGTTCTGATCAGGATCGAGGGCCCAATCAGGACAGCAGCTCAGCGGGCAGAGGCGCGGGCGACGGGGCGCCGAGCAATGTCAGCAAGCCGGGCAGCGCCGGTGATGATCAAGGCGCGGAGACCGACAACAATCCAACTGGCTTGGGCGAGATCGAATATGAGGCGATCTACAGCCCGAGCGGCATCGGAGGCGGCGGCGAGGACGAGATTCGCTTGCGCGCCGATCCCGGCGACACGACAGTGGCGGAAGGCGACTTCGATGACAATCCCTTGGGCGAATCGCGCGTGAGCTACGATACCGTCTTCAGCGAATATCAGAACGCCGCCAACCGCGCGCTGGAAAGCGATTATGTGCCGCTGGGCTTGCGCGATGTGGTGCGAGAGTATTTCACATCGCTGGAGCCGCGCGTGAGATAGCGCGAAATGATCGATCTGCTAATTCGCAATGCTGCTGTCTTGCGGCTGAAGGATGAACGCGCGGCAATCCTCACTGACCACGATATCGCCGTGCGCGGCAGGCGCATTGACTCGATCGCCCCGAGCGGCGCCATAGACCTCTCTCAAGCCAAGACAGTCATTGACGCCGGCGGTCAGCTGGCGATGCCCGGTTTCATCAACACGCACGCTCATGTGCCCATGGCGCTATGGCGCGGCTTGGGCGAGGATGTCAATATCGACAACTGGTTCAACGACATTATCTGGCATCTGGAAGCCAATCTGCAGCCGGAAGATGTTTACTGGGGCATGCAGCTTGGTCTCATGGAGATGATCGAGGCTGGAATCACGGCAGTCGCCGATCATTACTGGCACATGGATTATGCGGCGCGCGCGGTGGAAAAAGCCGGGACGCGCGCATTGCTGGGGCAGGCGATGTTCGGCGCGAATGGCATGAGGCAGATCGAGGAGACGGCCGCTTTCGTCAAACGCTGGGATGGCCAAGCGAGCGGACGCATCCGCACAATTATGGCGCCGCACGCGCCCTATACTTGCGATGATGACTTTCTCCGCGCGAGCGCGAACATGGCAGAGCGGATCGGCAGCGGCATCCACATCCATGCCGCCGAAACGCGCGAGCAAACACAGGCAAGCCTGGCGCGACGCGGGAAAACGCCGATTGAGGCGCTTCAAGAATGCGGCATCTTCAGTGTGCCAACGATCCTGGCGCATGCGGTGGGCGCGGCGCCGGGCGATCTGGAGATTCTGGCGGATTTGCGGACGCCGGTCGGCATAGCGCATTGCCCCAAGACCTACGCCAAGCTGGCGATGGGCGCCAACAACCTTGTTGAATGGCGGACGCTGGGCCTCGCGATTGGCTTGGGCACGGATGGCGCGGTCAGCAGCAATACGCTGGATCTCTGGGAAGCGATGCGCTTGACGGCGCTGGGGCAGAAGCAGTTGACCGGCGATGCCGAAAAGCTGACGATACCGCAAGCGCTGACCATCGCGACAACGGAGAGCGCGCGCGTCTATGGGGGAGCGGACGATCTGGGCGATCTGGCGGCGGGAAAACTAGCCGACATCATTCTGGTCGACTTGAGCGGGGCGCATCATTTTCCGCTGAACAGCGTAGCGGCGAGCCTGGTCTATAATGCGCGCGCCAGCGATGTGCGCACGGTGATTTGCGATGGTCAAGTAATCATGCGCGAGCGGGTGCATTTGACGCTGGACAGAAACGAAATTATCGCCAATATCAAGCCGCGGATGGAGCGCCTGCGCCGCCGCGACAACGCGGGCGTGATTCAGACATACGCGCCTTGAATCTCAAGTATTGTTCTGTACTCGTTGCAATAGGCTATCGCAATATTCACTTGACTCGTCGATTGCCAATCCCCGTCGCGCTGCTGACTCTGCCTCATTTAGTTGATTGTTGTGCATGTAGAGCCATCCCAAGCGAGAAAAATCTGTAGCGTCAGCTTCATCAGCTCTCTGCTCCATTAGCAGTATAAGTAGCTGAACAATTTGACTTTTTTCGTCACTTTCAAACTCAAATTCTGGCTGCCTGACAATATTGTTAAATCGGTTGACAGCATCGCTGATTGTTTCATAGTCAGTATCCGGAAGTTGGGCAAGCTGAATCCGCGAAAATAGCTCATCTGCATACTTCGATCTCGCTTGAAAGTGGCGCGCTAGCTTTTCCCAAGCCGTGCGTTTTTCGTCTGCAGTATCTGAAGATTCGATATAACGCTCTAGAGTACTTTCAAATTGAGATTCGCTTCCTAATCTCTTGTAGAGGTCAGCAAGTAACAGCCAAGTATCTGGATATTGGCGTGCTACTGATTCTATTATTGGTGCAAAGTCTTCGACGGAAGAGACATCATCTACCTTGGACTCTATCGCTCCAAAAAGTCTCTTTATTCGGGGCTGCATTCCTTGTTTGACATCAGATTCCTGCGAGGCCCCAAACAACCGCAGGAATTCGATATCATCTCTGATCTGCAACTGTTTTCGATTGGTTTCAAGTTTCTTTAGTCCAAACAACCTCGCCGCGAGAGGCACTGACCAATACAGTTCACTATCTGATTCCGACTTGTTTCTTTCAATTAGTGAGCTATTGTGCAGGTCATCTATTGCTTCTGTAACATCGGTAATCTCGTTTCCCGGACGAAGCAATACAGCTTGAATTGCGGTCTCGGCAACAAGCGATTTCCAGCCGCACAATGTGAGGAACACTCGTTGAGCTGCCATTGGCAATCGAGTGTAAGTTCTTTCAAAAAGAGTATCCAGCAAGTTCTCCTGGTTAGCCAGATACCTTTCGAGTTTTGTAGCTCGCCCAAATTTTCTAATTTCGCCAAGGAGAATCTTCACTACATATGGATGTCCATCGGAAGCGTCAAACAGTTTATCCTTGTCATTGTTAGAGATCAGATGGGTTATGCTTAGTCGTCTTGACGTCGCATCAATTAGCTGACTGCATTCTTCATATGACATTCCTGCCAATTCAACAGGATAATCTCCCCTGAATTCACGAAATCTTGTGGTGATCACCGCCTTATTGGGCAGACGTAAATAATGGTCAATCCAATTGAAGAGATCAATCGGACTATTGACTGTCTCAAAATTGTCGAAGACAAATAAGATCTTTCCAAAGTCACTATTATACATATTCTGGCGCAGGAAATTTACTGGGTCTACCTCGCTTAGTGCTTCAGCGCTTAGTAGCCAGGGACCTATGTGCTTAGTGAATTCTCGCGCAATATCTTTTTCTGTAAGCACCTGGGGCTTTACCTGCTGTGCCCCATCCGGTAGCAGGTCTATGTCTCTAGCACTGAACCAGAGAATCGCGGTAAAGTCAGCTTCCTGCGCAATTCTGTCCAATACCTCTATAGTTAACCATGTCTTTCCTATGCCACCCCTGCCAAACAATGTAACTATTCGGTGCTGATTATCATCAACAATTTCACGGTATAAGCTCTCCTCGGGAGCTTGACGCGGAATATACCCCCGCTGTTTAGGAGGCACATTCAAAATGGTCTCTCCCTGTTCAGTGACAGAAGCGCGTGCTTCAGTTTCGCTTGGCGGAAGCTCAGTTACCGGTGCGAGGTAATTGTTTGCATCTTTATGTTTCGTACTGCCTGTCATATAAGATAGTAATTCGAAACGCTTTCCATCCCAGCCGCCGTTTGGGAGGAAGTAATCAGTTGAATCGATATCTGATGAAATGAGATGTACAGATCGGAGCGTGTCCTGACTTATACGTTCACCAAAGAGAATATGTGCACCTTCCGCAAAGCTATAAGCTGTGCCCTCCCTGCGTTTAAGAATATCCAGCGCACCGGAGTCATCCGTCCACCGAACGACATGATATTTGCGTTTCTGTGTTTGGGCCATATATGCCCAAGGCCTTTGAAAAAGACAGAAATTGTCGAGGTACGTCTCAATTGATTCCTTAAGATCAGCACAAATGGCACTTGCTTTTCCACCAGATATGGCGCCGTGTCCGCGTGTCCTGTTTCGCAGCGCAGAGAATAGATTAAACCACGACTTTGCTTGAATCCTTGTTGGCGGCGGCTCGGCGTTTGGATCTGCGATTCTTAGGCTATTGTAGAGTAATGATACGCTGATGTGCTGCCAAGCATCAGCCTTTGTACGTTTTGTTAATTCGTATACTTCTTTTCCTTCGCCTTTAATGTCCTCTATTAGATGCTGCGCCGGAACTCCAGTTAGCACTCTGTCAAGAATCTGACTCCACGTACCAATACCATCGGCTCTGACTAAAGGATGTCGCAACTGATACTGATGACGCTCCCTGCCGTCGTTCACTGCAGATACCATGGCTGCAACGGTAAACTTAGTTAGCATTTCACCCATGTACATAAGTGCGTTGAAATACGCGGCGTCAGATTGATCTTTCTGAGTTTCAATATGATCCCACATTCTGTCGAAGGGTTTGAATTTCATCAATGATTTCCCATTGGCTTATAACAGGCACAATACACAAATGATTGTAACACGTATGGATCGACAAAGATTGTAGCGTAACGATGGTGTATCAAATGGGGTAGCTTCGCCATTAGGCCAAGCGTATGACGTAATCCAGTGCCGCGCGCAGGCTGCCCGGGTCGGCGATGCCTTGGCCCGCGATATCGAAGGCGGTGCCGTGGGCGGTGGTGGCGCCGATGACCGGCAAGCCCATCCAAAGCGTGGCGATATCGGCGCGTGGCTGCAGCTTGCGCGCGATGTTCATTTGGTCGTGATACATGCAGACCACCCCATCGAAGTCGCCGTTCAAGGCGCGCTTGAAGACGATATCGGCGGGCACGGGTCCGCAAACATCAATATCGGCCGTTTGCGCTTCCGCGATGGCCGGCGCGATGATGTCGATCTCTTCCGTGCCAAAGAGGCCGCCTTCACCAGCGTGCGGGTTGAGGGCGGCGCAGGCGATGCGCGGCGAGGCGTAACCGAGCTTGCGCAAGACCCCATGCAGATGCGCGATGTAGCGGCATACGCGCTCGACCGACATCTGGCCGACGATGTCCTTGAAGGGGATGTGCTCGGTGACGGCGACCGCCCAAACGGGTCCGGCGGCGCCCAGAATGAAGGGGTCCGCGCTGCCGGTGAGCTCGCCGAGGAATTGCAACTCATCGAAGAAATCGTAGCCAGCGGCGCGGAACGATTCTTTATTCATCGGCGCCATGACGACGCCATCAACGCGCGCTTCCAGGGCGAGCGCGTAAGCCAGCGCCAGGTAACGCGCGGCCGCTTCGCCCAGTTTGGGATGCACAGCGGGCGGCAGCGGCGGATCCAGGTCAAGACCCGGCGGATTGAGAACGTCAGGCGCCCCTTGCTGGAATCGCGCCCCGGCCAAATCGTCGATTGGCCGGAAGTCCAACGTCGAGCCGAGGGCGGTGGCGGCGGCGCGCATGGTCCCTAGGTCGCCGATGATGAAGGGGCGGCAGCGCTCGGACGCCGAATCGTCCGACAAGACCTTGACGATTAGTTCTGGACCTATGCCAGTTGGGTCGCCCATGGCGATGGCGATGGTGGGCTTGCTCATAGCGGCTCCGTATTCTCTCGCTGCCGCGCATCCTACATCAGGCGCGGACGATATGCCACTGCCTGGCATTTGCGGGAGTGGTGAATACTGACGATACGGATTCTGCCCGCTCTTGTCAAGAAATCTCTGTGCCGGCGGTCAGTGTCCACGCGACCCTCTGTGTCTCTGTGGTGAATTACCCCGTGTGAAACTCGGCAAGCATCGTAACTCTTCGATATTCACCACTCCCCATAGCCAGGGCAATCGCATCAAATTGAAATGGCGCTGAAAACAACTGCTTTCCCCACAACTTTCGTAATCTGTAGGGGCGATTCTGTGAATCGCCCGCATAATTTAGGCTATCTTCGTGGGCGACACACAGTGTCGCCCCTACATTTTCCTTTATTTTCGTGGCGATCGGCGCGAAATGATTTTGATGCGATTGCCCTGTCCCCATAGCCGAGGCGCTTGATTCCGGAGAACGCGGCGGGTACACTTGCAGTAACTATGAACCACATGTTAAACGCCGACAACACAGCGCAGATCCTGCTTATCATCGCGAGCAGCTATTTGATCGGCTCTTTCCCGACCGCCTACTTCGTTGGCAAAGCGCGGAACGTCGACATCTTTGAAGTCGGCAGCGGCAACATGGGCGGGACGAATGTGGCGCGCGCAGTCGGTAAAGGCTGGGCGATCTTCACTGGTCTGGTTGACGTCCTAAAAGGCGTCTTCGCCGTCTGGCTGGCGCGTGATGCGCTGCTGCCGGAGCAGATCGGCGTGGCGACATCGGTATCAGCGACTTGCGTCGTGGTCGGGCACAACTGGTCGCTGTTCGCCACCGTGTTGACGGCATCCATCAGAGAGGGAAAACTCAAGCTGATTGTGCGCGGCGGCAAAGGCGCGGCGACCGCGTTCGGCGCCATGCTGATGATTCAGCCCTTGCAGATTCTGGTGGCGGCGGTCATCGCCATCGCCGTGATCGCGCGCACGCGCTATGTTTCGCTCGGCGTCTTGATCGGATTCGGCGTGGCGAATATTTGGCTGATCTTGCTAGTCGGCGCCGAGTTTCAGAAACCAATCCTGCTCTTGTACGCCGTCGCGCTGACGGTGATGATTCCCCTGCGTCATTGGGGAAATGTGCAGCGGCTGCTGGCTGGCACCGAGCGGCGGCTGGGCGAGCAAGCGACATAGGCGCTTTCACAGCGGTACAGAAGGTCATATAAACTTCGGCTGTGCGTGTCGATTGACATGTCTTGTACGTTGACCTGCTAGATAAAGGCGTTGCAAATACTGGCGCCGACAGTCGAGTTAGCGACCGCAGCTAGGCGAAGCCCGCCTCTTTAATCATCTGGTCGATTTCATAGTTGCTTAGGTACCCGGCGTCTTTTCTCTGGGCGATGGCAAGCAGGGCGACTGTGTCGGTATCATGTACATAATAAGTGATGCGAAAGCCTCCGCTCTTCCCGCGGCCACCTGATGGGTTTGCGCGTCGTACGCGATAAACAACGTGGCCAACCCCTTTGTACAAGTCGCCAGGTCGTTCGCCTTGTTCTAAATCTTCTGTTAGCTCGTCAACCTCGGCTAAAGCGGATGGGAATCTGCGCGCCAGCCGCTTGAGGCGCGACTGAAATCGCTTCGTGTGAATGACCTTAGTTGGCATCAATGCCAAGTTCGCGTCGTATCTCGCGCATACTTTCGGCGGCGTCAATCACTTCGCCCACACGCAGTTCCTTCAAGCTAACGAGAACGTCATTTTTGTATTCATCTTGAGGAGATCGCGTCTCTTTCGGAGATTCTTCGTCGGTCTTTGTGGCTGATTGAGGTGATTGACTCTTACCGGGGGTCTTCAAGAACATTGTATTCCCTCGCAAGCAACGAATCGCTAACAGTGTATCACGGGCAATGGCGAATTCAAACCGCGAGCGCCGTCGTCCATAATTGCAATTTGGCACAGGCGCCATTATCCTCGCTGGGTTAGATTCATTTGCGTCGGAGCGGCATGCAAATCGAAAGCGATCGCGATCTGCGCGGCATGAAGCGCATCGGCGAAATCTGCGGCATGACGTTGAAGCTGATGCTCGATAGCGCCGAAGCCGGCATGAGCACGCGCGATCTCGACGATATCGGGCGCGACTTTATGCTCAATATGGGCGCGGTCTCAGCGCCGGTTCAAGCATACGAATTCCCCGGTTATACCTGCATCAGCCTCAATGACGAAGCGGCGCATGGCGTGCCGCGCAAGGATCGCTTCATTCAGGCGGGCGATCTGCTGAATGTTGATGTGTCGGCCGTGCTGGAGGGCTACTGGGGCGATACCGGCGCGACCATTATCGTACCGCCGGCGCGCCCCGATTTGCTGAAGCTCTGCCAGACGACGCGCAACGCCTTGCAGCTGGCGATTGAGATGGCGGCGCCTGGCCAGCGGGCGCGGGCGATCGGGCGGGCGGTCGAGAAGTACGCCAAGCGCCGCGGCTACCGCACCTTGCGCCAGCTAGGCGGGCACGGCGTCGGGCGGCACATCCACGAGAAGCCCTCCATCCCCAATTTCAATAATCGGCGCAATCGCGATGTGCTGAAAGACGGCATGGTCGTAACCTTGGAGCCTTTTCTCAACGCCGGCCGCGGCCGGATCAAGGAGGCGGACGACGGCTGGACACTGCGCACGGTGGATGGCAGCCTATCGGCGCAATATGAGCACACCGTCATCATCAACGGCGATGATCCGATTCTGGTGACCGCAGTCGATGGCGGCTATGTCTGAGCGGGTGATCGCAAACAGGAGGGCAAAATGATCACGGGCATCGACCATATCGTCATTGCCGTGGATTCGCTGGAGCGGGCGATTGAGACCTGGCGCGGCTTGGGATTCAGCGTAGTCGAAGGCGGGAAGCACCCCTACGGCTCTTACAATGCGCTGATCGGCTTCGCCGATGGCAGTTATATCGAGCTTCTGGGATTCTACGAAGAGAGCCCGGCGCATCCCTGGTGGGATTTACTGCATCAGCGCGGCGGCGGCTTGATTGACTTCTGCCTGGCGACCGATGATATCCGCGCCGATCATGCCGCCTTTCGCGCGCGGGGCGTGGAGTGCAGCGAGCTGATTGCAGGCGCGCGGACGCGGCCCGATGGCTACGAGGTCCAGTGGATCAACAACAAGGTAGGTGGCGATTGGCAGGGGCTGATCCCCTTCATCATCGAGGATGTGACGCCGCGCGCCGAACGGCTGCCGCGGGAAACTAAGCATGAAAATGGCGTCACAGGCATTGCTTCGCTCAGCTTCGCTACGCGCGATGTGGTGCGTTACGCTGGCGTCCTGTCGGTATTGACGGGCGTGGCGGGCGAGCCAATCAAAGATGACGAGTTGGCGGCGGGCTTGCGTTTGACGATTGGCGCGCATAGCTTGGAGTATCTCGCGCCCACCGGCGGCGATGGTCCGCTGGCGGCGCATCTTGCGGCGGATCGCCCGGCGCCCTATCGCGTACGATTTACGACGACCGGAGAGGCGCGGCGTTGGGATCCAGCGGAGACGGGTGGCGTTCGGGTTGAGTTGGTTTGAGACCGCAAGAGCTACGAGAGGCTGCTGTGATGCTCAGCAATCTTGTCCTTACTGACTGCTAAAGGTAAGGTGTAGCGCACACCTGGTCACTTATCAAACTGCTCGCGCCATGATGTATAGTAATTCTCGTAACTATTTCGTGGATATTATTGTGGAGCTTTCAATAAGTCTGGGTGCAGCAGATTCCTGGGGCGTTCGACGGCAAGAGAAAGGACGTCAATTGCTGAAATCTCATCTTGTGTGATTATGCGTTCAATGCGGTCGCGGAAGGCAAGCCAATCGGCAAGCTGTGAGCTATCATGACTTTGCCCGGCTATCAAATTCAGGTTGACTTGAATGTACAACTTGAAGAGTATGGCCATTGTCATTGAGCCGATCATGGTTGCGCCGCCGTCGACCTGTTCGGGCATTCGGGTATGTTTTGCGCGATTGCAAGACTTGCAGAGCCATTGCATATTCCACCATTCGTGAATACCAAACTTTGACAAGGGCAAAATGTGGTCAACCTCCATGTCTTTAACCTTGAGCCGATTGTTGCAACTAAAGCAGTGTGCGTTGCATATTACATAGGTGTCCATTAAGTCTTGCCAACTTACGATGTTTTCGAGCCCCATTGATATAGCACGTGCGTTAATCGCTATTGCACGCTTCTCAAAGAAACTAG
>JAPPFH010000093.1 GCA_028875185.1 Chloroflexota bacterium | reverse complement strand
CGGAAAACTTTCATACTGAGCCGCACCACCTCACTACAGAACCTAACAGCTAGGGCTTGAGCAGGATTTTGCCCATGGCGCGCCGATCCATCAGAAGACGGAGCGCCGACGGCGCCTCGTTCAGAGGGAAGACGTCGTGGATATGCGGCTTTAATGCCCCGGCGGCGTACCATTCGCCGAGCTGGGCAAATGAGCGGCGGATCAAGCCAGGATTATGCTGCAGATAGGCGCCCCAGAATGTGCCGACGATTGAGGCGTTTTTCAGCAGCGCGATATTCGCCGGCAGCGCCGGGATGCGTCCGCTGGCGAAACCGATGACCAAATAGCGGCCCTCCCAGGCAATGCGCCGAACAGCCTGGTCGAAGATATCCCCGCCGACCGGATCGTAGATGACATCGACGCCTCCGCCATTCGTGATCTCATTCAGCCGGTCGCGCAGATTCTCCGATCTGTAGTTGATCAACTCGTCGGCGCCGGTGGAGCGCGCTAGCGCAAGCTTTTCACTTGTGCTCGCGGCTGCGACGACGCGGGCGCCGAGATGCTTGCCCAGTTCTACGGCGGCCAGACCGACGCCGCCGGCCGCGCCCAGCACGAGCAGCGTTTCACCAGCCTTGAGCTGCGCGCGGCGCGTCAGGGCGATATGCGCTGTGCCGTAAGCAAGCGGGAAGCCAGCGCCGTGCTCGTAGCTCATTTCAGCCGATATCGGCACTACGGATGCGGCCGGCACGACGACTTCTTCGGCGAAGCCGCCGTACATCATCGTCGCCATGACGCGCTGCCCCGCCCGAAGGCCCGGCACATCGATAGCGACTTCAATGATATCGCCAGCAATTTCCAAGCCCGGGCTGAAAGGGAAGGGCGGTTTCAGTTGATACAAGCCCTGAATCATAAGGACATCGGGGAAGTTGACGCCGCAAGCGCGCACAGCGATTCTGACACAGCCAGCATCCAGCGGCGGGCTGGGGATGTCAGCCAGCGTAAGCGCTTCCGGCGGTCCGAACTCGTGGCAGAGCAAGGCTTTCATGCCTGGATCTCAATTCTTCAGCCTTAGCCTTGCGAGAGCGGGCGAGTCACCGCTGCGCGTAGACACTGCAGGACCCTCGCCCTTGCCGACTGCCGACTGATTTGAAATCGAATAGTCGCGGGCGATTCCATTCCTAAATCGCGCGAAATCACATCCGGGTCTGGGTCAGAGCGCAATCGGATTGGCCAGCAAGCCGCTAAGCAAATCAACGCAGGCGCGCGCATCGTTGATATCGACCGTTTCGCTGGTCGTGTGCAGGTAGCGCGTTGGAATGGAGACGCAGCCGCTGGGCACGCCTGAGTCCGTCAATTGAATAACGGAGGCGTCAGTTCGGCCGCCGGTCAGCAATTCCAGTTGGTAGGCGATGCCGTCGGCTTCGCAGCGCTCGATCATCCAATTCTTGATCGCGACTGGCACGACCAGGCCGGGATCATGCACCTTTATCGCCGCGCCGCCGCCGAGTTTGACCTGCATCTTGCTGCCGCGGATTTGATCGCCGCTGGCGGTCACATCGATGGCGATGCCGATATCGGGACGCACGCCCTGGGCGGCTGTTTTGGCGCCGCGCAAGCCGACCTCCTCCTGGACGGTGAAGGCGAAGTAGAGCTCGTTCGGCGTCTCGCGGTTGAGGCGGCGCATCGATTCGATGGCGACGACGCAGCCGATGCGATCGTCAAGCGATTTGGCGACAATGCGCTCCCCGCGGACTTGCATCTCGCGCATGAAACCGGCGGGCTGCCCAACGGGCGTGGCGTTGCCATTCGCGCCTGTTTGCACGTCAATGTAGAAGTCTGTTAGGGCTCTGCCGCCGCCTTCTTGCACGGCGATGACGCCAATCGTTCCGTCTTCAAATTGCACGCGATTGCCATTGAGCGTGTCGTGACGCAAGCCGCCCAAACTGGTGAAGCGCAGGTAGCCGCTCTCCGGCTCCTGATAAGTCGCCATCAAGCCGATCTCGTCCATGTGCGCCGCGATCAAGACTTTCTTCCCGCCGCTGCCCAGGCGGCAGATCAGATTGCCCAAGCCATCGACCCAGGTTTCGTCGGCAAGCGCGGACACTTCGTCGCCGATGATATCGCGGATGCGATGTTCATAACCGGGCGGTCCCCAGGCTTCGACTAGCGTTTTCGTCAGTTCAAGCATAAGCCACTGCCTTATTCAACTCGTGTTGGAAAGCGAGCCTATTGTAACCTGTTTTGGCGTTGGCGCAGGGGCAAAAGGCAAATGCTGATTCTGGCGCCTTCAAGCCAGCGGCGCTGTCGACGCAACTTCAAGCGCCTCCGCCGGCGCTTCCACCCTTGGCGAACGCCGCTCCAGCCGCATCGGCAAGCCATCGCGAGGGAACATGGTGATCAAGGCGGCCGGCTTGATCTCGACGCCATCTATCAAACGCAGGCGGTAGCGCTGCGCGATCGTCGCCAGCAGCAGGTTCGCTTCCATAATGGCGAAGCTGTTGCCGATGCAGACGCGCGGACCGCCGGCGAAGGGCAGGTAGGCGTATTTATGCAAGGTCTCGATATCGCTTTCCAGCCAGCGCTCAGGGATGAAGTCTTTCGGCTGCTTCCAATGGTCAGGATGGCGATGCAGCAGATAAATCATGACTTGCGCCGTCGTGCCCTTGGGCATGGGGTAGCCGCGGACTTCGGTGTCTTCCGCCGCCGTTCGGCTGACCAACCAGACAGCGGGCATCAGCCGCAGCGCTTCTTTGATGACGATGTCGGTGTAGGGCAGCTGGCGCAGGTCTGCCAGCGTTGGCGGGCGCCCCCCCAACACTGCGTCCAACTCCGCGTGCAGTTTGGCTTCGACTTCCGGTTGCTGCGCCAGGAGCCACCAGGTCCAATTCAGCGTGTTTGCGGTGGTTTCATGCCCGGCGAGGAAGAGCGTCACCGCTTCGTCGCGCGCTTGCGGATCGGTCATGCGCTCGCCCTCTTCATCTTCCGCCAGCAGCAGCATCGAAAGCAGATCGCCGCGGTCTTCACCGGTCGCGCGCCGCTGATTGATGAAGCCGTAGACGATATTATCGAGCGCTCTGTTGGCGCGCCAGGAGCGCAGGCGCAGCGGCGTCGGCAGCCAATGCGGGAGGATGCTGGCGGTGTTATTGGCTTTCTGCACCACCGCCACCGCATTCTTTACCTGGCTCACCGTGTTTGAGGCATCGGCATCGAAGAGCGTCCGCGCGACGATCGTCAGCGTCAGCTCCATCATTTCTTCGTCAACATCGACCAGCGCGCCGTCGCTCCAGGCATCCAGCCGTTTCAGCGTGTAATCGACCATTGTATCGGCGTAAGCGTGAACGCGAATCGCGTGGAAAGCGGGCGCGACCAGCCGCCGCTGCCGCTTCCAAAAG
Source organism: Chloroflexota bacterium (assembly GCA_028875185.1). Lineage (GTDB taxonomy): Bacteria > Chloroflexota > Anaerolineae > Aggregatilineales > Phototrophicaceae > UBA6055. Next base: position 10,561 of record JAPPFH010000093.1, on the reverse strand, counting down.
TCGCCGTTGCTGGTGACCAGCCCTTCGCCCATAAAGCGCGCCAAGCCGCTCTTCCTGCTGGTATAAGCCGGTCCTTTGATGAAGCGCGCGGCTTGGCGCACGAAGAGTTCGTAGATGACATCGGGGTTAGCGACCATGTATGTGTGGTCGTCGCCGATTTTGAATCGCCAGACATCGCCATAGGTCTCCATCCAGCGCGTGACATGGCTCAGCGGGTCTTTGAAAAAGCGGCGGTAAAAGAGATAATTTTGCCAGACCCCTTCGCCGATCTCGGTGGGTCCCGGCGGGAATGCGCTGGCTGAGACCGCTACGCCGTTATCGCTGGCCGCTGGCTTCATCACGCGCTCCTGTCGTCTCCGCTCCTACCTTAATCCTAGCTCAAAAGGCAGCCTTTGACTATGCGCCCAGCCGGCGCAATTTGCCATGTCCCATGGCTTGCGCGACAATATGCCTTGAGAATGACAAGGCGAAAAAGCGAGGTCTGCCTATGTACACCATTGGACTGGATTTTGGCACGTTATCGGGCCGGGCGGTATTGGTCGACGCGCGCGATGGAAATGAAGTGGCGGAGTCGGTCTTTGATTATCCGTACGGTGTAATCGACGACGCAATGCCCAATGGCATGAAGCTGCCGCCCGATTGGGCGCTGCAGCATCCGGGTGATTACCTAGATGTCTTCGCGCATACCATTCCGGCCGTCTTGCGCGAGAGCGGTGTCGATCCCGCCCAGGTCAAAGGCATCGCCATCGATTTCACCGCCAGCTCGCCGATGCCGACAACGGTGGACGGAACGCCATTGTGCTTCACCCCCGAGCTGCGAGACGAGCCGCACGCCTATATCAAATTATGGAAACATCACGCGGCGCAGCGGCAGGCGGATCAGATCAACGAGACGGCGCGCCAAATGGGCGAGGCTTGGCTGCCGCGCTACGGCGGCAAAATCTCGTCGGAATGGTTCTTCAGCAAACTGCTGCAGATTTTGCAGGAGAAGCCCGATGTATACGCGAAGATCGACCGCTTCATTGAGGCGGCGGATTGGGTTATCTGGCAGTTGACCGGCAGAGAGACGCGCAATACTTGCACCGCCGGTTACAAAGCGATGGTGCAGGATGGCGACTTCCCAAGCGCGGACTACTTCAAAGCGCTGGACCCTGCTTTCGAGAACGTCGTTGACGAAAAGGTGGGGCGCGAATTCGCCGAGCTGGGGTCCAAAGCGGGCGAATTGACCCCGGAGATGGCGGCGATGATGGGGCTGCCAGCCGGTATCGCCGTTGCCGTCGCCAACGTCGACGCGCATGTCACCGCGCCGGCGGTTAAGGCGACGGATCCCGGCATCATGGTGATGGTCATGGGCACATCGACCTGCCACATCCTTTCCGGCACGGAACTCGGTGAAGTAGACGGGATGTGCGGCGTGGTCATGGGCGGCATCATCCCCGGGCTCTACGGCTACGAAGCTGGCCAAAGCGCGGTCGGCGACATCTTCGCCTGGTACGTCGATCATGGCGTGGCGCCGGAATATCATCAGGCGGCGGAAGCTGCCGGGCTTAATTTGCACGAGTATTTGGAGCGGGAGGCCGCCAAGCAGCAGGTGGGCGAGCATGGATTGCTCGCGCTCGACTGGTGGAACGGCAACCGCAGCACCCTGGTCGATGTCGATTTGACCGGCATGATGCTGGGCATGAATTTGGCGACGCGGGCGCCCGACATTTATCGCGCGCTAATCGAAGCGACGGCTTTTGGCACGCGCGAGATCATTGAAGCCTTTGAAGCGCGCGGCATCGAAGTGCGCGAGCTGGTGGCGGCCGGCGGCCTGCCGGAAAAAAATGCCTTGCTCCGTCAGATTTACGCCGATGTAACGGGCCGGACGTTTAAGCTGTCAGGCTCAGCCCAAGCGCCGGCGCTGGGCTCGGCGATGCACGCCGCTGTCGCCGCCGGAATCTATCCCAACATACAGGCCGCGGCCGAAAAGATGGGCAAGTTGAAGGACGGGGTGGTGACGCCGATTCCAGAGAATCAAGCGATGTACGACCGGCTCTATGGCGAATACAGGACGCTTTACGATTACTTTGGCCGCGGCGCCAACGATGCCATGAAGCGGTTAAAAGCGATCAAACATGAGGCGCTGGGGCAATAGGAGCGCGAAAGTAGCGGTCACTTTGGTGAAAATCTACAAAGCCGTCAAGAAATTAGCGCCCAGCAGCCGTCGTTCTCCCGTTCGCGGCATTTTGCGAGGCGAACAATCCCGCAGCCAATGCGCGCCAGCGATAGTCTTGGCGGCAGTTTTGCTCCCGTAGCGCGGCGCCTTTGTACGCTGCTAACAAATGGGGCGCTCCGCAAGGACCTGGCGCCGCATGAAAGCGCCGGAATCGCCGCGGTTGGATTGCCGGCCAGATGATATCCATCGGCATATTGTAAGAAGTAACCAAAGAGATTGCCGGTAATTGGGATATTATTGCGCTTAAATCGACAGCCGCTCTCAACGTACAATCTCGCTCATGATGCGAATTGACCATTGATTCGTCAGTGCGGAGGGTGACATGGATAAACGCAAGGCAGGATTTGGCGGCAAACGCAAGCTCATTTATCGCATGGTCTCGATATTCTTGGGGCTCGTTATCCTTTATAGCTTCGGCTTTGGCACAATCGCACAAGACGATCCGCCAGCGGAAGACGCCGCCGCTGAAGAGACGATGGCGGAAGAACTGACGATTGCTGATGTTCAGGCGAATGTTGACGCGGTGCAGACGAATCTCGATCACGTTTGGATTTTGCTAGCTGGTTTCCTGGTCTTCTTCATGCAGGCTGGTTTCGCTATGCTGGAAGGCGGCATGATCCGCGAAACCGGGGTGGTCAACTCGCTCGCGGAGAACTTCATGGACGCCTGTGTCACCGGCATTGTCTTTTTCATCGTGGGCTATGGTATCGCCTACGGAACCTATGACGCGGGGCTTGAGGGCGGGGGCTTCCTCCCGGCGGATTTGCCGCTCGTCCTTGGCGGCATTGACGGAACGGGCGACGGCGATGGCTCAATTCTGGTCGCTTTCTTCTTCCAGTTCGCCTTTGCCGGCGCGGCGGCAACCATCGCCACCGGCGGTATGGCTGAACGGACGGAATTCATCGGCAAGCTGATCTACAGCGCGATCCTGGGCGCGATCATCTATCCGGTGGTCGTCTTCTGGACCTGGGGCGGCGGCTGGATCGCGGAGCAGGGATTCGTCGACTTCGCTGGCTCGACCATCGTGCACATGACCGGCGGCATCGTGGCGCTGATTGGCGCGTACATGTTGGGTCCCCGCGCGGGACGCGAGTGGGGCCGCCCGCCGGAAGCGTCCAACTTGGCGATTGCCTCCCTCGGCACCTTTATCCTTTGGGTCGGTTGGTATGGCTTCAATGTTGGCTCCACGCTTGGCGCGAGCGATGTCAATCAACTGGGGTTGGTTGCCGTGAACACCACGCTCGCGGCGGCTGCGGGAGCCTTGGGCGCGATGTTTCTAAAACACTGGCTGACTCGCGGCTGGAATATGAGCTTCATCCTTAACGGCTCGCTGGCGGGTTTGGTGGGCATCACCGCTGGCTGTTCCACCGTTACTCCCATCGGCGCAGTCGTAATTGGCTTGCTTTCCGGCGCAGTCTTGGTCTACTCCATGCGCTTCGTGGAGAGCATGAAAATCGATGACGCGGTCGGCGCGTTCTCGGTGCATGGGGCTTGCGGCGCCTTCGGTACGCTAATGATTGGCATCATCGGTTCCTCCGCGCTATTGGAGGCTGGCGGCTGGTCACATCAGGCGAGCCTGCTTGATGGCGGTTCGCTCGATCTGCTGGGCGCGCAAGTTGTTGGTGTAGTCGGCGTCGCGGTATGGGTCGGCGTGACCAGCTTCATAATGTTCAGAGTGTTGAACGCCATAGACATCTTGCATGTCGATCCGGAAGCGGACAGAATCGGCATCGACGCTTTCGAGCACCACGCTTCCGTATGGCCGAATGTCTTGCCCCTGCGCGAATCGGATGACGAATAGCGCAATTTGAAGCGCGGCAAAACGACTGCAACGGGCGATCCAAACGGGTCGCCTGTTTTGTTCTGTGGAGTTCCAGGTTAGCAATGCGACAACAAGATTGAATATTTTCTTTATTGGTGGGCGAGCTTCCGGTTCGCGTAGACACTGACCGCCGCTCGCCCATCCAATTTGACGCTAAGAATTAGAGATGATCGCTATCCAGAATGATAGTCACTGGACCATCATTGCAAATAGTTACTTGCATCAGCGCGCCAAAGACGCCATGCGCCACGCGCTGCACACCGGCCTGCGCCAGGCATTCCGCGTAACGCCGAACGAGAGGCTCGGCGACATCGGGTTGCGCCGCTTGAATATAACTGGGGCGGCGCCCCTTGCGCGCATCGGCATAGAGCGTGAATTGCGAGACGACCAGGACGCCGCCGGCCACATCCAGCAGCGACCGGTTCATTTTGCCGTCGCTGTCGGAGAAGACGCGCAGGTTCGCGGTCTTGTTCGCCAGCTTCTCCGCTTCAGCTTCGCTGTCATCATGGGTAACGCCGACCAAAGCGACGAAGCCGCCCTCGATGGCGCCCGTGATATCGTCCCCAACTTCCACTGAACCGGCGGAGACACGCTGCAATACAACTCTCATGTTTTGTCCTCTCCAGGGTCGGTGGTTCAGGCGCGCCGATTCAAGATTTGCATGACGCGCAGCAGGAAAACTTGACAGCAAGTATCAACGTGGTACTGGATATCCATCTCTTCAGTGTTGTTATCATAGACCCCGCTGACTTTGAATTTCGGCGCTTGCTCATGCTCGTTGCAGATGACATCGGCAAAGTTCCGCCGCAGCCCCGCGCCGATTGATCGCCTGGTGCTGTCGAACATCTGCTCCAGCTCATAGCGGTCGAGAAAGGGGTCAGTCTGGGCTATACCCTCGGCGCGCAGGTCGAATTCGATGTTGAGGGGCATACCGCTGTCAATCGATCATGCGCTGAACACGCTGAACCAACTGGATGGCATAACCCCAAGGATCGCGCAGGAAAGCCAGTTTATCGCCATTGGCGCGGTGATCAATTTCGCCGTCCAGCGTTGCGCCGACGCTGACCAGGCGCTGACGCGACGCCTCCATATCGTCCACAGCAAAAGCCAGGTGGAAAGTTACCGGGTGATGGGCGGCGTAATCGATGACCTCGCCCAGCGGATTACTGTAGATTTCGACCAGGCTCTTGCCCGCGCTATCGGACAAGAAGTGGATATAGGGCGGCTCGTCAAATGAGCGCACGATTTTCATTTCCAAGTTGGCGACATACCAGGCGGCTAGCGCGGCCGGATCATCTACGTTAAAGGCGATATGTTCCAATCTCATAGCGATTCACCTCATTCCAATTCAAATCGGTTGGCATCGGGCTCGCCGTGTTCATCCGGCGCGTCCAGTTCTTCTTCCGGCAGCTGCTGGCTGCGCACCCAGCTGATGCCCATCATGACCAAGAAAACGACAGCGATACTCAAGAAGATGATCTCGTCAAAGGGACCCAAAGCGCCGTGAGCCAAAATGACGGGCATATCGATTCTTTCTCTCGCTGGCGAGCCGCGAGCATTATAGGTTAGGACGCGCGCAATCTGAACCCGCGCTTGGGCACAGAAGGCGGTCGAGGCTTAAGAACGCATTCGCCGCCGAGCGCAAGGAGGAATAAGACGCTGTCTAGGTCAATCCGGGTCGATCGGAATCTTTAGGGCGCCGGCCGCTGCAGAACTGTCGTCTTCGTCCGCTTCCTCTTCGGGCGCGTCCGATTCGCCGCTGATATCGATGCGGACCGCTTTCTTGCCCATCTGCGGGCGCGTCTTTTTATTGCGGCGGGGCTTCTTCTTCTTTGCCGGTTTCACGAGATTGACGGTCACATCAGTCTCGGTCGCATTCAGGGCTTCGCTCGTGACCTCGATTCTGCTGTGTTGAGAGCTGGGTTCACCGTCGCTCGCCTCTTGCGGCGGTTCGCTTGCGGAGTTTCCGGCGCTTGCATCCGTTTGTTTGGCGCTTGACGATGCCTCCCGGTCGACGGATCTAGCTTTGGGCAGCGCGTCCCGCTCAGTCAAACTAGCCCGCATCGCTTTGACTTGGTCCTTGATTTCCGCCTCGAATATATCCCAGCGCGATGGCGCCAAAGACTCCAACATCAGCTCCAGCGCATCCTGGAGCGCCGACTGAGGTTCACCGGCGGTCGAGAGCGCGAAGATGCGCCAGGCGCGCAGCGAACGATAGCTCGGGTGCAGCCGCAAGCCTTCTTCGATGACGGTGAGCGCCTCGGCGCTATCGCCCATCTCCAACAAGGTTGCGCCCAATTGCGTGTAAAGCCGGGGCATGTCTTTGGGCGGCAAGCCCTGACTCTTTGGCAGCGCGAGCAATTCGCGATACAAGGGCAGCGCCTGCTCGGGCACGCCAAATGCGCGCCAGCAGCCAGCCAACTCGAACTTTATGCGCGCGTGATCGGGGTAGGTGGCGTGAAGCTGCTTGAAATGTTCAATTGCGCCACCGAGGTTGCCGCCTTGTTTCAGGCGCAAGCCCGCTTGGATTAGCTCTGCAATGACCGCCATCGCCCTCGGTCCTCATAATCTGGCTGCGCATTTGAGTATATCACGGCTGATTTCACCTACGTAGCAGCGGCGCCGCCGTCGCGAGGCGGTCTTGCGGCACAGCGGCAAAAGGGCGAAATCAGGTTTCAATCACGGGGACTACATAACCGTCATCGAGCCAGGCGCGCAGCCGCGCCGCATCAATTGCCGCGCCGGGGAAGCCGGCAGGATAGTCGTAAGCGAGGCGGACGAGCGCGTCGTCCCTCTGGTAGCTGGCGCGGAAGTCGTGATAGACGCCACGCTTCTCAGAGATGTAACACCAGGGCGCCAGCTTGACCACAGTCTGGTCATTTATGACCGGCAGGCGATATCGCAGGGGCGGCTTTTTCTCCGCGTTCAGTATGACATCGGCGAAGCGGCCCACCATCGACGCCTGCGAAAACTCCGTACTCAGGTGGCTCAAGGCAGCGGGCGATGTTCGTCGGCGCTCGCTCAGGATTGAATGCGCGAGCGCGGCGGCGGCGTCAATATCGCCGTAGTCGACGCGATCGATTAATTCATCCGGCAGCAAATCGCGATACGTTGCGACGCGAGAAACGATAGGGAGCGTGCCACAGCCAAGCGATTCAAACGGCGTATTGCCGAAGGTCTCCACGCAGTGGCCAATGCACATGGTTACATCGGCCAGGGAGTAGTATTGCGGAATGAGCGCTTCGCTGATCCAGTCGTGAAAAACGAAGATATCGCTCAAGCCGGCTTCGCTGATAGTCCGACGCAGCTTGTCGTAATAGGCGCGGTTGAGCGGGTCGCTCTCGGCATCCAGCCAGCGGGGCACGAGCACGCGCAGGTCGTCCCAGCCCATATCGCGCGCGAGGCGCCGCGCCACTTCGACAACTTCGTAGATGCCTTTATTGACATCGGGGCGATGGGGGAAGAGCATCAGCGGGTGGGCGGCGACCTCGGCCGGAATCACTTCAAAGATGTCGGCGGGCGGCGTGTAGCGGAAAAAATCCCAATCGAAGCCATTGTGGATAGTGTGCATTCGTTCGCGCACAGCGGGCGAGAATTGAGAAACCGCCGCTTCGTAAGACGCGCGCGTATGGTCTGATGGGAGAATCCATTCGTCGCCTTGAAACAGAAAGGCGTGCTGCATTGTCTCCGGATAGATGATGCTCCGCAGTGAGATCACGGTCGGTATGGACTGGTACACGAAGGGGAATATCAGCCCGCCATCGTGGCTGTAATGAACATCGGCCTCCGCGATCGCCTCGCCCATATAGCGCATGGCGTTGGCGATATGGTATATCGGCGTGAAGTAGGGTTCGGGGTAGGGCTGTTTGAAGCGTAGAACCGGGCGGATTTCCACATTGTCATGCCACTTGAAGGGCGTCATCGACCCTTCGCGCCGCGTCGAGAGGATGGTCAAGCGGTGACCCAGCTCAGCAAGATGCAGCGCCACCTTTTTCAGTTGCGCCTGCCCGCCGCCCATGGCGAAATCGGGGAATAGGGGCGTCATCGAAAAGACGGCGATTCTCTTTCGCTGGCTCATAATCGCGGCGCGCTCTTCTACCATAAATGGCCTGTAGCGGCGAATGAACCGCTGCGTCGGACATCAGTGTCAACGCGACCTGCGCGCGGAGCTGAATCACCCATCGTCAGATAATGTCTCAATTGAGCGACACACAGTACCGCTCCTACAATATCCATGCGATATAGCGCAATTAAAAGGGCAGCGCGGGCTGGAGACCGGGCTTGTCGCTGATGACGGTGCCGATCGCCTCATCGCCTTGCAGCGCTTTGACCAGATCGTGGGGATTCCAGAAATTGAGCACGATGATTGGCATGGCGTTTTCCTGGCAGAGGGTGAAGGCGGTCGTATCCATCACGCGCAGCTGCTGATCAAGCACGTCCTGGTAGCTGAGCCGGCGATATCGCGCGGCGCCGGGATTTGCAAAGGGATCGGCTGAATAGACGCCATCGACCTTGGTCGCTTTGACGATGACATCGGCGTGGATTTCGCTGGCGCGCAGCGCGGCGGCCGAGTCGGTGGTGAAATAGGGGCTGCCGATGCCGCCGGACAAGATGACGACGCGCCCTTTTTCCATATGTCGAATGGCGCGCAGGCGTATATAAGGTTCGGCGATCGAGTTCATTTCCACGGCGGTTTGCACGCGGGTGACGATTCCCAAACGTTCGATCGCGTCTTGCAGCGCCAGACCGTTCATCACCGTAGCAATCATGCCCATGTGATCGGCGGTGCTGCGGTCCATGCCGAGCTTCGCCGCTGGCTCGCCGCGCCATAAATTGCCGCCGCCGATGACGATGGCGACCTGCATGCCAAGTTCGTAAACCGCGCGCACGCGCTGGGCGATGTAAGCCGTCATTTGCGGATCTATGCCCATCCCGCTTTCGCCAGCGAGCGCTTCGCCGCTCAGCTTCAACAAGATGCGCTTGTAGGGCGAGTTGCCACTTGCAGCCATGATTGCTCCCTAGTGTTTTGCCACAAAGCATAATCGCCGATAATCTGGCAAGAGGCAAATCAATTCGGCGGAATCAGCCAAAAGTCGTCGGTTAAGCCGAGCGAGCGAAAAATCATGATGGCGTCGTCTGCCGCCAGGCCACGGAAGCTCGGCGACATGCGGTCGCCATACCAGCGCCGCGATAACTCCCACACTTGATCGAGCGTCAATTTGGCGCCACGCTCGCGGCTTTCGATCCGACACCATTCCTTGATCTCCGCTTCCGACCGGAAGAGCAGAATTGTCTCTCAGGTGTCGATGATGTCATCGTACCAATGCCTAAAGGGCTTGGCGAAATGCACGAGATGGTCGCGGCAGTTTTGCAGCCGGCCGTCTTCTACGCGAAACTCAATCAGCTCGCCAGTCAGGGGATGGCGCGCTTTGACGCGGGCGTCGGCGCCCAACATGGCGGGGATGCCCAGCGAATCCCAGGCACAGTTGGCGTACAGCGCGGTATTGCCAATCAGCACACGATAGTCGGTAGGGACGGCCGACAGCGGATTCGCCATGAGGATATCGCCGCTTCCGGCCCGCAGCGCCAAGGCATGAGCAGCGCGCAATCGCCGCAATGCGTTCCGCGCCTTGTCTGGTGAAATCCCAAATTGGGCGGAAATCGCCTTTACATCGGGCGCGCAACCGCTCGCGACCAGCGAATTGTAGATGAAGAGTCGGATATCCCAGTCAGTATCAGTTAGTTTCATGCCGCGACTGCAAGTCAAAAGGCATGAGCCCCGGTCTTATCCCCATGAGGGCTCGGCGCGCAGGCCTGCGGAAGCGCGATAAGCCGAGTGTTCCGCGCAAGGGCTCAACCCTCGCCGCCGATTGCGAAGCGTTGATAACGGCCGATGTTGATCGTCTCGCCGACTTCGGCGACCGTTTCCTGCAAGTATTGCCCCACCGTCTTGTCATCGTCTTTAATGAAAGATTGCTCCATCAGCACGATGTCTTCGTACCATTTGTTCATCCTGCCGGCGACAATCTTCTCCGCAATATGTTCGGGCTTGCCTTCTTCAAGCGCGCGCTCCAATTGCAGGCGGGTTTCCGCCGCCACAACATCGTCCGGCACATCTTCGCGCTTGACGTATTTGGGGCTCATATTGGCGATATGCATGGCGATGTCTTTGGCGAAGGCTTTGAATTGGTCGGTGGCGGCGACGAAGTCGGTCTCGCAGTTGACTTCGACGATCACCGCCAGGCGATTGTCGAAGTGCAAGTAATTGCCGATGACGCCTTCATCCGCGCGGCGCCCCTTTCCCTGCAGCTTGATGCCGTCTTTGAGCGCCTTTTCGCGCAAGTATTCGGCCGCGGCGTCCATATCGCCATGGTGCTGCTCCAGCGCTTTCTTGCAATCCAGCGGTCCGGCGCCAGTCTTGTCTCGCAGCGCCTTGACCTCTTTTGCCGTTACTGCCATCGGTTGCTTAGGTTCTGTTGACATTTTATCGTAGCCATATGAGCGTACCGACAAGGTGCAGA
>JAPPFH010000072.1 GCA_028875185.1 Chloroflexota bacterium | reverse complement strand
GATACGCCAGTACCAACGGACACGCCGACCGATACGCCGATTCCGACGGACACGCCAACTGATACGCCAGTGCCATCGGACACGCCAACGGACACGCCGACAAATACAGCGACGCCTGATTCCACCGAAACCGCCGAGGCGGAATCGAGCTTGACCGCTGTCGCGCAGATCGCGCTGGATGCGGAAGCCACATCGGAAGTGGAGACGGAAACGGCAACTGCCGAATTGACGGCGACCGACACGCCTACCGACGAGCCGACCGCGGTCGCGGTCACGGCCACGGACGCGCCGACGGCGACCTCCGTTTCCGAGCCGACCGCCCAGCCGAGCTTGACGCCGGTGATCATCACCGAGATTGACGCGCCGAGCGCGGATGAGCCGCAAACACTCGACACCGCCATTGCGATTGCGGCTGTGCTCGGCGGCTTGCTTTTGCTGCTGCTGCTGTTCTTGATCCGCCGCCGCCGTTAACCGAAACCGGCAGTGTTGCGCGGACGTATACGGGTTATAGTGAAGCCGCGATATTCAGCTACGAGGGCGGGCAAATGAAAGAATTTCTAATCCGGGTCTTGATCAACGCGGTTGCGATTGCCGTCACCGCCTTGCTGATCCCGAATATTCACATCGCGAACAACGATATCAGTACACTGCTGATCATCGGCTTGATCTTCGGCTTGGTGAACTCGCTGCTGAAACCGCTGCTGATTGTGCTGACCTGCCCGGCGGTGCTTTTTTCGCTCGGTCTGTTCATTTTCGTCATCAACGGCTTTATGCTCATGATCACCGATTCGCTGGCGGGCGACCGGCTGACGATCGACGGCGGCATCTTCACCGCCATCCTCGGCGGCATGGTCATGGCGGCGGTATCCATCGTGCTGGAATCTGTCTTGAAGCTTGACGACTCGCCGAAGCGCGCGGGCGCGGAGGTCATCGTCCATAGCGATAAGCGGGCCGATTAGCGCCGGTCCTGATCAGGCGGCCGACCCTATGCGGAATCCGGCTGGATTGACGGCTGGCTGGATAATTTGTATGCGCATATTCGCGCTGAAGCCGGGAAGCCGCCGTGCCTGAAAGCCGAAAGACCGTTTGCTGGATCAGCAGCGCGCGCTACCGCAAGCCTTTGGACGCCACCGCATCCCGCAAATGGCAACTGATGACGCGTTTGGATCGGTACGAAATTCACGTCATCGGATTTTCGACTTCGCTGCGCCCGAGAGTGTTTAAGGAACAGGTTTGGTTTTACCTGCTGCCGCAGCCACAGCCCTCGCTGTTGCGTTACTTGACGATTTTCAGCCTTGCGCCCCTTCTATTAATTGCGCTTGTCCTGCGTTATCAAGGCGCGATCATCGTGGCGCAGAGCCCTTATGAAGGCGCAATCGGCGCATTTGCCGCGGGCATCGCAAGCCTGCTGGGCCGACGCCCCAAGCTGATCATCGAGAATCACAACAATTTCGAGGAAGATGTTTTCTTGCAACGAGCGATTCCGCTGCCGGGGCTGTACCGCAAGCTGATGCTGGCGACTGCGCGCTATGCCTTTCGCCGCGCTGATGCCCTGCGCGTCGTATCTTCGTCGACCGCGGCGCGCGCCCGACACTATGCGCCCGAGCTGCCGCAAGCGCGCTTCATGGCTTTCAGCGATACCGAGGTGTTTCGGCAAATGGAGCGGCGCGTCCCGATTGAAGCGGCGGCGGATATTGTTTACGCCGGCGCGCTGATACCGCGCAAGGGCTTGCATCATCTCCTGAACGCTTTTGACGCGCTGGATCACCCGCGCGCAATGCTGCATCTGGTCGGCGGCGCCGAGAATGCCGCTTATGCCGCATCGCTGCGGCGACAGGCGGTTGAGCTCGGCATCGATAGCCGCGTGCGTTTTGCTGGCGCGGTATCGCAGCGCGAGCTGGCGTCGCGCTTATCCGCCGCCCGTGTCCTGGTCCTGCCATCGCTATCTGAAGGCATGGGGCGCGTGGTGGTGGAGGCGATGCTGCTGGACATCCCGGTGATAGGCAGCCGCGTCGGCGGCATCCCCGATATGATCACTGACGGTGTAAACGGCTACCTGGTCGAGCCGGGCGACGAAGCCGAATTGACCGCGGCGCTTCGTCGTATCTATGATGATGAGAATGATGTAAAGGCGATGGGTGAGAAAGCGCGCGAATTCGCCGACGGCTTTTTCTCGCCGCGGAAGCACATCGAAGATTATCGCCAGCTCTTTGAACTGGCGCTCGCTAGCGCCAGGGGAGACAAGACGGACGGGGCGGCGGTGGGGAGATGAGCGCGATTGGCGAGAGAATCATCCGCTGCGCTTCGTGTGACGGCTTCGGCTGGTTTGAAGACGAATTCAGTGGCGAGGTCGAAGACTGCGATTGGTGCGCTGGCGCCGGTTATGTTTATCGCGATGGCGCCGGACGCGATTCCCCGATCCCGCCAGCCGATTACGTCTCCGTGGCGGGTGAATTGGAGCGCTTGGAACTGGAGCGGCTGCGCGAATTGGGTTACCAGGGCAGCGCCAAGAAACCCTGGCGGCAGGCGATCCGCAAAGACACCCGCCTCGGCCTCGACCCCTATGATGATGAGGAATCGTCCTGAGCCGCAACGAGATTGTAAGGCTTGATTGGTATTAGCGAAAATCGCCTGATTTTCTGCCCCCATCCCCCAGCCCCTTACCCCAAAATGAGGGAAGGGGAGCTTAGCCCAGTGCGAAACAGTACACAGATTGCGATTTCGTCTCGTTATTAGGATCTGTCATGCAGTATTCTGCCCATTTTTCATGCCGGTCTTGTAATACCAATCAAGCCTTGTAGGGGCTACCCATTGGGTCGCCCTCGCCACACCAAGGAATTGTAGGGGCTACCCATTGGGTCGCCCATGCCGCGCGTAGACACTGGGTACGCTCGCCCCTACAAGGCTTGTCCGGTACTGGGCTAAGCTGCCTCGCCGATTACACCCCATCCCCCCAACCCCCTTCCCGCAGTGCTGTGTCTACGCGCGCCAGCAAGCTAAGGAAGGGGGAGCACTCTTGCCGGGCGCTCGGAAGTACAGATTTCTGTCTGTTATGGCGCCCCAATATCCCAATTCTGCCGTCGAGTCACCCTTCCCTAGTTCACTGGGGAAGGGCCGGGGATGGGGTAAGACGTGCGGAAATCAGGCGTTCTACAGTACCGGACAAGCCCTACAGATTCTGTGTTTCGGCGCTGCTGATCTGTTGCGACTCAATACGGAGGGCGCCCGGCATATTCGTGACGATTGGCCTCAGGATTGCGCCTCGGGCTGCTCTTCTTCGACTGGCGGGCGCATCTCGTTGAGCAGCCGGGCGATGTCCACCAGAAGGTCATCCAGGCGGCTTTCGGTGCGTTGGCTGACCTCGCCCAGGCGCTCGATCAACTTGGCGGTTTCGCCCGGGGGGAAACTGCGATAAGACCACCAGTAAACCAGCACGACGACCGCCAGCACCAGCATTTGAAACACTTGCTCAAAGTCCATGACATCTCCTTCGCTTTTGGGATTCTCGATACTAGGTTAAATTAGGCGCCATCGACGCGGATTTCGATGGCGCCGCTGGCGTAGTCTCCCCGTAATCGGTACAAGAAAACGGTATATGGAGCGGCGGTTGGCTGCGTCAAAGTCAGCGAGCATTCGCCATTCGCGACATTCAGCTCCCCGCGCATATGCTCTTCACCGGCGCGCAGCGCCAGATAGCCGAGCCGCGCGTCGCCGCCGATGCGCGCATCGCGACAAGCGATTACTGGATCGGCCTCTCCTGCCCTCAGACTCGTCGCCGAAGACCTTAGGCGCAGCGTGCCGAAGCGGTTCAGCACATCACTGGCGCGCTGCTGCTCCGGCAAGTTCTTGGAGAGCAAGTGAATCCGGGAATCGGCGCCGGTCGAAACACCGCAAGTCGCGTTACCCAGCGCCGCCCGCGCCACCGCATCAAGCAGACGCGCGTCAACAATGTTCTGACTGATGATATCCATGCGCTAAATCTCCTTCGCCCAGAATTGCGGATGCAAGTTGACCACATCCATGCTCGCGGTATTGTTGGCTGAAGTCTTCCAGCGCAATCTAAAGCTGTGGCTGCCAGCGCTGAGACCCGAGATCAACAAGACAAAAGACAAAGGTTTTATCTTGATAGTGTCCCCGCTATACGCGTTCCTCAGGCCGACAAGCCCGTCATCAGCGATATAATCCACGCCATCCACCGCCACATTGAAGTAAGAGGTAGCGTTGCCGCGGGTATGCTGCACCGTTCCCGTAAAACCCAGCAGCACATCGCCGCCGTGAGTCGTCAAAGTAAGCGCCAGTTTCGTCGCGTCGACATCGACGAAATCGTTTGCCGTTGTGCTAAGCATCTGCCCTTCACTGATGACGCGATTGACGCCTGCGTCCAGCCGGTCTTTCAAGTGGTTCTGATTGTCTCGCACATAGGTATTGAGGTCGATCGAGGTCAGCGGTTCGCTCGACCAGGTCTTGGGCGTTGTCCAAGCCATGCCATTTCCTCTCGCTAATAGGGATATGGAATGAAGTTTAGACCGTATGTTCTATCGTGAGGCGACCAAATAGTCGCGCGTCCTACGCGACCCCAAGAGGGAGGGGCTTAAACATGCGCGAAGACGCCGGCAAACCCCCCTTCCCTCCTTGTGGGGCGCGCGTAGACACTGCGCTGCGGCAAGGGGGCAAGTTCATAGACATAGACCTTCGGGGGATGGGGGGTAGAATTGCGGGTCAATCACCCGATATCGGACAAGCCGTATACGTTTGCGCGCTCTCACAGGCCGAGCGGCATCAACGCGCGTCTTCCCCAATTTGTCCGTTCTTGACCTGGTAAACGCTCGCCCGATTCAAAAAAGCGGGACTGAATATTTCGAGTTCGGTGGTCGTCACCAGCGTCTGCGCCTCGCCGTCCAGCCGCTCCAGCAGAAAGGCGCGCCGGCTGCTATCCAATTCAGCCACCACTTCGTCGAGCAAGAAGAGCGGGGGTTCGCCAATTTGATCGCGCATCCATGCGAGCTCGGCGAATTTCAGCGCCATGACGGCGGTGCGCGCTTGCCCGCGGCTGCCGTACAAGCCACAATCGCGCTCGTTGATGAAGAGGCGGAACTCATCGCGATGCGGTCCGGCGATGGTGAGGCCCCGTCCGATTGCCACGCGGCGCTGCGCCAGCAAGCGCTCCAGAAACTGCGGCTTTATCTCCGCCGCCGTCAACTGCGCGCCGAGATCAAGCCCGCTGACATCAAATGCGAGCTGCCTGCTATCTCCCTCTGGCGCGGGTAGGATGCTGGGCAGATATTTGAGGCTCAGGGTTTCGCGCCCGCCGGTCAAGGCATTGTGCGCGGCGCGCGCCATCATATCCAGCTTGCGCAGGAAGCGCAGGCGCCCGGCGATTATGACGGCGCCGCTGGCTGCCAATTGCTCGTCCCAGAATTCCAGCTCGACCGGGGCTGCGCGTTTTTCGCCGATGCGTTTGAGCAAGGCATTGCGCTGCGGCAGGATTTTCTCGTATTCGTTCAGCGCCAGCAGGTATTCGACATCGACCTGGCGCAGCGTGCCATCCATGAAACGGCGGCGATCGCTGGGCGAGCCCTCTACCAGCGACAGGTCGCGCGGCAGGAAGAGCACGACATTCAGCAAGCCCACGACATCCATCACGCGTTTATCGACATTGTTGAGCTTGACAGTTTTTTTAAAGCGCGCCCCGCCCGCCGTCATATCGAGCATGAGCGTGATATCAAGCTTGTGATAGGCGCCATGCGAGCCGCCGATTTCGGCTGACAAACGCGCGAACGGAATCGGATCATGCTCCGTGCGCCAGTGGATCAATTGACGGTCGCTGGTTGTATAAGGCGAAGTTGATGTCGCCAAATAATAGATCGCCTCCAACGCGCTGGTTTTGCCTTGGGCGTTCTCGCCAACGAGCACCACCGGGCGATCCGCCGGCGGGCTGAATTCCAGCCGCGCATAATTGCGAAAGTTCGTCAGTGAGAGGTGGTCAATGCGCATGGCTCGCACTTTTACCCGGTATGGCTTCCGCTAGGCGCCAGCTGGACGCGTCCATTCGTTCAGCTACCAGCGACCCTGATAACGCTTCACCACTGCGCAAAAGAGGGAACACAGCGGACAGAGAGGAAAATGGGATTGCGCGTAGACGAGTCCGGTTTCGTATGGCGTAATCGGCGCTTGCGCAAATGCGCTCGTTACCAATCGCCCTCTGAGACCTCTGTGCCGCCTCCCGTCCTCTGTGGTGAATCGAGCCCATTCCGCAGCGCTCACGCGCCCGCCCATTGCGGCACGAAGGCATCTTCGGCAATCTTGCGGCTGATGCCACTTGCGCGATCGTGCACCCAGATTTCGGGCAGCGCGGGGCCATCCTCGCTCGCTTCGTCGCGAATGAGCGGGAAGCGCTGCATGACCAAGCGATCGCCGGTCCCGTTCCAACGGAAATAAGATGTCGTGTAGCGCGGCTCATAAGCGACTGGAATGAGATCATCTTCGGATGCCGAAACCAGTTTCAGATAGAGTTGATGACCGGGCGTCCAGCGCTCATCGGTGTAGCGCCGGGCAAAGGCGATCGTCTCGCCATCCGGGCTCCATTGCGCGGCGACATCATCGCTAGGCCCTTGCGGGTCGGTGAAGGCGGCGAATGACTTCGCCGACAGATCAGCGATGCGCAGATGGGTGAAGAATTGCTCGCCGCGGCGGCTGAGTTCGGGGAAGATCAGCTGCGCGCCATTCGGCGCGAGCGCGCCCATTGTGCCGTGCGATGACGGAATGAAGCGCAGCTGTACATCGACATCGCCGCGCGGGATGAAGTCGTAAATCAGGATGCCCGGCTGCGTCACATCGGCGCTGTAAAAGGCAACCGTATTGCTGTCAGCCGACCAGATCGGACTATGCCCGACCACCTGCTTATCCGCAATGAGCGCAACGGTGTCATATTCAGCGCTCATCATACTGACGAGCCAGATGCGCGGCAGACCATAACGCCCGCCAAGCGACTCGGCGCGTTGATAAACCAGCCATTTGCCATCGGGGCTGAAAACCGGTGTGGTGCAGTTCGCCTTTAGCGCGACGCAATCGACCAAGTCTGTCAGGCGGCTCGTGGCGAGATCAAGCAGGCGCAGGGTGACGGCGCCAACCGCGCTCCGCTCGGCGAAAGCCAGCCAACGGCCATCGGCGCTGAAGTCGAAATCGAAGACGCCGTATTCGCTGAATGTGAGCTGCTGCTGGGCGGCGGGGTCATCGATATCCGCCATCCAGACATTCTGCGTCCCGCTGGTCGCCGGAAAGAGGAAGGCGACGCGGGTCGGCTGGCGCGCGGGATCCATCAACCAGGCGGCCGCCGCCACCCCGATAAGGCAGACGCAAACAATTGCGACAACGGCGAGATCGAGCTTGTCCGGCTTCATATTGGCGTCAATCGCTTAGGGATACAGATAGGGCTGGCGCGGTTCATCGACGCGCTCGATAGAATCGGCAAACACGATCGGCAAAATCTCAGCGCCAAATGCCGACGCCTTCAGCTGACCGCCGACCCGCAGCCATTCACCGGCGGTATATTCCTCCCCCGCGGCTGCTATCACCGGCATGCCGATCGGGAAGGCATCGGCGACGCAGCAGCTCATGGTAAAACGCGCCAGCATGAATCCACCGTCAGGATGACTCGGCTCGCGATAGACGAAGCCGGTCACATCCACCGCCGTCCCGTTGAATTGAGCGGGCGTGGACGCGCGGTCGAATTCGCGCAGCCAATCAAGGATGTTGCGGTCGAGCGGGCTGCGCGCCACCCCAGCAATGCCGACCGGGCTCAAGCTCACGCCGCCGTTCACCGCCTCAATGCCCAGCGCCCGTGAGGGAATCAAAACCGCTAGCAGAAGCGGGAAGGCGACCACCAGAATGATATCCCAAGAGATGTGATAATGATGATGTTCGTGGTCATGCCGCTTGGGTTTCAGGCTGCCATTCAGCGTCGTCAGCGCCAGAACAATAAATAGCAGCGCGCCGACTACGACCAGCCAGGCAAAGCGCTGATTGATGTAGTTGTCGAGGTTGCCGGTCAGGATGAGCAGCGCCAGATAGATGCCCATGCCAAAAAGGATGAGCGATTTCGCCCAGGCGATACGGTCCACTGGCGATTGATGATCGTGCTGCGCCGCCGTCATTGCCCTGCCCTCGCTTTTAGACTTCGCATCATGCGTAACCCAATAAGAGATTGATCACGGCGCCCGACAGCAGGTTCATTACGAAAGGCAGCAGAACCAGGTAGAGCACGATACGGCGGCGGAACACGCCGGTGAACATCAGCGTGCTCTTGATATCCACCATTGGACCGAAACTGAGAAAGCTGACGATGGCGCCGGCCGTGAATGTGTTGACAAAAGCCAGCGCCAAAAAGCTGTCCACGGTTGAGCAGACGCTGAGCACGTAGGCGAGAATCTGCATGAAGACGACTGATAGGATCGGACCCGTGCCCAGCGACAGCAGGCTCTCCTGAGGCACGAGCGTCTGCATCAGCGCCGCCAAAATCGAGCCGAAGATCAGAAAGCGCCCCATCTCGAAGAATTCGTCGCCGGCAATCGTCAGCGCGCTCATCAGTTTGGCCCGCGTCGAAAGCGCTTCGTGATCGCAATGGGCGTGATCGTGGTGTTCGCCTGCCAGCGAAATCGGCTTGAGCACGGCGGATCGTTTCGCCATGCTGCCGACCACGACGGCGACGATGACGGCGACCAGGATAGTGACGATGATGCGACCGATGAAGACGGGACCGAAGCCGAAGGCGATATATGTGCTGGCGAAGACGATTGGGTTCATAAAGGGCGCCGCCAGCAGAAAAGCGACGCCGAGCGAAACGGGACTGCCTTTTTTGAAGAGCCGCCGCGCGACCGGCACCACACCGCATTCGCAGACGGGGAAAACCAAGCCCAGGAAAGCGCCGCCAAGCGCCGCGCCCAGCCGATTCCGCGGCATATAGCGCATGATATCGTCCGATTTGATGAAAGTCTCGATTAATCCCGATGTTATAGAACCCAGCAACAGAAAGGGAACCGCCTCGACGAATATGCCCAGGAAGCGCGTGGCAAAGACGCTCAAAACCAACGTGTAGGCGCGCTCTGCGCTATAAGCCTGATAGCCGATAGCCGCCAGCAATATCGCCGCCAGCAACGCCAAACCAGCCAGCTTGAGCCGATTCGTCTTGTCTATAGCGCCCAGGCTACTCAGGATCATCACCCGCCTTGTTTATGACCGCGCCGACACTGATTCGAAAAGCGAAACGTAGAGCGTTTTTTTGGGCGGAGGCGACGGGCGGCAAGCGCTGTGACGGGCGCGCCAGGCGCCTCTGCCTCTTTCATTCAGCTCCCCCTCCCTGACTCGTCGGGGTCGCGTAGACTCTGACCCGTCGGGAGGGAGCTGGGGGCTGGGGTTGGTTGCCCGCCCTGCGCCCCATTGTCGGCTGCGCCGCGCGTGAGGACGCGGTAGATCGTGTTGATACGCTCGAAGCCGGCTTTTGGCTTGCGCGTGGGCATCGCTTCGGCATGGACGTGATCCTTGACCAATTCGTAGGTCGCGGCGCTGATGATGATCTCACCCGGCTCGGCGTTTTCTTGCAGGAACTTTCCGACATCGGGCGCCTCGCCCAGCGCGGCGAATTCGACGCGGTTGGCGCCGCCCACCATGCCCAGCACCGAATGCCCAGTATGGATGCCGATGCAGAAGCGCAGGGTGTGCTGTTCATCGACCACTTCGTGCAGCGCCTCAACTTCGCGCATAATCGCTAGCGCCGCCCGCACCGCCTGCGCCGCATGGTCGTCCTGTTGATTCAGTTGCGTATTCCAAAGCGCCTTGATCGCATCGCCGAGGTATTGATCGACGATGCCGTCATGCTCGTTGATCGCCTCGCTGGCCGCGCCTAGATAGCGGTTTATGATGCGCATCAGGTCTTCCGGCTGCAAGTACGCGCTGAAGGCGGTGAAACCATCGACATCGGCGAACATCGCCGAAATCGTTCGTTCCGCGGTGCTGGTGTCCAGCTCGCTAATCGAGCCGATGTTTTCCAGCAGCGCTTCGGGCACAAAGGTGCCCAGGAGCCGGCGCTGTTCTTCTTGTTCTTTGCGCTCGGTCAGGTCGTCAATGACGATAGCGACGCCGTGATTGACCTGGTCGTCGCCACGCAGGGGGCTGGCGACAACCTGCCAATAACGCTGGCGCCCGAGATGTTCGAAGCGCTCCGCCCAGATATGCTGCATCCGTTCGTGGCGAACGCGCTCGACCGAATCGTAGAAGCTCTCGGTGACCTGGGGCAGCACCGCGTTTAGAGGCATGCCGCAGGCTTTGGCATTGGTCGTGCCGGTGATCAATTCCGCCGCTTCGTTGCAGACGAGGACGCAATTCTCGCCGTTGACGGTGATGACGCCGGAGCCGATCGAGGCGAAGATATTCGACAGCCGCACCTGCATCTCTTCAATCAAAGCCAGCTGCGCGCGAATGTCTTCAAAAAGGCGCGCATTCTCGATGGCGACGGCGGCCTGCTGCCCGAAGCTGGTCAGCAGACTTAATTCATTTTCTTTGAATAAACCCGCCATGATCCGATTGTCGCAATAAGCGACGCCGATCACCTCATCGCGCGCGATCAAGGGCACAGCCAAAATGCTGAGCAGACTGAAGCCAGCGATGCTCTCGCTATGGCTGAACTGCTCGTCAGCGCCGGCGTTGACTGTCAGCAAAGGCTCGCCGCTCTCCGCCACCATATTGATGACTGACCAGCTGACGATGCGGCCGCCGGCAGCGGTTTCCTCGGCGCTAAGCCCGCGCGCGACGGTGAATTCCAGCTCGCCGGTTTCAGGGTTCCGCAGCACAATATAACCGCGTTCAGCCTGCGTCAATTGTATGACCGTCTCCATTACTTCGTTGAGCACTTGATCAGTTTCCTGCGCCGAATTGACCAGGGCGGTCGTCTCAGCCAGGCGCCGCAGTTGCCGCAGCTGCATATGCGTATCCACCAGCGAGACCGACAGTCGGTCAATGTTGGAGCGGATCGCCCAGAGCCGGTCGATGGCGTTTGCGGGCAGGCTAATGCCGCGGCGGCGCAGCAATTCCTGCTGCTGCTCAAGCAGCGTTTTCATCTCTTCAGCGCGCGTCTTAAGCGCCTTCAATTGGGTTTGAAGCGCGCTGAATCCGGTTGTGGCAGCCGCTTCATTCATGCGCTTCGACTCACTTCATACGCGGGCATGGCGACCGAGAGCCCTTTTCCAGAGATGGGATCGCGCGGGCGAAGGTCGTAACTGCATCCCCCGTCTTGGTTCGCCAGGATATGATCCAGCGTCTGCTGCACGATGGTTATGGTTCCGCGCGCGGCGTTTTCCTGGATGCGTTTGGCTGTGTTGATGCTGTTGCCAAGCGCAGTGAATTCGCGCCGCTGAAAGCTGCCGACGTTGCCGAGGGTCGCCACGCCGGTGAACATGCCGATGATGTAGTAATGCGGGTCGGGATTGATGTTCATTTCACGATAGAGATCGACGAAGCGTTCGCGCATCAGCAGGCCGCATTCAAGCGCCATTTGGGCGTGACGCGCATCGGGATTGAGCTGGGTGTTAAATAGCGCCATCACTTCGTTGCCCATGTACTTGTCGATTATCCCGCCGCATTCATGAATGCAGGCGGTGGCGATCGCCTGGTATTGATTCAGGATCCGCAGCTTTTCGCTTGGGGCGACATCCGGCAGCGTGACCCAGGGGCGCACATTGGCGAAAAGGCAAGTGACTTCGCGCCGCAAGCCGCCCATTTCGATATTGGCGATCTCATTGATCTGATCAACCATACCCTCGGGCAAAATCCGTTTCATGGCGTTGATTGTGGTTTCGTGCTCGTGCAAATGAGTGACGTCATCCATCACCATGGCGACGCCCTGGGTCATATCGTTGCTGTCCTTCAGCGGCGACAGGGAGAGCGCCAAAGCCACCTGGCCCCGCCCCGGCAGCTCAGCGCTTAGTTCAAGCGAGTGATCCGCGTCATTCTGTTTGACATGCGCCAGATGGTCTTCCAGCTCGAGAGCGGCGTTCTTCATCACTTGCGCGACATCGAAGCCGACGGCCACCTCGGGCCGCAGATCGAGTATTTCACCGGCGGCGCGGTTGAAGGTGTGGACGAGGTCATTGCTATCGATGGCGATGATGCCGCTGCCTACGGAAGAGAATATATTGTCCATCAACTCCTTGACCTGGGTGATCTCAGCCAGGATTTGCTCTGCGCGCATATACATGCGGGCGTTGGCGATCGCCACAGCCGCGGTATTGGCGAATGCCATCATCAGCTTCAGTTCGCGCTCAGTGAAGATGCCGGCCACCAGGCGATTATCTACGTAGACGACGCCGGTGACCCGATCTTTGTAGCGCAGCGGCACGCACAAGACCGAGCGCAAGGTGAAGTTGATGATGCTCTGATTCTCCGAAAGCCGCTCGTCTTGGTAGGCGTTATCGGCCAGCAAAGGCGCCCCGGTCGACATGACTTCGTTAACGACGGTCATGCTAATCTGCGGACGGTCGCCCGATTCCATAGCGCGCCCCATGAGGCCGCTTTCGCTGCTAATGCGGAATTCCAACTCGCCGGTTTCCTCGTTCGATAAGACGATGTAACCGCGTTCGGCATTGGTCAGCACGATGACAAGTTCCATCGTCTCGCCTAGGACGGTATCCACATTCAGCGAGTTGGTAATGCGCGTGGACATCTCCGAGAGCGCCCGCAGTTGGCGCAGCTCGGTCTGCTCTTCAAGCACATTGTTTTCCAGCCGTTTGAAATCCTGCTTGAGCATCTCCAGGTTATTAATGATGGCCGCGGGCATCGCCAGGCGCCGGCGGCGCAACTGTTCCCGCTGCGCTTCCAGCGTCTTGCGCACCTCATCCAACTGCTCTTCCAACTGCCTCAGTTCGGCTATCAGATTGGTCGCCGCCGCTTGCGCTTCGGACATGCAGCCTCTCGCTATGCCGCTATGGTCATTTACAACGAGTATACTCGAAAATCACGCCGATGGCATTGGCGCTGTCTGGCGCGAAACGCGCCCGCTCACCCCCAACCTTGGCGAAATCCTGGGCAATCGCATCAAAATCATTTCGCGCCGATCGCCACGAAAATAAAGGAAAATGTAGGGGCGACACTGTGTGTCGCCCACGAAGATAGCCTAAATTATGCGGGCGATTCACAGAATCGCCCCTACAGATTACGAAAGTTGTGGGGAAAGCAGTTGTTTTCAGCGCCATTTCAATTTGATGCGATTGCCCTGGCCGCCCCTACAAAATCTTACTTGTTTGAGGTTGATGATATAATCCGAGGATCGGCTCAAAGGATTTCAACCGAATTCGATACACTGCTCTTGGAGCACGGCGCTTGCGATTCAGTCAAACCGCGCCTATAATCTACATTCAATCGTGTCCATGACTATTGGTAAATTGACGTGGCGGAAAACGATCCAGTTTTAGAATAGCGCGTTGAAGCTTTGGAACAATTCTCGCAGGCTCGGGTTGTCGAGCAAGTCCGCGACTTGACGCAGCGCGTCTCCGGCTTGGAAAGCGCCCGCGAGACGGAAAGCCCCTTCTTGGCGACCAAGGAAGATATTGCGCGCCTGGAGGGGTTGCATGCCGCCACGCAAAAGCAAATTGCCGCCCAAAGCGAACTGTTCAACACGCGGCTGGATGCCCAATCCGCACAGTTCAACACGCGGCTGGATGCCCAATCCGAGCAATTCAGCAAAGACCTCAATGCCCAAAGCGAACTGTTCGACACACGGCTTGCCGCTCAATCTGAGCAGCTGCGGAAGGAATGGCAAGACCACATGAAACAACTCGCGGCTTGGCTGATACGTACGGGTATAGCTGTCAGTGGCGTCATCATCGCCGCGGCCGCCATCATCATCAACCGCCTGCCTAGTTGAAAGAGAGCCTGTCATGTCGGATTCGCGCCCGCTTGAATCAGGAGGGAGCGCCATGAACATATCCAGCCGCGCCAGGCGTTTTCTTAACCATTTCTTAACATTGGGGGGGGGGGGGGGGGGGGGGGGGGGGGGGGGGGGGGGGGGGGG
>JAPPFH010000049.1 GCA_028875185.1 Chloroflexota bacterium | reverse complement strand
CAAGGGGCCGGGGGATGGGGGTTTGTCGCGCTATCAATGAAATTCACCACTCCCCAGTCTCGCTGCGCCAAAGCAGCTTAGGAATTATGTTATAATGCGCCCTCGTAACTGACACTTGAAAGGAGCGCCGTGAACCCGCTGCTCAATGTCGATGTCGCCCTAAAAAACATCCTCGCCGACATGAAGACGCTCGAGGCGGAGACTGTCTCGCTGCCCGATTCATACGATCGCGTCCTCGCCGAGGACATCGTCTCTCCCATTGATTTGCCGCCCTTCGATAATTCAGCCATGGATGGCTACGCCCTTCGCTACGAGGACAGCGCCGGCGCCAGCCCGCCCATGCCCGCCACGCTTGCGGTAACAATGGACATCATGGCTGGCGGCGCTCCCGATGGCCGACTCGAAGCGGGTCAAGCCGCCCGCATCATGACCGGCGCGCCCATTCCAAAGGGCGCCAGCGCGGTTATCCCGGTCGAAGACACCGACGATGATTGGAGTAAAGGCGAAAATAGCCCGCTTCCTGCTGAAGTTCGCCTTTTCAAGCGATTGACTCGTGGCGAAAATATCCGCCTCGCCGGCGAAAACATCAAGACGGGCGAAACTATTTTGACCGCCGGAACTGTCATCGGCGCCGCCGAAATCGGCATGATCGCCGGTATCGGACGACCGCGCGTCGCGGTCATCCGCCAGCCCAAGGTCGTCATCCTCAGCAGCGGCGACGAACTGGTCGATATTTACGATGAGCTTGGCCCCGGCAAGATCCGCGATACCAACGGCTACACATTGGCGGGCTTAATCCGAGACGCGGGCGGCCTTCCCATTCGCCTGCCGATCGCTAAAGACAGTCTCGCCTCTATCCGCGCGCTTTATCGCCGCGCCTTGGACATCAACCCCGATCTGATTATCAGCACCGCCGGCGTCTCGGTGGGCGCCGCCGACCTGGTGCGCGTCGTCATGGACGAGCTTGGCGAGATTGACTTTTGGCGAATCAACATGCGGCCCGGCAAACCGCTCGCTTATGGCACGATTTGCGGTGTCCCTTTCTTTGGATTGCCAGGCAACCCGGTCTCGACTATGGTGACATTTGAGGTGCTCGTCCGTCCAGCACTGGCGAAGATTGCTGGGCGATCGGTGGCGCAGCGGACGATCAAGGCGACGATAACCGACGATATACGCTCGGACGGGCGGCGCACTTATGCTCGCGTCACGGTGCGGCGCGAAGGCGACTGCTTTGTCGCGCGCTCCACCGGCATCCAAAGCTCCGGCGCGCTGATGTCGATGGTGCTGGCTGATGGTTTGGCCATCATTCCTGAAGACCAGACGCTTGTACCTGCCGGCGGCGAACTGGAAGTCCTGCTGCTGCGCGGCATTGAGTGAATCGAGCGAGGGCGCGATGACATCAACAATTGACGAGGGATACAAATCTAAGGTCGGCCGCGGCGCGCCCGCTCGCCGATTCCAGGCGCTATTGGTCGTCATCGGCTTGGTCGTCGCCGGCTACCTCAGCTATCTGAAACTCGCCGAAGCGCCCGCCGTTTGCGTCGAGACGGGTCCGTTCAATTGCAACGTCGTGCTCAACAGCCAATATTCGGAATTGTCTGGCATCCCCATCGCCTATCTGGGATTCGCTGTTTATGTCGCTATCGGAGTACTTCTAGTGCTGGAGAAGCGCGTGACTTTTCTGCGTCAATGGGGCTTGCTGCTCACCTTCGGTGTCAGCCTCTTCGCCTGGCTGTTTTCAATGTGGCTGGTTTATGTGCAATTCGCGCTGCTGGAAGCGCTCTGCCCTTGGTGCCTCACCCACGAGACCAACTTCACAGTACTCTTCGGCTTGATCTGTTATCGCCTTTACCGCGAGGTATTCAGCGAGGCGTAAATGTTAGCGGGTCAGGCGTGGTTTCACCAACCGCTTAGAAAATCTCAAACAGTCGACCCAGAGTGAATATCTGACCTAGAACGAGCAGACCAAGAATCCACTTGTGATAATCAAGCGCAGTTTCAATGCGAGACAGTGTCGCCGATATATCGCTTCGTTTGATGTATTCTTCAGATCGCGTTTCCATCTGCGTCACTCGGCGATCAAGTGTTGACTCTGCCATTGATCTCGCTCCCTAACGGTCAGACACATTCACTACAAGTATAAATTGAGTCTCATTATCAGTCAAAGAGAACGGATTTACAGCCCAATTGCGGCTGCTGTACGTACCTTGGCGAATCGGCAATCCCACGAGTTCAGCTGATTTCCATATTCGGCGTTGACCCGCGCTCACGACTACGAACCGCGCAAGGTCCGCGCCAATAGCTCTTCTTGCTTGTCGCGATGATCCGACCGTGAATTTTGCTTGTGCTGGCTCTGCGCTCTTGCCGTCGGCTCGCTGCGCATCGCGCGCTGGAAGGCTTGCGCCATCGCCGTCGGCAGCGCGTCCTCATCATCCTCGTCGTCCGCCATAGGCTCGTCTTCCGGCGCCGACTTCATCGTCAAGTCAATCTGCCGCGAGCGGCCATTCTTTTTGAGCACGCGCACCTCAACCGTCTGGCCGACCGACGCGACGTCAGCGGGCGTCCTCACATAATCGTCAGACATCTCCGAGACATGCACCATGCCCGGCCGTTCCGCGCCAATATCCACAAACACGCCAAAGTCTTCTACGCGGATCACTTCGCCCGAATACGCAGCGCCTTGCCGGATCGTCGCCCAGGGCACCGGCGGCGGCTTCTCCATCGTCAACGCCACATTGCCGTCTTTCCGCGTTTTATATACATAAGCAGTGATCTCGCCGCCCGGCTGCGCCACATCTTCAAATTGACGCTCTTCGTTTTGCGCGAGCTGCGAAATATGCAGCAGCGCATCCTGCCCGGTGCCGATATCAACCAGGGCGCCATATATGCCAATATGCCGGACTTTACCAGTAACTTCCGCCCCAACTTTAAGCGCGCTTGAATCTACTGCCATGTTGCTCTTGCTCCTTCAAACCATGAAACCGGCGCCTAAGCTGCGCCCTGCCTAACTCTCCCGACAGACCGTCTCGTCGCCGACGCCGCTGCCAATATAATCAGATTTTTCCCCATCGGCATAATCGCCCAAGGAAACGAAACCTTTCCACGTGTGCAAGCGCGCGCAGTTCAGCAGCTCGCCCATCTCCAACGCGGACATATACATAAGGCCGATGATCTTGTTATGCACCGACACTGTACCAGCGGCGCCTCCGGAGACATGGGCGTATAGGACCATTGGCGTCTCCGGATAGACTAAGACAGCATAACCTTGCTCATCGCTGACCTGCTGTCCGGCGACATAGCTCGGCTCGCCATATTTGTCATAAACCGGACCATAAGTCAGCGCCGGCGCCAGTTGCAGCAAGAACGAGGAGATTGTCTCGCCATCGCGGCTGATGACCTGGCAGCAGGCTTGGTTCTCGCCCTCAGCGAAAGAGAATACGCGCCCGGGATTTTCGCCATCTGGCTCCGCTTCTTCCGAAATCTTGAAACGTTCGTCACTTTCCAGCAGCAGCCATGCGTCCGTGTATGAGGTTTCGCCCGGCGTTATGCCATTCCAACAGGGCGCTTCACAGGGCTCCCCGCTAAGCAAACTCGTGTCTTGAAGCTTCGTTTCGTCAAGCAGATTGACTTCGCCGGCGCAAGCCGACAAAGCGGCTGCCGCAAACAGGATTAAGGCGAATAGAAAGCGGCGATTCATTCAATGTCACTTTCAGCTGGATTCGAGCAGGCGCATCATATCAGAGGCGTCGCGCTTTGCCTAGTATCTCAAATCGCTGGCGACTAGTTCTTGCTTAATGTCAAGGAATAGACGCCGAGCGTTCCTCCATACTGATTGGCGTAACGCGTTGCAATGATGGTGTAAGGACCGTTTTCAGTCAGCACGTAACCGCTGATCAGCGAGTCGGTCGTGCGGCCCGTTGTACCCAATAGAACCGGGTCAGCATCATCGTTCGCCGCAACTTGGCGATCGCCCGGGCTGATCAAATAGAGATTCGTATCCAATGTCTGCGTCGCCGCCGCCATAGTGATGGTCACCGGTTCGCCGGCAATGCCTTCAAAGCGATAAACGTCGAAGGCATTCTCGGCGCTGATGACCCCGGTGACGCTCTGCCCGCTTTCAATCAGCGGCGCGTCGAATGCTTCCGCCTGATAAGCCAGCGTTGCGCTGCCGCCATCGATATAGCCAGCCTCGCCAACGAGCACCGCGCCCGCGGGCGTCACTGTAAAATTGGTGACGAAACGCTGGCCAGCCTGCGGGAATTGGCGCGCATCCGCCACCAAATTGCCATTGACCTCGATCAATAAGGTGAAATCTACCGCCGGCGGGAAATCCGAACAGGCGCTCTGATACCAGACTTCCACTTCATAAGTGCCCGGGCGCAACGTGCCGGGGGGCCAGTAAATGTAAGACACCGGCGTGCCTGTGCTCGCGGGCGCGCAATTTACATTCCCCGCCTCTTGCAAGATGCCGCCGCTTGCGCTCAACGGGCTATCGTCAAATACCGATTGACCGGACGGATCGCGCACCAGCAGCTGCAGATCGGCGCTCGTGCTCCAATACAGGCTGACTTCAATATCGCCTTGGGGCAGGTTCAGGCTGGTCGCCTGCGCGGCGACATCGCTGGCGGGCCCACTCAAGGTCAGCTGGAACTGTCCTTCAGTCCCGCCAATCTCCTTGCCGTAGCGCGTTGCGACTATTGTATAAACGCCGCTGCTCAGCAGCCGCGCATTGACAATCGCGGAATCGGTCGTGCCGAAGAAGGCATCGTCATTCGCATTGACCACGTTGCCCGCGGGATCGACAATCAGCAGCAGCGTATCCAGATTGGGACCGACCGCCTGCATATCTAGCGAAATCAACTCGTTGGCGGCGCCAGCGAAGCTATACGTGAGGAAGGGTTCCGCGTTGCTAATAGCGCCACCAACCGCGACCTCGCGCGCAATCGGCGTCGCCACAGCCGTTGCCACATCAAAGCCGCCGGGCAGCAAGGTCAAGCTTGTGTCCGGATTGGGTCCGCCGGTACGCAGCGCGCCGCCCCCATCGGCCGTAACTTCAAAGCGCGTGACGTAGACATTGGCGCCGCCCGCGCCGCCTGGGGAGAGCGAAGTTTCCAGCAGCCCGATCGAGTCGCCGTCAACAAGGACTTCAAGCTGGAACGGCGCTGTCCGCGGAAGCGCGTCACAAGCCTGCTCATAATAGATGATGACTTCATAGCTGCCGGTCGAAAGAAATCCCGGCTGCCAAATGGCGCTCTCTTCTGGACTGTCGCTGATCACCTGGCACAAGCCGTTGGCGTCAAAGCCAAATACGCCGCCGTTGTCGGTCGCGCGCGAATTCCAATGCAAGGCTTGACCGGTCGGATCGCGCACTTCAAGATTCAAATCAACGGCATCACGCCAATTCAACCTTACCTCAATGCCCGCGCCCAGCAAGATCAATTGCGGCTCTGCCGCTGACGCTTGCGGCGGCTGCCCAACAGCATCGGCGCCGTCACCGGGGGCTAAATCCAACCTGATGTCAAAAGTGGTGTCCAGCGCGGCGCTGCCCGGCGCGAAGAAGACAAAGACATTGTAGCGTCCGCCGCTAGCGAGAGCCACATCACTCGCCGCAACCGCCGGAAGACCCGCCGCGCCCGCAGCTTGCGCGATCGTATTGCCGTTGATGTCGCTTATCAACAGCGCGAGCAGCCCGCCGCTGACGTTTTCCAACGAGATAGTAGCGGACGAATTCGCGCCCGCGTCGAAGACATAGGTCGTGGCAGGGTTTGCCGGGTCGAGCGACGCCGATACTGCCGAGCCGCTTCCCAATAGATTTATCGCGTTTTGCGACAGCGTCGGCGAAAGAGCGAGAAAGAAGCAAAAGAGCAAGAGAACAATCCGCATATTATTCCGTTTCAGCCCACTGAATTCTGATTGGGACATGCCGCCAGTCCTCCATCTCCGCGCGCGGATTCGGCGCTTCAAATCGAAGTGTATCGGATTCTCCATACGCTTGCCAGACTAACACCCTTCGTCAACCCAGCGGCTTCGCCGATGCCATTGCCTTCTCGCAGCGCTTTGGTTTGACTATAGGCAGCAAGGACGTCTCAACGCAACGAAAGGCGGATGTCATGTCAAACACAACTTTAGCATACTACAAGGTAAAGTCGCCGGCTTCAATTCTGAATAGCCGCTATCGATTCTTCGGTAGCAGCCGGCAGCCAGTATCTCCATTTATCCGCGCCGCTTCAGGATTGTCTCTTCGCGCAATCGCCCTGCGCTTGTCGATCACGGCGCTGATCCTGCTGCTGACGGGCCTCGCGCAGGCGCAGCGTCCAGCGGCGGCTACCCACATCGTCAAACCCGGCGAGTCCCTGGGCAAGATCGCCGATGCCTATGGCGTTTCGCTGAGAGAACTGCAAGCGGAGAACAATATCTGGAACTGGCTCATCTATGCCGGGCAGGAGTTGGCGATTCCAGCCGGCGCGTCCCCGCCGGAAGTTCAAGACTTTCCGACAGCGAGCAATGAAACCAGCGGCATCACGCATACAGTGCTGTTTGGGGAATCACTGTCAACGATCGCATCGGCATACGGCGTGTCTTTGTCAGAATTGCGAACCCTCAACGATGTTTGGACTTCGGTTATCTATGTCGGCCAAGTGCTGGACATTCCCACCGGCGCGACCCCGCCCGAAGTCCAAGAGGTTTCGCCGGCGCCGGCGCCATCAGCCGGCAGCGCAGCGCTTGAACCTCCGACAGCGAGCATTGAAACCAGCGGCATGACGCATGCAGTGCTGTTTGGGGAATCACTGTCAACGATCGCATCGGCATACGGCGTATCTTTGTCAGAATTGCGAACCCTCAACGATGTTTGGACTTCGGTTATCTATGTCGGCCAAGTGCTGGACATTCCCGCCGGCGCGACCCCGCCCGAAGTCCAAGAGGTTTCGTCGGCGCCGGCGCCATCAGCTGGCAGCCCAGCGCCTGAACCTTCAAGCGCGAGCATTGAAAGCAGCGGCATCTCGCATACAGTGCTGTTTGGGGAATCGCTGTCTAAGATCGCTGAGGCATACGGCGTGTCTTTGTCAGAATTGCGAACCCTCAACGACGCTTGGAGCTCGACCCTCTATGTCGGCCATGTGCTGGAGATTCCCGCTGGCGCGACCCCGCCCGAAATCCAAGACGTTTCACCAGCGCCGCCCCCAGCTCAGCCGCCTGCGGAGCCGCCGTCAATCGCGCGGGATGCAAGTCCAAGTGAGAATCCGAGCACACACACGGTTCAACGGGGAGAAACGCTTTTCCGCATTGCCCGCCGCTACGACATTTCTGTAAACAGCCTAATGAGCATCAATGGCATTCAGGACGCGGCGCGCATCCACGCAGGCAATATACTGCGTCTCGTTGGAACTACAGCAAGCGCGCCGCCGGCAGCCTCGAACAATATCGACAACCCAGTTGCGGCTGCCGCTCCCGCGCCGGCGCCAGTAACCGCGCCAGCGGCCGTCAGCCCGGGAGACCGAGAGCGCTATATCGTAAAGCGCGGGGATTTCCTGACGCAGCTCGCCATCGATATGAGTACAAGTTGGATTGCGCTAGCGAAGGTGAACAACTTGGCCGATCCTAACAATCTGCATGTGGGCGCCACGCTCTTGATCCCCAAGCGCGAAGATGTTGAATTGTACGACCCTAAATACGCCGCCTGGAAATGGTTCGATATGATCGCGCATCAGCCGGGCCCGCGTGTGGGAGTGGGCCGTGAGATCGTCATCGTTCTCGGCACACAATCAGCCTACGCATACGAAAACGGAGTATTGCAAAAGGCGGCGCGCGTTTCAGCCGGGAAAAAAGCCACCCCGACGATACAAGGCGACCACGAGATTTGGCTGAAGCGTCGCAGCCAAACAATGTCGGGTCCAGGTTATTCACTGGACAATGTGGAATGGGTGATGTATTTCTACCGGGATTACGCGATCCACGGCGCCTGGTGGCACATGAATTTCGGGCAGCCAATGAGCCACGGCTGCGTCAACTTGACCAATACTGACGCCCAGTGGTTCTATAACTTCGCGTCAATAGGCACGCCAGTCTACGTCCGCGCTTGATTCGTCTTCATCGCGCCGTCGAGCCCCAACTCGGCGGCGTGATCCTGCATCGCCTTCAAAACCAGCGGCAGGTGAAATTCCCAGACATCCACGCCCAAGCTTTCGCAGCCATCAATCACATCCTGACGATTGACGCCGGCGGCGAAGGCTTTGTCTTTCCATTTTTTGCGGATGCTGCGCAGCTTGACATCGCGGATATCCTTGCTCGGCCGCACCAGCGCCACTGCCGTGATCAAGCCGGTAAGCTCATCGACCGCGTATAGCGCCTTGTCGCGCAGCGTCCTGCGGTCATCAGCCGCCAGCGGGCCGTGGCTCAGGATCGTGCGGATGTCTTCCTCGCCCAAACCGCGTTCGCGCAAAATGCGCGCGCCATCCATCGGGTGTTGCTCCAGCGACGGATGGATTTCCCAGTCAAAGTCATGCAGCAAGCCGACCAAGCCCCAAGCCTCCGGGTCCTCGCCGTAATGCTCGGCGTAAGCGCGCATGGCGTATTCCACCGCCAGCATATGCTTGCGCAATGAGTCCGACTTTACGAATTCACAAACGATGCCATAAGCTGTATGCCTGTCCAATTTCAGACGCCTCCCGTTCCCTGAATTGCAGTATGCTCTAGTGTTCTCAATATCCGGCGCTTTGCAATGCTCAATCCGTCGCATCCGCGCCACCGACGACCGTTGCGGCGGCTCCGCGAGTCGCCCGCGCTCCCTCGGTGTTTACTGGATTGCTTCGTCTCCGATGTTGTGAAGATTGGTATTCTTCGCCGCAGTGGGTCGCCTTCAGCCCCCTATCTTGCTGACGCAAGGCCCGGCTAGCCTTTCACCGCCCCAAATGTGATGCCGCGTATCAGATACTTCTGCGCGAAGAGCGCGAAAACAATCATCGGCACGATCATGACCACGCTCATCGCCGCCATCGGTCCCCATTGAATGCCCTTGTCGCTGACGAATCCGGCGACTGCGATTGACAGCACACTGGCTTTGCGCCGGGCGACGCTCGAGGCAATCAGAAACTCGTTCCAGGACAAGAAAGCGGTCAATATCGCAGCCGCCGATACGCTCGGCATCACAATCGGCAGCACGACTCGGCGAAAACGCTGGAGCACGCTGGCGCCATCGACGATAGCCGCCTCTTCTATTTCGCGCGGCAGATCCTGAAAGACCACCAGCATCAGCCAGGTCACGAAGGGAATCGTAATGCCAAGCTGACCGATGATGATCGCCCATACCGTGTCCAGGAGATCCAACTCCCGCATCACCAGAAAATAAGGAATTACGGTGGTGACGCGCGGGTAAAAGCGAATGAATAGAAAGATGAAGGTCACGCCAGCAAGGATCCTGGCTGATAGCCGCATCCGCGCCAGCCCGTAGGCGGCCAGCGTGCCGCTGATGATGGTTACGCCCGTCGTCCAGAGCGTGACCGTCAAGCTGTTGCGGAAATGACGGAAGGTCTTGCTGTCTTCAAAGAGGTCGCGGTAGTGCTCGAGCGTCACTTCCGATGGCAAGATCGTCGGCGGCACGGTCAAGAATTCGCGCGGCAGTTTGACGCTGTTGATGACCAGGTAGGCGAGCGGAACCAGCACGACCAGACAAGCGATGAATAAGATGAAGCCGTGCGCGAAAGCGAGGGTTCGCTGCTTTGTTGATCGTTGCCGCTTCATCGTCTCACCTAATCGAAGCTCTCGTCATCACCAATCGCGGCGCTGATACCAGAAGACCAAGCCGATCGACAGACTGGCGAATATCATGAAAAGCCACGAGGACGCCGCCGCCGCGCCGAAGTTGAAACTGCGCAATCCCAGCGTATAAATGTAATAGGTCAAGGTGTAGGTGCTGTAACCCGGTCCGCCGAAGGTCAACGAATAAATCGAATCCAGCGACAAGAGCGATTCCAGCATGCGGAATACGAGCGTCAAAAGCAGCAGCGGCATCAGCAGCGGCAACTCGACATATAGAAAGGTGTGCCAGCGCGATGCGCCGTCAATCGCCGCGACTTCCAGCAAATCTTCGGGTATACTCGCGATCGCCGCGCCGACCACAAGCAAGACGAAAGGCGTCCATTGCCAGGTATCCAGCATTATCACCGATACAATCGCCCAATCGGGCGACGCCAGCCACTCCGGTCCCTTAATGCCAATTTGGCTCAGCAGATGATTAACTAGCCCGGCGCGCGAATTGAGCAGGATGCGCCACAAGGTGCCGGCCGCCACCGGCGCGATCACCATCGGCAGTATCAGCAGCGTCCGGATCGCGCGCATGCGCCAACTGGCGCCCATCGTCAAGTATGCCAGGCAGATGCCCAGCGTCATCTGCAGCGCCAGCGCGCCGCCGGTGATGTAGACGCTGTTGCGCACCGAACGTCTGAAGGTATCGTCCGCCAATTCTTTGGTGAAATTCTCGAGCCCGACGAAACCCTTTGGCCTCTGCGACTCGGTCAGCACCCAATCTTGCACCGACAGGAAAGCCGAGTAAGCCAGCGGATAAAACTGCACCGCCACCACGATGATAAGAGCGGGCACGACGAAGAGAACCAGCCAGGGCAAATCGTGCCGGCGATGCCAATTAGCAGTCGAATTGCTTGTTTTGGTCGCGGTAGCCAAGCCGGTCAGCCCATGAATTCCAGATTATGCTCCGGCGAAAGATCTGAAACGCCTCCCCGGTTTGCGTGGCGAGCGGCATCCCCCTCCATCATAACGAGGGAGGGGGAGCAACGACGCAGCGGCACGCAAGTCAATTTGCGTGGTGGCGGAATTGTCGCGCGTATGTTTCAAGGTCCTGCTTGGCGCTAGCCCTCTTGCATCTGTCCCTGCGCCATCGCCGATTGCACCAGACCTTCCGGCACCTCCAGCTCCGCCCAATCGGTCAGCGTAGCTTCCAGCGTTTCTTCCGCGGTGGCGGCGCCGATGATGAACTCGCTCATGTGGCGGAAGAAGACCTCAAAGGCGGCGAAAATCCAGGGCACCGTCTCCGCCCGATTCAGATTCTCCACCATCGCCGGAAAGTCGTGGCTGTACGTCTCGATCAGCTCCGGATCTTCATAGGTGCTCAAGAATGGCGAGCCCACACCCAACTCGACGAAGCGCCGCTTCGCCTCGTCCTCAGTGATGTAATACTTGATCCATTCCCAAGCGGCTTCCGGGTTCTCGCTGTAACCCGAAATGAAGAGATTCCAAGCCGAAAGGAAGGGGAAGCCCGGACCGGGGAAGGTCGCCGTCGCCCAATTATCAACGATTAGCGATGAATCCGGATCTTGCGCCGCCGCCCGCACAAAGCTGACCCAGCAGATCATCGTCGCCGCTTTGCCAGTGAGGAAGACCGAATTGGCTTCATCGATGCTCAAACCGGTGGCGCCCTCGGGATTGTAATCCAGCAGGCTCTTCAACTGATTCAGCGAGGCGATGGCTTCATCGTGCTCCAGCGCGTAGTTGCCATCCGCATCCACCAGATAGCTGTCGTACATGCCCAAGAAGATGGCGGCCGCTTGCTCCGAAGCGCCAAATGCGAAGACGTTCGGCGCGATGTCGGTGCCTTCCAGGTGCATCTCCAGCTCGCCCAGCACCGCGATGAAATCGTCCCAGGTCTCCCAATCGGCGGAGATTCCCGCTTCCTCGAATATGTCAGTGCGATAGATCAGCCCGTAGGCATCGGCGCTGTAGGGGATGCCAATCCGATTGCCGTCAAAGTAGGCGGAGGGACCTTGCTTGGTCAAGCCCTCGATGAAAGAGCCGCCCCACATATCGCGCTCGATGAAGTCGTCCAGCGGGTGCATCTGCCCCCACACGCTGCCGATCCAGAAGTCGCCCGAAATCACATCGAATTCGCCCGTGCCCGTGGCCAGATCGGTGATGTTGTTCTGCACCAAGACCACGAATGGCGACGCCACGATCTCGAGCTCGATGCCGGTCGCTTCTTCGAAGCCGGCTTCCAGCTGCTCGGCGCCGATGTCATAGGTGCCCGACTGCATGAAGTTGGTCACGATTTCGACGCCGGCGTGGGGCATGTCCTGCGCCAGCGCGCCGGCGGGCAGGAGGAGGGTCAGGATGAGTAGGAATAGGATTGCTTTCTTCATTATCGTTACCTCGTATTGTGAATGTGTGAACAAAGGTTTAGCTGAATTGTGCGGAGTGCACATAGCAATCGTCACCTCCTTGGCTGCGCGGACGGGATGCGGTCAAGCTAAGTTGCTGATGGTGGGATTATAGCGGGGTTGGGCGGGGATGGCGAATTTGGTGGGCTTAGGCAATTTCTTGAAACACTTGCGGGATAATCTCATCCAGCGCCGCGTCCAAGTCGCCAGTGAATTCAACGCAGGGAATATCGAGATAAGTGAAGACCGTGAAGATCCGTTTGTAGCCGTCGTCAGCGCCCAGTTCCACCCAATGATGCCCGCGATTTGTCAGTTGGCTTTTGTTCTTATCGGACAAAGTCTGCGCGATGAAGATATTCGAGCGCCGTGCAATCGTGCTGTCGGCGCTTTCGGGATTGCCCTTGCCCATCAGCTTCACTTCACAGAAGAATTGATCGCCAGAATTGCTCAGGAAGTGGAAATCAACTTCTCGTGATTCGCCTGTTAATCCTTTGCCAGCGTAATGGTCTGGGGGGACTTGATACAATTTAGCCAGTGTCAGCATGAGCGGCAGTTCGAGTCGCTTGCCGAGGCCGCTCCAGGCGCCGCCGCGGATTTCGGCGTGCTTGGCTGCCAGTGTGTTGACGACGATGAGGGTTTCCCTAAAGCTTAGTTCTACGCTGCAATCATTGTACCGAATCGTCATACTCAAGCGGATTTCCGGGAAATCGCTTGATATAAGGTCAGCTACCCGTTTCATCAAGTCATCGTAATACTCTGGGATGACTTCAAGAATGACTTTACGCGAGGAACTGCCGTATGTGTTGAGTACCGTCTTGTCATTCAAGCCTGTATAGACCAGCGACTCTTTTGGAGGAAACCTGCCTTCAAGAAAGTATCTGCCATACCAGTCAGCCGTAACCGCGATTCCTTCAATCTTGGCTTTGGCCAGATCCTTAAAGAAGTTCACTGTGAAGCGGAGAAAGTCATTGCTGATTTCATTTGTTACCGCCATGCGGTAATGCTCGCCTTTGAGGATCATTCTCAGAACATTTTGCAAAGCGTCACCAGATAATGCCATTATTCTTTCAAGCCTTCCATTTGTAGGTTTGGCATCTGTCGCGATTCAAACCAGTCTTCAACGCTGAGATAGCGTCTGGTTTTCTCGCCATCGCCGCGTCGGTCAATCATCTCAATCCTGTAACTGTCGTATTGCCCAAGCGGCAATATCGACTCCATTAGATAACGAGTGACATCCCATTCGCTCTCGCAACTCTTCATTTGTGCCCAACGCGATGTTTCGCCTTGCAGTCCAAACACTTTACTCTGAATGACAAAGCCAGATGTAGCTGTAGCGTTCATTCTATTGCGCTCCCGTTTTACTCTGTTTGACGAACTAATGTAGCCAAGTCTTGTTCGAATGTCTTGACAGTTTGAAATTGGGCGACCGCCCCGTTTGCGTTCGCGGTGGACATCATCTGATTCATTCTGTCTACATATTCTTTCTTGATCTCCGTGAGAAAGAAATTCCGCTTGTGCCGCCTTGCAGCCAGCCCGAATGTCCCGCTCCCAGCAAATGGGTCAAACACAAGATCGCCTTTGAAAGAA
The DNA here is from genome assembly GCA_028875185.1 of Chloroflexota bacterium. GTDB lineage: Bacteria > Chloroflexota > Anaerolineae > Aggregatilineales > Phototrophicaceae > UBA6055. The sequence continues at coordinate 74,381 of JAPPFH010000049.1, read as the reverse complement.
TAGTATTTCACCACGCGGTCGCATAGGTCATGCGGAAACACTGCGCTGTGCACTTTGTCACTCATAGGGTCAATTTGCCAAAGATTTGTCGTCTCGAATTGGCCGCGAACTTTGCTGTCATCCACCACTGTTTTTGGATACTGGCGCATATTCCAATCAATCAAGCGCGTGGTCTTCTTGCGATAAACCATCACATATTCCGTGACCATGTTTGGCTTGTAGCCTAGCGGCTTGCGATGCTGCTGGAAACCGCCATTGCGATTCTTGACCGATGCTTCCGGTTTCGCCCAGACAATATCGTCAATGAAGTCCCAGCCTAAGTTACTTACGACTGTATGCAAGTCGAAGGGTATAGGATAACGTCTGCTAGAGTGCTTACGACTAAAGCGTGACACGATCACGGGAGATGTATTGATTAGCAAAAATCTGCCTTCTTTAGTGATCCGGTGAACAGCCGCAAAAACTTCGCCCAGGAAATCCAAGTACTGCTGGTAGCTCTTGTATATCGAATAGTCTCGGGCATTGTAATAAGGGGGTGACGTGAATGTCAGATGAATGCAGCCGTCGGGAAGTAGTTTCATCACTTCACGTGTATCGCCTTCGACTACTACATTCTTCATATAGTCTGGCGACTCGTGGTGCATACCGTAGTCTGAAATAGTTGGCTTAGATGTAAACTCCATGTCTAGGACATATTGGATTTGCTCATTGGGGTGATCGCGCAAGTCAAGCAGGCATTCTTTAACTCGTTCATGCGACTTAAAAACTAAGAGCGCACGCATTGCTTGCAGTACGACATTCGGATCATCGTCTCGCAAGAACTTAACCAAGGTCGGAATGGCGCGTTTAGTCCGCATACGACCAATTGCGGATACTGCTTCTCGCCGTACAATCGAACTCTTGTCACCAGCAGCGACCTCGCTAAGTTGGTGTAAGAAGCGAATGTCCTCCAGCTTTCCGAGATTCTTGACCGCCCAAAATCGCGTATCCCGTATAGAATCGGTCAAGAAGGGGACGAGGACTTGGCCATCAAAATCACTCGGCAATCGGCCAAGATTTTCTAGAATCACTCGTGCTTCGTACGACGACGAACATGACCGCAAGCGCTTGTATAGGGCAGCAAGATCATGTTCCTTGTAGTCGTGCAGTTGAGCCTTGGTAATCATCGGAGAGACATTTTAGCGTTGTCCTGTTTATAGCTTCTATTTTATCAGGCTTAGCGTACGCGACAAATTGCACGCGCCACCCCCTACTCCGCGATCCCACCCTCCGTCATCGCGTGAGCATCCAGCGCCGCGTCCAACTCGGCCGCCTTCATCAAGCCCATTTCCAGCACCACCTCGCGCACGCTTTTGCCCTCCGCCAGCGCCCGCTTCGCCACCCGCGCCCCGTTGTTGTAACCGATGATGGGATTCAGCGCCGTCACCAAAATCGGATTCCGCGCCAGCCAACTCGCAGCCCGCTCGCGATTGACCGCCAGCCCGACCATCAGCTTCTCCGTGAACGCGCCCACCGAGCCGATCATCACCGTCATCATCTCGTTTAGATTATGCGCGATGACCGGCATCATCACATTCAGCTCGAATTGCCCGGCCGCGCCGCAGAGGTTCACCGTCGTGTCATTGCCGATCACATGGTACATCGCCATGTTCAGCATCTCCGCCAGCACCGGATTCACCTTGCCCGGCATGATCGACGAGCCCGGCTGCACCGTCGGCGGGGTCAATTCGGCGATGCCGGTGGTCGGTCCCGCCGAGAGCAAGCGTACATCGTTGGCGATCCGCGTGAAATCCATCGCCAGGTTGCGCAGCGCCGCGCTGAAAAAGACCGCGTCCCCCATCGATTGCATGGACTCGAATAGGTCATCGCTCTCGTACAGTTGGATGCCGGTCAGCGCCGTCAGCTTGGCCGCCATGCGCCCGTGATATTCGGGATGCGCGTTGAGACCGGTGCCGGCCGCCGTGCCGCCGATGCCCAGCCGCCGCAAACCTTCAGCCGCGAACTTGACCTTGTCCCTGCCGCGTTCTATTGCTGTCGCCCAAGCCCCCACTTCCTGCCCCAGACGAATCGGTACCGCGTCTTGCAAGTGCGTCCGCCCCGTCTTGACCACATCGTCCCATTCCTCCGCCTTGCCGCGAGTGACTTCGACGAAGCGCGCCAGCGTCGCCAGCAGCTCATCCAGCCGCCACAAGATGCCCAGCCGAATCGCCGTAGGAATCGTGTCATTGGTCGATTGCGCCATATTGACGTGATCGTTGGGATGGACTGGTTTGTCGCTTGCCTCGATATCGTAGCCGAGTAGCTGATTCGCCCGATTCGCCATCACTTCGTTCGCGTTCATGTTATGGCTGGTGCCCGCGCCCGCCTGAAAGGGATCAACCACAAAATGCGCGTGATGCTCCCCAGCGAGGATCTCATCGCCCGCCTGCATGATCGCCCGCGCCAGTCGCTCGTCCAGCAAGCCAAGCTCCATGTTGACTTCCGCCGCCGCCCGCTTGATCAGCGTGATGCTCCAGATGAAAGCGGGCAGCGGTTTCATGCCCGTGATCGGGAAGTTCTCGCGGGCGCGCTGCGTCTGCGCCGCGTAGAGCGCCTCTTTCGGCACCCGCACCTCGCCCAGCGAATCGATTTCGACGCGATATTCCGTCATGTGGTCATCTCCTGTCAGGCGGCGCAGCAATAGGCAGCGCCAACAGATTCAAAAAGAGCGCTAACATTGTAGCGCCCTTTGAAATGCTTGAGAACGATTTTCCGCAAGCCCGCCCCTGCGCTCCCCTTCCTTAGCTTGCTGGGGCAAGGGGCCGGGGGATGGGGTTAGCGAGAGGCCACGTACAACTCGCCGACTCGCTCCCAGTTGATCACGTTGAAGAAGGCGGCGATGTAATCAGCGCGCCGATTCTGATAGTTGAGGTAATAGGCATGCTCCCAGACATCAATGCCGAGGATAGGCCTCCGCCCTTCCATCAATGGACTGTCTTGATTCGGCGTTGTGCTGATGCTGAGCGCGCCGCCGTCCGCTACCAGCCACGCCCAGCCCGAGCCGAAGACGCCCGCGGCCGCCGCCGAAAATGCCGCCTTGAAATCAGCGAAGCTGCCGAAGGCGCTGTTGATCGCGTCAGCAAGTTCGCCTTCCGCTTCGCCACCGCCAACGGGGCTCATGATCTGCCAGAACAAGCTGTGATTGGCGTAGCCGCCGCCGTTATTGCGGACCGCTGTACGGATATCGTCGGGCGCCTTGTCAAGATCCCCGAGGATGTCCTCAATTGACATGCCGACCAATTCACTGCCTTCAATCGCCGCATTCAGCTTGCTCGTGTAGCCAGCGTGATGCTTGCCGTGATGGATGCCCATCGTGCGCGCGTCGATAAGGGGTTCCAGCGCATCTTCAGCGTAGGGCAATGGCGGCAGTTTGAACTTCCCGTCATCCGCGACCGTCACGCCAGCAAATGCCGCGCCCAATACACCGCTGCCAGCCAACTTCAGTACATCGCGCCGTGTGATCATGACCGTTCTCCTGTTTCAGACAACGCCCGCAGGGTGAATTCTGTAGGGGCGTTTCGTGAAACGCCCGCGCGTCGTTAGTCAATGGCTCGACGGGCGGCTCGTCGACCCGCCCCTACATCATCGCGACCTGGAACGGATTCGTCTTCCTTTATGAGTCTAACCAGCGGCCGCGTGACGTTCCGCCACCGCATCCCAGTTGATCACGTTGAAGAAGGCGGCGATGTAATCGGGGCGCCGATTCTGGTAGTTGAGATAATAGGCGTGCTCCCAAACATCTATGCCGAGTATGGGTGTCTGACCCTCCATCAGCGGCGTATCCTGGTTGGGCGTCGAGGTCACGCTGACGGCGCCGCCATCAGAAACCAGCCAAGCCCAGCCGGAGCCGAAACGCGTGGCCGCCGCCGCGGAGAAAGCCGACTGAAAATCAGCAAAGCTGCCAAAGGCGCTGCTAATCGCGTCAGCAAGAGCGCCGCTCGGCTCGCCGCCGCCATTCGGACCCATGATCTGCCAGAACAGATTGTGATTGGCGTAGCCGCCGCCGTTGTTGCGGACAGCCGTACGGATATTCTCCGGCACGGCATTGAGGTCGCTTAGAATTGCCTCGATGCTCATGCCATCAAGCGATGTGCCCTCGATAGCGGCGTTCAGATTGCCCGTATAGGCGGCGTGATGCTTGCCGTGATGAATGCCCATCGTGCGCGCATCGATATGCGGCTCGAGCGCATCTTCCGCATATGGAAGTGAAGGTAATTCAAAAGCCATGATTCAACTCGCTCCTTAATTGACTTTGCTGCTTCGGACGTTCCCCGATATTGTAGCATGTTCGCCGGCGGATTCTCTGATCTTCGCCCGGCGACGCTCGGGGGTTACAGTTAAATTGTACTTCCCCGCAGTGAATATTCATAGACCGCAAGGCGCGTTACCCGCCCACGGCCGTGCGCAGCCAATTCTGGCTTGCAATTTTGACGAATGCTACCAACATAGAAGCGCCAATTGGAGAAGCTAAGTTGACGCAACCGCCGTCGCCTCAGAGGAGTGCAACGCCCCTGCGGGCATACGTCGTCATCATCATCGCGATTGTGGCCACTTCCTCAGCCGCCATCCTCATTCGGCTCGCGCTTGATGAAGACATGCCGCCGCTTCTGATCGCCTGCGCGCGCCTCCTTATCGCCACGCTGGCGCTGACGCCGATTGTCCTGCGGCGCTATCGGTCGCAGCTTTCCGGGATATCAAGCCACGAACTGAGACTGATTGCGCTCTCCGGAATTTGCCTGGCTGTTCATTTCACCGCCTGGGTGACATCCCTGCAATACACTACGGTCTTGGTCAGCGTGGTGATCGTATCCACCGGTCCCATTTGGGTGGCGATTTTGGAAGTCATCTTCCTCCATATTCGCTTGTCGCGATTGGTCGTAGCGGGCTTGCTCGTCGCCTTGACGGGCGGCGTCATCATCGGTATCCCTTTGAATGCTCCGCAATCCGCGGAAGATTTTGACGCCACTGTTATTGGCGCATTGCTCTCGCTGGTTGGCGCGCTGACGGTCTCGGTTTACCTGTTAATCGGGCGCGCGCTACGGACGAAACTGCCGGTGATCACCTATCTCTGGCTCGTCTACGGAGTCGCGTCGATCTGTACCCTGATAGCCATCGGCGCGACATCTACGCCGGTCAGCGGCTTCCGCGCGCAGGGATATGTGGTGCTGCTGGCGATGGGCTTGGCGCCGCAGCTGCTCGGGCATTCATCGCTGAATTATCTTCTGGCGTATTTTCCGGCGGCTATGGTCAGCATGTTCTCTCAACTGGAACCGATCGGCAGCGCCATTCTCGCGGTCATACTCTTCAGCGAACTGCCGCCGGGCAAACAGATCGCCGGCAGCATCGTCATCATTTTCGGCGTGATTTTGGCCAGCCGCGGCGAGATCCGACCTTCCGGAAGGGTGGAACAACATGCGGATTAACTTATCGACGCCGTCCGCGACGCATCTGTGGATCTTGGTGGCGGTGTCGGCTTTCGCCTGGTCATTCGGTCCCATTTGCGTGCGCTTCGCCTTCCAATATGATATGCGCCCGGCGCTCGTTTCCTTCGGCCGGATGATTACCGGTGTTGTCATGTTCGCGCCATACATCTGGTACCGAGGCGCGCGGGAAATTGCGGCGATGCCCGCGCGCAGCCGCTGGCTGGCTTTGATTGCGGGCGCCATGTCCGGCATCAATATCGTGTTGATGGTGGCGTCGCTGGAGCATATCAGCGTCCTCATCAACCAAGCTTTCATCGCCACCATCCCCATCTGGGTCGCCTTCTTTGAAGTGACGCTGCTAAAGCAGAAGCTGGGGGCGGCAGTATGGCTGGGGATTCTGGCGGCGCTGGCGGGCGGCCTCACAATCGCCTTGTCGACCACCGAAGGTCCGGCAGTTCTCCCTGGCGGCAATCCTGGCTTGGGCATAATGATGGCGGTAGTCAGCGCCTGCTCGGCATCGCTATACATCATTATCGGTCGCAAAGTGCGCGGCGAAGTTTCCTTCGTCCCGTACATTTGGCTGGTCTATGCCGCTGGCGCGCTCGTGACGCTTGCCATAATCGCGGCTGATGGCGTCTCACTTATCGGTTACGATCCGCGGGGTTATCTCTGGGTTCTGCTGCTGGCGATTCTGGCGCAGATACTTGGGCACGGCGCGCTGAATTTCGTCCTGCGATTCATGTCGCCAACGACCTTGACAATGACAGTTCAATCGGCGCCGATCTTAAGCGCGATTTGGGCTTATCTGATATTCAGCGAGATACCAACGATTCCGCAAGCGATTGGAAGCGTCATTCTTGTTATTGGCGTAACGATCGTTCTGCGCGGTCAACAAGTTAGGCGCCAGCCAGATTGATGCCGGCAACCTGCGATTCGCCAGGCGTGATCTCGAAATCGGGCAAGTCGTCCGATACGATCAGCGCGCCTGATAGTCTTTCCAGCGTACCATCGCGCGCAAGCTCTTGTATCGTGTAATTGACCAGCAGGCGGAAGTCCGGGTCGTTGTACGGCAGGCCGAACGTGATGGACGAGCGGCTGTACCAGCGGTCGGTCAGGCGCAATGCATTGGGGTTCGCCTGCAAGTGCGCGGCGAGCAGCAAGCTGTCGGCGTATACTGCGTTGACGTTGTTGAACTCAAGCAGTTGAAGCGCGGCGCCGGCTTCCCGCGTCTGAAAGAAACGGACGCTGGCGTTGATACTGTCCGCCCAGGCTTGCGCCCGCTCGCGCGCGCCCTCATCGCCGATTACCAGCCCGATGATGCGTCCGCGCAAATCGTTGAAGCCCGCAATCCGCGAATTGGCCCCCACCATCAATCGGTCGCCGTGCAAAAAGTATGGGTCAGAAAAATCCATCGAAGCCGCCAGCAGCCAGTCCGGCTGCATGCCAGCCACAATGTCGAGTTCGCCCCGCGCGAGCAAGTCAATAGCGTCGGCCGCGCTGCTGCTGAATGTCTCGACCGAGACGCCCCAGCGCCGTCCCATCTCGTGAACAAGCGCCAGATTCAGCGCGTTAAGTTGCGCCTCGCTCGCCGACGGCAATTGCTCCCCGTCGACGATGCCGCCCACGCGCAATACGCCGGCGCCAAGCAGCTGCGGCAGCGCGACTCGAAGCGATTGCGGGGGCTCGCCTGCGTACTGGGTCGGGTCAACCGTCTCGCCGATCCCAGCCCAAAGCGCAATCGCATCCTCAGGAAGCTCGGATTCCGGAAAGTATTCTTGGAAGAGTCTCCGCAGACGCCCATCACGCGCGAGCAGTTGAATGCTGTGGCTGAGCAGATTCCGCAGCGAAGCGTCATGCCGCCTGACGGCAAAAGCGCGCGGCTCGCGCAGCAAAGCTTCGTCGAGGATGCGCGCGCGGTCGGCGTAACCAGCTGTCACGCGCAGCAGATCTTGCTCCTCGGCGACTAAGCCGTCGATCTCACCGCCAGCCAAGGCAGCAAAGGCGCGGTCAAGCGTCAAATAGAATTGCGGATTTAAGCGGTCCTCGAGTTGCGCGCTCCATAAACCAACCGCATATTCTGAACGTGTTCCAATGACGTATCCGATTCGCGGACCGACCAGTTCCGTCAAGGATTGGAAAGGGCTGTCCGCGCGGACCATCATCGCCTGCCGGCCCAACATAAAAGTTTGGCTGAATGCAATTTGATCATCGAGATTGCGATAGTGGACGAAAGCAGAGGCGACCGCGTGCGCGCGACCGCGATTCAACCGGTCTAGCGCATTTTCCCGCGTTACCTGAATGAATTCCACATCGATGCCCCATGTCTCCGCAATCAGCCGCAGGATATCAATTTCGAAGCCGCGCAGATCACCCTGCAGCGTAAACTGGCTGTACGGCGGCTCGTTGTAGAGAACGCCGACGCGGAAGACGCCGGAGCTGATTATTTCGGTCACTGCCGACTCCGGCGGCAGATCGACGGTCGGGTTATCAAGCGCTTCATAGGCGACGAGCGTCGGTACGGCGAGCGTGGGAATCGGCAAGGGATCTTGCGCGGCGGCAGCGCCAAACAGAGCAGCCGCGACAAATAGCGTGATTGCGAAGACAGGGGATTTCAACATTTGGATTAGCGATACAGATTATTGGCGGCGATGTATGCCAAGACCTTATCGGGCACCAAATAGCGCGCGCTGAGGTCTTGGCGCAGCCGACTGACAACATAGGTCGACGAGAGCCAGACACTGAGCATGGGCACATCGACGATATCCACCTGTTGCGACAAGCCCGGCAGAATATCGTCGTGCATGTCTGCGGCGATCGCTTCATCAGCGCGTTTCATCACTGCGAGCCGGCAGCAGGCGTAGAGCTCTTGCGCCCGTTCCCAGGTTGGCAATGAGCGCAGGTTGTCGCCGCCCATTACAAAAAAGAGGTCGGAAAGTGGATATGCCGCGCGAATTATCTTGATGGTATCGGCTGAATAATGTGGACCGTCACGGTCGATATCGACGCGAGAAATGCTGAAATGCGGATTGTCCTCAATCGCGAGTTGCAGCATGGCCAATCGATGCTGGACCGGCAGACGCAGCTCGCCCTTCTTGATGGGGTGATCGGCGACAGGCACAAAGAGAATGTGGTCCATTTTGAGGCTTTCGCGGCTGTACTCCGCCAGGATCAAATGCCCCATCTGCGGCGGATCAAAGCTGCCGCCCAATATGCCAATTCGCTGCGCGTTCAATCGGACCACTCCAATTCGTATTCGCCGATGAAAACCGTGTCGCCCGGGCGCACGCCCGCTTTCGCCAGCGCGTCAACGACGCCGAGCGCTTCCAGGGTCTTGTGAAATCGAAGCACCGCTTCTTCATAATCCCAATAGGTCATCGCCGCCGCCCGCTCGATTCGCTCCCCGCTGATATAGAAGATGCCTTCCTCAACTGAAAGCTCGAAAGGCAGGTCAATGGCATCAAGTTCATATACCGGCGCTTCGTCGATTGGGCTCTTTTCTGGGGTGGGCAAATTGGCCGCCGCTTCAAAAACCCGCTGAACCAAGCGGGTCACATTTTCCCGCGTTAGCCCCGAGATCGCCAGCGGCTCGGGAAGGCCGCGTTCGATTAAGCTCTCCTGCAACAATTCCCAATATTCGCGCACATCGGGCAAATCAATCTTGTTCACGACTATGATCTCAGGGCGCTCCGCCAGCTTGGCGTCATACAGCGCCAACTCCGACCTAATCTGATTGTAGTCGGCGATGGGATCGTCGGCCGCGCCGTCGAGAATATGCACGATAATGTCGGTTCGTTGAACATGACGCAAGAAGGCATGGCCAAGCCCGACGCCCAGATGAGCGCCTTCGATTAGCCCGGGAATATCGGCGAAGATCAAATCTTTGTGGTCATAAATGACTGTGCCCAGATTCGGCTCCAAGGTGGTGAAGGGATAATCGGCGATCTTGGGTTTGGCGTTGCTCACCACCGACAGCAGCGTTGATTTGCCCGCGTTTGGCATGCCCACCAAGGCGACATCAGCAATCAGCTTCAGTTCCAGCGTGATCCAGCGTTCAACACCCGGCTCGCCTTTCTCCGCCATTCGCGGCGCTTGATTTGCGGAAGTCTTGAATTGAGAGTTGCCGCGGCCGCCACGCCCGCCCGGCGCCACCACAAGCTCGTCGTCAGCGCGCGCAATGTCGGCGATCAATCCGCCGGTTTCAGCGTCCCTGACGACGGTTCCGGGCGGCACATGCAGCGCCAGTGGAGCGGCGTCAGCGCCAGTCTTGTTGCTCGAGCCGCCTTTGCCGCCGGCTTTGGCTTTGAAATGAACGTGATTGCGGAAGTAAAAGAGCGTATTGAGGTTGGCGTCAGCTTTAAGCACGACATCACCGCCGCGCCCGCCATTCCCGCCGGATGGTCCGCCACGGGCGACATACTTTTCGCGGCGGAATGCGACTATGCCATCACCGCCCTTGCCGCTTGCTACGAATATCTTCGCCTCATCAACAAGCATCTTCGCGCTACCAAATACACAGCCGCTTCGTACAGATATACAAGAATACCTGAGATCGGAAGTAGCGTGTAGGCGAAATGAATCCTGCGATTCCTATGCGGGATGCGGCAGACAACTTTCACTTTAGAGCGTCTGAACTTATGATTTAGCGGCAGTAAACGTTTCGACCGAGCCTTCAGGTTCGGGCGGATTGGCGACAGCTAACAGCGAAGGACAATGGCTCTGATCGAGAGAATTGAATGGCAGGGGCACGGAAGCTTTGCCATCAAGGGATCGCCCGCTATTCAAATTGCGCCATGGCGAGTGGTTAAGCGCGAGGCGCCGCCCGATCTTATACTGATTGGCCACGATCACTATGATCACTGCTCACCGGCGGATGTGGAAAAAATCCGTGGCGAAGGTACGGTGATCATCGGCAATGAAAGCGTGGCTCGCGCCATCAGCGATACAACGGTATTGCGCGAGTGGCATAGCATTCGCGTAAATCAAGCGAGCGTCAAAGCGGTGCCCGCCTTTGCCCCGGGCGACCCGCGCCATCCGCCGGAAGCTGGCGGTCTGGGCTTTGTGATCTCGCTCGATTACTTCGATATCTATTATGTAGGCGACTCGAAAATTGTGCCCGGAATGGAGCGCCTGCGCCCTGATATCGTGCTGCTGCCGATTGATGGTTATGGGCGCCTTTCGGCCGATGAAGCTTTGCGCCTAATAGACATGCTGCAGCCGCGTTGGGCGATCCCATACAATTGGGGCGGCGCGGGCGAGGAAGCCACTCACCTGGACGCGCAAAGCTTCAAGAGCCGCGCGGGCGGCCGGACCGAAGTGCTGCTGCTGCCGATAACGCAATAGCGGCGGCGCCCGCTGCGAGAAATCAAGCGGCTGAGTCAATCGCGTCGGATAAGCTAATGACGCGGCCGTCGCTGGTGAAAATGCGTGGCTTGGACTCGCCGCGAATGACAGCCTCGCCGATAACGACCTTGTTGATGTCGCTTCGGCTAGGCGCCTCAAACATCACCTCAAGCAAGCAAGTCTCAATGATGGAGCGCAAGCCGCGCGCGCCGGTTTCGCGCTCTATCGCCAGCTGAGCCGCCGCTTGCAGCGCTTCCGATTCAAATACCAACTCAACTTTATCAAGCGAGAGGAGATGCTCATATTGCTTGATCAGCGCATTTTTCGGTTCGATCATGATGCGAACCAGATCTTCTAACTCCAGCGGCTGCAAAGCCACGATGACGGGCAAGCGGCCCACCATTTCCGGTATCATGCCATGCTGGATCAAGTCTTCGGGGGAAACTCGGCTCAACAGATCATCGGTCTCAGACGCGCCGCTATCGTGTAGCGCGCCGAAGCCCATCTTGCTTTTCAAGCCGATGCGACGCCGAATCACATCATCCAATCCGTCAAAGGTGCCGCCAACGATGAACAAGATATTGCGCGTATCAATCTGCAGGAACTCCTGATGAGGATGCTTCCGTCCCCCTTGCGGCGGCACGTTTGATAGTGTGCCTTCCAGGATCTTCAGCAGCGCCTGCTGTACGCCTTCGCCGGAGACATCTCTGGTTATAGATGGATTGGAGTTGGACTTGCGCGAGATCTTGTCTATTTCGTCGATGTATATGATGCCGCGTTCCGCGCGCGCGATATTGCCGTCGGCCGCCTGTATCAGCCGCAGCAGGATATTCTCAACATCTTCGCCCACGTAGCCGGCCTCGGTCAAGGCGGTCGCATCGGTGATGACAATCGGCACGTCCAGGATGCGCGCCAGCGTTTGCGCCAGCAGTGTCTTCCCGCAGCCAGTTGGGCCGGCAAGCAAGATATTGCTTTTGTCGAGCTCCACTTCTTTTGGTTCGTCCGCCGACTGAATGCGTTTGTAGTGGTTATAAACCGCAACACTGAGGACGCGCTTGGCTTCCTGCTGGCCGATTACATATTCATCCAGGCGCGCCGCAATCTCGCGGGGCGACAGCGTCAAGGCGAATTCGAGCTTTTCGTCCGGTTCGAGCTCGTCCGCGTCTTCTTCTTGCAGCAAGTTATGGCAGAGCTCGACGCAGTAGTTGCAGATGTAAATATGTTCGGGACCGGCAATCAAACGCTCGACCTCGTCGTGCGTTCGATTACAGAAGTTGCAGCGGTGCTTGACCGGCGAAAAACTCACCTCAGTCTCCTTCCGCTTCACGCGACTCCGATAGCAAAACAGAATCGATCAATCCAAAATCGGTCGCTTCTTGGGCCGTCATGTACACGTCACGGTCGGTGATATTTTCTACTTCTGCTTCCGTTTTGCCGGTGTGCTTGACGAAGATATTGATGATGCGCTTTTTGAGCCGCACGATTTCTTCCGCTTGGATGACAATGTCGGAGGCTTGCCCTTGCGCGCCGCCCAGGGGCTGATGCATGTGGATGGTGGCGTTCGGCAGCGCATGCCGCATGCCCTGCTCGCCAGCCGCCAGCAGCACCGTGCCGAAACTCGCGGTAATACCGACAGCGACCGTGTTCACCGGCGCTTTGATCTGCTGCATGCAGTCATAAATGGCCAAGCCCGAGTAGACTGCGCCGCCGGGCGAATTGATATACATTTGCAGTCGCCGGTCGGGTCCCTCACGGTCAAGGAAGAGCAACTGCGCCACTATCAAGTTCGCGATCTGGTCGTTTATGCCGGAGCCGACAAAAACGATGCGTTCTTTTAGCAGCAGCGAGTAAATGTCGTAGGCGCGCTCACCGCGGCTGCCTTGCTCGATCACCATCGGGATTACGTTATGGAAGGTATTCATTCGCTGTTGCGCCCCTTTCGATTGAATTGAGGAATCGCAGGATATGAATCAGGTGTCGCTTGCCGCGGTATTCGGGCTCGCATTCTCTGCTGGCGATTCGCTTGCTGGCTGTGATTCTTCCGCGTCCGCCAGCATAGGTGACTCAGCCGCATCACCACTCGTGGATGATTCGTCGCTGTCGGCGGCATCTTCCTCGCGGTAGCGCCGCAGCCGTTCGCTTCGTTCACGCGCGCGTTCGGTATCGGCAAGCATTCGCGACTTCATTTCATCGATGGCTGTGCCGGTATCTTCACCACGCCCGATGGCGGCCAGATGCGCATTCAGATGATTCATGACAAGTTCGTTACTGATATTGACGCGCATTTGCGGGGTATCAAACAGCTTGCGCATCTCCGGGCTTGTGCCATAACCGGCGATGACGCTGTTCAGCCGCAGCTCAAGATCGTCGTCGGTGATTTCGATTGCTTGGGCGTTTATGAGTTCGCGCAAGACCAAGTTATGCCGCAAAGAGTGAACGGCGCCTTCGCGATATTGCTCGCGCAAGTCGTCCTTGCTGCTATTGGTAAGGCGCAGATAATCGTCCAGGCTGAGTCGCTGCTGCTGCAGGTTGCCTTCAAATTCGCGAATCATCTCGTCGATATATTCGTTCAGCATGAGGTCGGGATATACAATCTCGGCGCCGTCGACGATCTTTTCCAGTACGTCACCGCTGTATTCCGAATGCGCTTCTTCCCAGGCCAAGCGCTCGAGCTCTTGCTGGACGGATTGCCGCAGGCCCGCCACATCCAAGATTTCATCGCCTCGATCGCGGCTCGCCCGCTGCGCGAATTCATCATCCAGCTCCGGTATGGAGATCGCCTCAATGTCTTTGATGGTGACGACAAAACTCACACGCCGTCCGATGATCGTTTCTTCGGCGTCATCATCGGGGATGGTCAGTTCAAACAGGACATCGCTGCCGCGCTCGGCGCCGATCAGATTGCCGACGAAGCCGTGTGTGAAGGGATCCTCGTTGGGATCCAGAATGATCTGCGTGTTGTCGTCTTTGACGAACGTGTCGCCCAATTTTGGAATATATGGCCCGGTATCTTCCTGGTCCGCGTCCGCCTGGCTTTCGTCGGCCTCAGCTGTGAGCGCATCCTCGGCCTCAGCCTGGACCTCGTCATCGGGCGGATCGCCATCTACGAATTCGCTATCGACCGCAATCGTCACCCGATGCCCGAGCGCGGTGACCTCGACCTCTTCATCCAGCACTTCGACCTGCCGCATCCGCATCAGTTTCAGCGCATCGTCGACTTCGCCATCAGTGACGACCGGCTCGTCGAATACGAGGCGCACATCGAGATATTCCTTCAAGTCGACCTCGGGCTGCAAGGGCACCGAAAAGACAAACGTGGGAGCGGGCTCCAGCTTAAAATCCTCAAAAGCGCCGGGCCCGTAGGGCGTCACGTCGGACTCTTCCAAGGCTTGTTTATACAAGACGTCGCCGAGCGCGTCCAAGGCTTCTTCGATTACCGCGCCTTCGCCGACTTCTCTCACCACCAGTCCGTAGGGCGCCTTGCCTTTGCGGAACCCCTTAATGCGCACCTGGCGCGAAATCTTGCGCGCGGCTTTCCGCTTGGCATCTTCTAATTGATCGCTTTCGATCTCGATGGTGAACTGGGCTCGATGATTCTCAATGCGTTCGGTCTGCAGGTTCAATTTGGCTTCCTTGTTTCTTGCGCCGGCAACCAATCATGAGATCGGCGGGCGAATAGTATTAGAAAAATGAAAATGCAAAGGCGCGTTACGCGCCCTTTCAGCTTGTTCGAGATGAGGAAGGAGGGACTCGAACCCTCACCTCAAAGAGACATGATCCTAAGTCATGCGCGTCTGCCAATTCCGCCACTTCCTCACGGCGAAGCATCAGCGCAAATTATAATCTCGCGCTGAAATCGCTACAAGGGGATAATGCTACTGGAGGGGTGAATTATTGATACCGCGGCAAATCCCCATCCCCGAAGGTCTATGGCTACGTGACCCGGCCCCTTGCCGTAGTGCAGTGTCTTCGCGCGCCTCACTAGGATTGACGACAGGAAAGATTCTCAGCGAGCAAAATATCGTCTCGAATTCTACATCTTCTAGGGCTTTTTCGGGCGACTCACCGAGTCGCCCCTACAGTTTTCGCCAGGAAAGATGCCTTTAGCGTCTAAGGCGGGCCCATAATGTACCATTAGACCAAACCTGTCCTGTCCTCAGCCCACAAGGAAGGAAGGAGAGTTATTCAAGGAATTACGGACTTTTGAAGTCCCTCCCTCATTTTGGGAAACATCCCCCGTGAGGCGGGGGACCGAGGGGGAACAAGATTTAGGGTGGAGGAAACGAGGTATATATCAACACATTCACCACACCCATGCTACTGCAGTTCCACACCGGAGACATCGGACACATCAATGCCGCTGACCTGACCCAAGACGCTGCTGATAATCAGCTGGGCAAAGCGAAAGAGCGCCTGCATCTGCGCGATCCGATCGAGATAGAGCCGCGCCAGAATCTGCTGATCGTCCGGCAGATCAGCGATGGAGTTGGAGATACGCTGGCGATTCTCCTCCATTACCGCCAAGGCGCGCTCGACATCGCGCAATTCGCGGCCGCTGAGGAAATTGGAGAAGATCTGCCAGAAATCGGTCTCTGCCTGATAATATTTGCGCCGTCCGCTGCCGCCGCGCACCCACACCTGCCGCACCATGCCCATGTGCTCAAGCGAGCGCATATTGGTGCTGACGCTCGCCTTGGATATCCCGAGGCGCGCCATCATATCATCGAGAGAGAGCGGCTCGGCGCTTAGCAGCAGGCAGCCGTACAATTGCCCCATTACCTTATTGAAGCCGAAGTAATCCGCCAGTTGACCCAAGCCGTCCAACATGCTGTCGTGGACGATCTGCAAGTCATTCGCCAGCTGGCGGCTGTTAGTGGTTTTTTCTTCAGAGTCGGTCGACATCGCTAATGACCAATTCAACTGGCGCCGTCATTGTATCATTGCCTTGGGGCGCTTTCAAGCGAGCCAGCAGCGATCGCGCAATACGCCAGCGCGCAGAGGCCCCGGTCGCGCGGCGCGCCTGACCGCAATCGCAATCGCTAGCGAATCAAGCGGTGAAATGTTAAGATGGTCTTTGTTGAAAGTTTCACAAATGCAGCATAAGGCAAGCATCCGCATGTCAGCCAAATCGCAGGCGGTTATTCCCGATATTGTCATTGGTCGATTGCCGCTTTATTTGCGGGCGCTACGCCGATTGCAACAGGAGGAGAAATCGGTCACCTCGTCGCACGAGTTGGGTCGCCGCCTGGATATCAGTTCGGCGCAAATCCGCAAGGACTTGTCGCATTTCGGCGGTTTCGGCAAGCAAGGCACCGGTTATCAGATTGTATACCTCATCGACAAATTGCAGGAGGTATTGCAGATCAACCAGGAATGGATGGTCGCAGTCGTTGGCGCGGGCAATTTGGGCATAGCGATTTCGCATTATCGCGGCTTTCAGGATCGTGGTTTTCGTATCGCCCATCTCTTTGACGTAAACCCGCAAAAGATCGGGCAGCGGATCGGTGAGTTCGTCGTGCAGCCCGTGGCTTCATTGCGCGAGATTATTCGCCACGAGGGGATCAAAATCGCGATGTTAGCCGTGCCGGCCAAGGACGCGCAAACCGTCGCCGATCAATTGGTGGACGCCGGCGTGCAGGCGATTCTGAATTACGCCCCGATCAACATCAACGTGCCCGCCGAAGTGCAGATTCAGTATATTGACCCGGTCACGCATTTGCAGCATATGACCTTCTATCTTGAGGAATAAGGCGCCCAGGCACAAAAGTCGCGCGCCGCCACAAGTCAGAACTAGAAGTAGTTAGTCTGCGCGAGCCGCCGCATGATGGCGGGGTCTTCCAGCGCTTGACCGCAGCCGACGACCACGCTAATCAGAGGGTTATCCGCCTGATAGACAGGCACGCCGGTCTCGCGCGTCAAGTAGCTGTCTATTCCGCGCAGCAAGGCGCCGCCTCCAGTCAGCACGATGCCGCGGTCGATGATATCCGATGACAGTTCCGGCGGGGTATTCGAAAGCACCGCTTTAACGACGCTGGCGATCTGGCTTAGGGGTTCAGCCAATGCTTCGACCACTTCGCCGGTGGTCACGCGCACGGTGCGCGGCAAGCCGGAGACATTATCCCGTCCTTGGATCTCCATTGTCATTTCTTGCGGCTGATCGACGGCCGCGCCAATTTGTATCTTGATCGACTCGGCGGTGGGTTGCCCAACGGTCAAATTGTATTTGCGGCGCACATAATTTATGATGCCGTCATCCAGTCGCAAGCCGCCGACGCGGCCGCTTTCGGCGCGGACGATGTTGTTCATGGTGAGTACAGCCGCCTCGGTAATGCCGCCGCCGATGTTGACGACCATGCCGCCCGCTGGGGTGCTCACCGGCAAGCCGGCGCCCAATGCCGAAGCCAATGGCTCCCACATCAGCTGCACTTCGCGCGCGCCGGCCGCCAGGATCGCCTCGCGCACGGCGCGCTTCTCAACACTGGTCGCGCCATAAGGAACGGACACCATAACCGACGGACGAAAGAGCCGAATGCGTCCGGCGATTTTGCCGAAGAAATACTCCAGCATCGCTTCTGTCACTTCATAGTCGGCGATGACACCGTTTTGCAGTGGGCGCATAACCTGAATGTCTTCGTCGTCCACGCGCCCCAGCATCTCGCGCGCCGGGTTGCCGAAATCAACGATGCGCTCCTCCTCCGCCAGCAAAGCTACCAGCGACGGCTCTTGCAAGACGATGCGGCCACTGTCATAAATCAGGACGTTTACCGTGCCCAGGTCCACACCGAGCCGCTTTCCGAAGCGCGTCATGGGTTTTTCCTGTCTCTCCAAAGACGGCAACTGTTATTTTACAGCAAAACAAAAAACCCGGACCGCGTTTGCAGTACCGGGTGCAGGCTGGCTGCAGCTATAGAATCCGTGGTTGGCGCAGTTAGACTTCCGCGTCCTCTTCGTCGAGGATGCGCAGGCCCGAGCCGCGACTGCGGATTTTCTGGCTGATGCGAACCGCCAGATTCGCGCGCCGCAGCGCCATCAGGGCTTCGCGATTTTCCGCTTCGGAGGGCGCCTCGTCCAGCGCTTCCCGCGCCTGTTCACGCGCTTCCTGCGCTCGCTCAAGGTCTAGCGCAAAGGAAGATTCAGCCAGGTCAGCCAAGACGACCACTTTATCAGGCCGCACATCGACAACGCCGCCATAGATGGCGAAGCGTTCTTCGGCGGCGCCTTTGCGCACCACCAACTCGCCATAGGTCAACGTGGTCAAGACTGGCGCGTGATTGGGAAGCACGCCCATCTCGCCTTCGACCGCCGGCACCATGACGATGTCGGCTTCAGGTTCGTCGAATACTTTTCTTTCCTGGGTCACCAACTCAACGTGAATCGGCATGGGCGCCTCCTAAGCGGCATCGCGGCTTTCAAAGCGCTCCAACACATCTTCGATGCCGCCGCACATGTAGAAGTCTTGCTCGGGAATATGATCGACTTCGCCGTCGAGAATCATGCGGAAGCCGCGGACGGTATCCTTGATTGAAACATAGCGCCCGGCCTGACCGGTGAATTGCTCGGCGACATACATGGGCTGGCTGAGGAAGTTTTCCATCTTGCGGGCGCGCGCCACCAGCACCTTATCGTCATCGGAGAGCTCTTCCACGCCGAGAATGGCGATGATGTCTTGCAGGTCCTTGTAACGCTGGAGCACCTGCTGCACTTCGCGCGCTGTGGCATAGTGATCTTCGCCAACCACCTCCGGCTGCAGAATGTTGCTCGTGCTCGCCAGCGGATCGACCGCGGGGAAGAGCCCGCGCGCGGCGATCGAGCGTTCCAAGGCGATAGTGCTGTCCAGATGAGTGAATACCGCGACCGGCGCCGGATCCGAGTAGTCATCGGCGGGCACATACACCGCTTGCATTGATGTGATCGAGCCGGATCGCGTCGAGGTGATGCGCTCTTGCAGCATGCCCATCTCTTCACCGAGGTTGGGTTGATAACCGACGGCTGAAGGCATCCGCCCCAGAAGCGCCGATACCTCAGCGCCCGCCAGCGAGTAACGGAAGATATTGTCGATGAAGATCAACACATCGCGCCCTTGATCACGAAAGTACTCGGCCATGGTCAAGCCCGAGAGACCGACGCGCAGACGCACGCCGGGCGGCTCGTTCATCTGTCCGAAGACCATCGCCAGCTTATCGAGCACATTGGCTTCTTTCATCTCGTGATAGAGATCGGTGCCTTCGCGCGTACGCTCGCCAACGCCAGCGAATACCGACAAGCCGTCGTGCTGGGTCGCGATCGAATTGATGAGTTCCTGAATGGTGACGGTCTTGCCGACGCCGGCGCCGCCGAAGATGCCGGTTTTGCCGCCCTTGGTCATTGGCGCGACCAGGTCAATCACCTTCATGCCGGTCTCGAAGACTTCGATCGACGGCGACTGATCTTCAAATGATGGCGCGTCGGCGTGGATGGGACGGCGTTCGGAGGCATCCGGGACCGCTTCGCCCATATCGATTGGGCGGCC
This sequence comes from Chloroflexota bacterium, assembly GCA_028875185.1. Taxonomy (GTDB): domain Bacteria; phylum Chloroflexota; class Anaerolineae; order Aggregatilineales; family Phototrophicaceae; genus UBA6055. The sequence goes on along the minus strand of JAPPFH010000049.1, from coordinate 55,070 downwards.
CAAGACATTGAAAATGCGGCCCAAGGTCGGCTCGCCAACGGGCACGGCAATCGGCTGGCCCGTCGCGAACGCCGCGGCGCCGCGAGCAAGCCCATCGGTGGAGTCCATCGCCACCGTGCGGACGGCGCTCTCGCCAAGGTGCAATTCGACTTCCAGAATCAAATTGTCTTCGTCTTCGCGCGGGACTTCCACCGCGTCAAAGATATCGGGCAATTCGCCAGCCGGGAATTCCACATCGACAACGTTGCCCAGTACTTGCGTTACCGTTCCCTGCATTTCCGCCATTAGCTATGCTCCTTAGAATTCGTCTTGCGTGGGCGACCTGCCTGCATTAATTTCGACTTGCGCGCGCAACCTGCCAGCATTCACATTGGATCGCGCCGCGCGGTTCAGGCGTCCAACAATTGCTCTCGCATTTCGTTTCCGTCGAGGATATCGGCGGCGGTCTTGTCAATCGCCTGCTGCAAAGCGTTGGCGCCACCAACGATATCAAGGATTTCGGCGGTGATCTCCGCCTGCCGCGCCTTGTTGTATTGCAAGGTCAAATCGGCTGTGAGCTGCGTCGCGTTATCGGTCGCATTTTTCATCGCCGCCATCCGCGCCGCGTGCTCGCTCGCCTGCGCTTCGAGCAGCGCCTGGTAGAGCTGCAATTCGGTGAAGCGCGGCACAATCTCGTCTACGACGGCAGTCGCGCTCGGTTCATATTCGTAATTCTGCGTGCCGCCGCTGACCGTCGCCACATCCTTGACGTATTCGGCGGCGACCTGTCTGGCGACTGTATGCGTCGTCAGCGGAAGCCAACCCAAGACCGCCGGACGCTGCGCCAACATGTTGATGAAGTCGGTGTAAGCGATAAGCACCTCGTCGACTTCGCCACCAAGGTAGGCGTCCATTGCGATACGCGCTATCGGCGTAATTTCCGATACTTTTGGTTCCGCAGACATGTCGGTGAACGACGCCACGATATTGGCGCCAAGCCGCGCCAGCGAATCGCGCCCTTTGCGCCCGACAGTGACATAATCGACTGGCTTGCCCAGCCGCGTCTCAAAGCGCTGCGCAACCCGCAAAATGTTGGTGTTGTAGGCGCCGGCAAGACCGCGATCGGAGCTGATGACGACGACCATCACGCGATTGATCTCTTCACGCTCGGTCAGCAGGGGATGCAGCGGCAGGTTCTTGCTGGCAGCCTGTACATTGACCAGGATCTCCCAGGCTTTCTCGGCATAGATCCGGCTGGCGAGAACGCGCGCCTGCGCCCGGCGGACGCGCGAAGCTGATACCGCTTCCAGCGCCCGCGTAATTTGGGCGATGTTCTTGACGCTGCGAATGCGATTCTTAACTTCGCGAAGCGTTGGCATCTAGCGTCTCCTTTCTGAAGCGGGCCGCGACACTAGGACCAAGCCTCGTTAAAGGTCGCGATGGCGGTATTCAGCTTCTGCTGAATCTCGTCCTCGGCGCGTTCATTGCGATTCTCGCGGATGAATTCGCCGGTATCGGAGAATTGCGTGCGGAAGGAGCGCAAGAATTCTTCTTTCCAATTCAGCATTTGCTCGACTGGCACTTCGTCGGTCAGCCCGCTGGCGCCGGCGTAGGTCAGCGCCACCTGATCCTCCAGCGACAGTGTCTGGTATTGCACCTGCTTGAAGAGCTCGGTCAAGCGCAAGCCGCGATCGAGCTGCTGCTGCGTCGCCTTGTCCAGGTTGGAGCCGAATTGGGCAAATGCCGCCAGGTCGCGGAATTGGGCCATCTGCAGCTTAAGACCGCCGGCGACATCCTTCATTGCGCGCGTTTGAGCGGCGCTGCCAACGCGGCTGACGCTAATGCCGGTGTTGAGCGCCGGGCGCAAACCAGCGTTGAATAGCTCCGATTCAAGATAAATCTGACCATCAGTGATCGAGATGACATTGGTGGGGATGAAAGCCGAGACATCACCTAGCAGCGTTTCGATGACCGGAAGCGCGGTGAGGCTGCCGCCGCCACGCTCATCGCTCAATTGTGCGGCACGCTCCAACAAGCGACTATGAAGATAGAAGACATCGCCCGGGAAAGCCTCGCGTCCGGGCGGCCGGCGCATAAGCAGCGATACCTGGCGATAGGCGTTGGCGTGTTTGGAGAGGTCGTCATAAATAACGAGCGCGTCCATGCCATTTTCCATGAACCACTCGCCGATGGCGCAGCCGGAATAAGGCGAAAGATATTGCAGCGCCGCCGCGTCGGAGGCTGAGGCGACCACAAGCGTGGTGTACTCCATCGCGCCTTCGCGCTCCAAAGTTTCGCGGATGCGCGCCACCTCGCCGCGCCGCTTGCCGATGGCGACATAAATGCAGTACATGTCTTCGCCCTGCTGATTGACGATGGTGTCCAGGGCTAGCGCAGTCTTGCCGGTTTGACGGTCGCCGATGATCAACTCGCGCTGCCCGCGGCCGATCGGGATCATGGTGTCGATCGCGAGAATGCCGGTCTGCACCGGGCGGTCAACGCTGCGCCGTTCCATCACGCCCGGGGCGATGCGCTCAATGTTGTAATACTCGTCGAATTGCACCGGTCCGCGGCCGTCAATTGGCTCGCCCAAGGCGTTCACGACGCGACCAACCAGCCCCTTGCCGACCGGCACCGAGGCGATGCGCCCGAGCGCGCTTACCGAATCGCCTTCCTGGATATCATCGTAGGCGCCCATAATGATGACGCCGACATTGTCTTTCTCCAGGTTGAACGCGATGCCGGCGATGCCATTCTCGAATTGCACCAGCTCGTTGTAGCGCACGTTATCCAAGCCGGAGATGCGGGCGATGCCGTCGCCGACCTCTTCGACGTAGCCAACCTCGACGGATTCGAGCGCCCCGAGCTCAATGTCTTGGATTTGTTCCAGAATCGAATCGTAGATATTGTCTGCCATTCGCAGGCTCCTTGACTTACACTCTGCCTTCCGCGTGCATAAGACTGGCGCTATCCCGCGCCCAGCCGGAATTCACACTTAAAAATCCGCGCGCCTCGTAGGTCGGTACTATCAATTACACGGCGCCGACTACACTCTACGTCATTTTAGCCTAAAGCTAGGCGCTTGTCCATATTTTCACAATCGGAATTCTGTTGAAACATTACTCTCGGCAACCACCTAATCACATTATCTCGCCGCCGCTAATCGGGCTGCGAACCCAAAGCCTGCGACCGTCGATAAGCCGCCCAGACACCTTCCGACAGCACGGTGCGCAAGCCGCCTTTCTCCATTTCGTGCAGCGCCGCCGCCGTGGTGCCGCCGGGGCTGGTCACCTGGTTGCGAAGCTGGGCCGGGTGCAAGCCAGATTGCCGCGCATATAGAACGGAACCAAGCAAGGTCTGGGTCACCAGTTGTTCGGCGTCGCGCCGGGCAAAACCCATGTGAACGCCAGCATCAACCAGCGCCTCCATGAACATGAATACGTAAGCCGGTCCCGAGCCGCTAAGCGCGGTTGCCATATCGAGAAAGCGCTCATCGCTGGCGTAGATATGCTCGCCCATCGCGCCTAGCAAGGCTTCGGCTTGCGCTCGCTCTTCAGCGCCAACCTCGGGGGAAGCGGTCCAGACGGTGATCCCGTTCCCGATCTGTCCTGGTGTATTGGGCATCGAGCGGACGACGCGCACATTCAGCAGGTTGTCCGAAATCGTTTTTATTGTTACGCCCGCCACAATGCTTAGGATAAGACGAACGCCGTCTACTTGCCCGCGCAATTCCGGCAGAACCGCGTCCATGACTTGAGGCTTCACCGCCAACACCAGTACATCGGCGGCGCGCGCTGCTGAGGCATTGTCCCTTGTTGCCTCAATGCCGTAGCGCCCGCGCAGCGCTTCCAAGTGATCCGCGCGCGGATCTGAAGCGACGATGTTTTCCGGCGCCAGCAATCGCTGTTTCAGCAAGCCCTTGATCATCGCCTCGCCCATAACGCCCGCGCCGATAACCGCCGTCATTTCACCATTGAACGCCATGCCTGCACCTTAATTCCTTCGCTCGTCTTCGTCAAAGTGGCGGCTGAGCAAGTAGAAGCTGCGCCGCCTGTTTTCAAATTCGCCGCTGACAAAATCTGTGACAATATAACCGGCCGCAAATAGCTGCGGAAAAACATCGCGGATTTGAAAGCGCCATTCTTCAGCCAAGCCGCGATCGGCTGCTTCGAGCTCGCGGAAGCGGCCCGGGATTTCGATCAGGGCGAAAGTCGAAGCGGGTACATCAGTAACGCGCCCTGGCCGCAGCCATTCATGCGTGGGAAGCGCTCGATTGACAATTGGCGTATTCACATCAAAATACTGCTGCAGGGACAGCGCCCCGCCGCGGCCCTGCGCCCGCTCGCTTACCCGCCGCTGCGTCACCCACCACTCAACGACAAGCCGGTCGGCTCGTAAGCTGGCGGCCTCCTCCAGTTCAAAATAGTTGACCGCGTAACGCTGAATCACGCCGCCGAGTTTGCGGATATTGAGATGCGCATTTGGCGCAAGGAGCGGATCGACGGACCAGGTCACCAGGCGAATCGCCTGCTTAATGGCAAGATCGCGTTGCGCCAGTTTGAGTCGGAAGCCGATGTTCCGGCCGCGGTAAGCAGGCAGGACCACCATTCGTTTCGACATGATCAAGAGATTCGCCATCGCGGGCCTGGCGTCGGGCGCGTCCACATCGATATCGGTCCCGATGAATCCCATTACCAGGCCGACCAGTTGGTCGCCGTCAAATGCGCCAAGCACATGCCCGCCGTAATGCGCAATTGAGTGGAGCATGTGGCGCGGCGCCAAATGGTTGGCGTCCTCGCCCCAATATGATTTCTGCAGCTCGACCGCTCGATCGTGTTCAGCCGCGCGCAGTAGACGCCTGATTACTATTTCCATCGGAAGCCAATCCAGCCGGTCATACCGGGCGCGGCCGCCGCCGGAAAGAATCTCGCAGCAAGCCGAGGAAGCGCGCGCGCTGCGGCAGATAGCCTAGCAGCGATGATTCAAATCGACGCGGTTGGAAACCGAAATGATCATAGGTGTTGCCCAGGGGCGCGGTGCGGTTGGCCGCCAGAATATCCAGCCACTGCGCGGTCATGAGCGACCGCGGCAAAATGCGGCTGTACACTGCCGTTATCCAGCGCAGCAGGTAGGGCGGCACGCGGATGACGAGGCGCCGCATCCCGGTGACGCGCATGACTGTTAGAATCAGGTCCCGCAGCGACATATATTCAGGTCCGCCTATTTCGACCGTCGAATCGACCAGTCGAATACGATCCAAGCTACGATATATGGCTTCCACGAGGTCGTCAATATACATGGGATGCAGTACAACCTCGCCATGCCCGGGTAGAAGAAATATCCCGGGGCTGACCAGAAGCATGCTGGCAATATGGTTGACAAAGGCGTCATCCGGCGCGAAGATGATGCCGCTGCGGATGACAGTATAGGCGACGCCGCTGTTGCGCAGAAGGTCTTCGACTTCTCCCTTGACCCGATGCAGGGTGTAGGCGGATGAAGGCGAGGCGCCCAAGTGGCTGAGCGTGATGATGCGCCCGACGCGCGCCGATCGCGCAACTGCCGCCAGCGCTCGGGCGCCGGCCAGTTCGACTTGCTCAAGATCACGGCGGCGGCCCCACCATTGCGCGCTTTCCAGGTGGATAACGGCGTGGCAGCCGGTCACCGCGCGGTACAAGGCTTCTTCATCGGCAACATCGCCGGCGAAGATCTCAGGCGCATGTTGAGCAGCCGTGTCCCAGGGCAGGCGCCGCATGCGCCTTTCCGGCAACAGCGCGCGCGTCGGGACGGATTCGCGCATCAGCCGGCGCGTCAGATGACGCCCTACAAGACCAGTCGCTCCGGTTATCAGGATCATCGACCATTTATCTATTCACAGGGTAATTTGCCCCTGCTCCCAAGTTTCATTGCTGAGACAATGAAGAGCATATTATAGGGGGCATTGCCACGACTGTAAAGCAACGGAAAGGCGCGCGCAGTGTTACAATGAGTGGAGAGCGGCGCCGCTTCGCCCAGAATCTGGGAGGGCTGATTGGACAAGAAGAGAGTCGTCATCACGGGCATGGGCATCGTCTGCCCGACTGGCAACAACGTCACTGAGGCTTGGGCGAACACCGCTGCCGGGATGAATGGCATCGGTTTTATCACCCGATACGATCGTCAATTAACGCAGAATCAGCTGGCTGGCGAGGTCAAGGAATTTGACCCGGGCGCGCTTTTCGGAAGGAAAGACGCGCGGCGAATGGACCGCGTCGCCCAATTTGCGCTGGAAGCCAGCCGCCAAGCGATCGAAGACAGCGGTTTGACGGTGACGAAGGATAATATGTACGAGGTCGGCTGCATCATTGGTTCCGGCGTCGGCGGAATAAATTCTTTTGTCGAATCGCAGCAAGGCATCGATAAACGCGGGCACCGGGGCATCAAGCCGATGGCAATCCCAAAGATTCTGAGCGACAGCTGTTCCGGCATGGTGTCGCTGAATTACAACCTCCGCGGACCGAACCACTGCATCGTCACCGCCTGCGCTTCCGGCAATAATGCGATTGGCGAGGCGATGCATATCATCCGCCGAGGGGATGCGAAAGCGATGGTGGCGGGCGCGTCGGAAGCGGCAATTGTGCCGCTATGCGTGGCTGGCTTCAATAATATGACCGCCCTCAGCCGCAACGACGATCCCGAGACGGCCTCACGCCCTTTTGACCTTAAGCGGGACGGCTTTGTACCCGGCGAAGGCGCGGGCGTTCTGGTATTGGAAGCGCTGGATTACGCGCTAGAGCGCGGCGCCAAAGTCTACGGCGAGCTGTTGGGTTACGGGCATACTTCGGATGCCTATCACATCACCGCGCCGATGGAGACGGGCGAAGGCGCGGCGAAAGCGGTCGAATTCGCGCTGCGAGACGCCGCGCTTTCGGCGGACGAAATCGACTATATCAATGCCCATGGGACGAGCACGCCTTTGAACGACACCGCGGAAACCAACGCGCTCAAACGCGCGCTCGGGGAAACAGTATACAATATTCCCGTCAGTTCGACGAAGTCGATGACGGGGCATCTGCTTGGCGGCGGCGCCGCGATCGAAGCGATCTTTTCCATCATGGCGATCCGCGAGAATTTCATCCCGCCGACTATCCATTTGGACGTAGCGGACCCCACTTGCGATCTGAATTATGTACCGAACGCGGGCTGCAGTCATCAGGTCCGCCATGCGATGTCAAATGCCTTTGGCTTTGGCGGGCATAATGCTGTAATCATTGTGGGTGAATATCGGAAAAATGGCGAGTTCAGATAATAGCGGCAGAGCCAATCCTGTGGCGGCTGTGCGACATGCGCATGTCATCGGCTGGGGCATGGCGGTGCCAGAAACAGCGATGACCAACGCTGAGTTGTCCGCCTTTGTTGAAACCAACGATGAGTGGATCTACGCTCGCACTGGCATTCGGCAGCGCTTTATCGCCAACGAAGGCGAATCGACGGCGACTTTGGCTTATCGCGCGGCGCAGCAGGCGCTGGAAGTGGCGGATATTCTGCCGACCGATCTCGATCTCATCGTCGTCGCCACATCCACGGCGGAGAATATTTTTCCCAGCACCGCCAGCTTGGTGCAGGATTGGCTGAATGCCCACGATGCCGGCGCCTTTGATTTGAGCGCGGCTTGCTCCGGATTTGTCTATGCCTTGAATATGGCGTCGGATTCCATCCGAGTCGGGTCGATCGACGCCGCCTTGGTCATCGGCGCCGAAACGATGAGCCGTATTCTGGACTGGCAAGATCGCAGCACCTGCATCCTTTTCGGCGATGGCGCGGGCGCTGTGGTTCTAAAAGCGAGCGAATCGCCCGGCGGCGTACTGGCGAGTGTGCTGCGTTCCGATGGTTCTGGCGGCGACCTGCTGGCGATACCGAGCGTTGGCAGCATTGACGCCAGCGAATCGCGCGCCGGCGCCAATGGCAGCAAGCTCTACAAGATGTCCATGGCTGGCGGCGAGGTTTTCAAGTTTGCCACGCGAGTGGTCAGCGAAAGCGTCGAGCAGGCATGCCGGCTCGCTGAAATCAGCGTGAGCGACATCGATCTTGTAATCCCCCATCAAGCCAATCTTCGCATTCTGCAGGCGGCGGCGCGCAAGCTCGGCATTGATGTAGACAGGTTCATGAGCAATGTCGAGCGCTACGGCAACACGTCAGCCGCGTCGATTCCCATCGCCCTTTGCGAAGCGATCGAGCAGAAACGGGTACAGGACAAAGATCATATTGCTCTGGTGGGCTTCGGCGGCGGTTTGACCTGGGCTTCGATGATTATTCGCTGGGGTATTTCCAAGCCAAGCGAGCAGCACGGATCGCTGCTAAACCGCCAGCGCCGCCACGTTCAGTACCGAATCGCCAGGTGGCGTTCGCGCTCGCGCCGCTGGCGCCGCCGCGTCAACAGCAGAGTGCGTGATCTGCAATCCTGAGCGCCAGATTCGGCATCGACTGGCTGGCTGCTTTCAGCGCTTAGCGGACTGGCGTTAGCGTGGGCAGCGGATCAGAAATGTAGATATGCACCAGGCATGACGCCCTCAGCGCGTTGGTGATGTCAAAGACCATCAGGCGAAACTGGTATTCGCCTGCTTCGTAGGGCGCGGGCACGAACTGGCCAAACTCCGCCCGTTCGCGAACCTCCACATGCTGTTCGTCGATCACCTGAAAGCTGCCGAGCGTGCTGGGACCGTTGATCTCAATAGAAGCGTAGGAAAATTGATCGGTGAAAACGGTGCCGATGACCGGTATCGGCTGGAAGACGCGCATGCCGTTGCCGGGTATATGCAGTTGCGCTTCGGGATTGTCGCAGCCTTGCGCCGGGTCGGATGGAATGATGGTGCCGACCGGCGTCGGCGTCGGCGCGGGCGTTGCCTGGATCTGATTGGCGGCCGCGGCTGAACGCGGCAAGGCGACCGGTTCGATGCCGAGATCGGAAGCCGGGGGCGCCGGGACTGGCGTTCTGAATTCGCCGTCATCCAGGCGAGCGTCGGCGACGAGCGCCTCAATCTGACGATCTCGCAGAATCTCCGGCACAATCACCGCTTGCACACCGGCGACAATCACTGCCAGTTCAAGAAACAGAATTATCGCGGTAACCGCATTCGTTCGCCGATAACGGGAAAGATCGCGTTCCAACTCAAAGTAAGTGGATCGATATTCTGCTCCATGCAGCAGGTATCGCCTCAGCGCAATAAGGATGCCGGCAGCGATCAAAAAATAGATGCCGATTGCAACCTGGTCAATAAGCGCGATGACGGCTGTCATATTGGAAAATTGCTGAGCAGGCCTTTCAGTATCGTGGTTAAGCGCGGCACGATGACCGCGCCGGCCTGCAAGACCTCTTCGTGATCGGTTTCCAGTTCGGTGTCCACCGCATCGATTGCGCAATTGGTTATGCCCGAACAAGCCATGACGCGCATGCCGGCGTGGCGCGCCACCAGCACTTCGTTGACTGTGGACATGCCCACGGCGTCGCCGCCCAGGGCGCGTATCATCCGGATTTCGGCCGGCGTCTCAAAGAAGGGACCGGACAAGCCGACATAGACGCCGCTATGCAAGGGTATGTCGTGGTCGCGCGCTACGTTCAGAGCGCGCTGTCGCAGACGCCGGTCGTAGGTCTGCGCCATGCCGAGGAAACGTAGGCCGAGCGCTTCATCGTTTGGCCCCATAAGCGGGTTAGCGCCCGTCATGCCGGGCAAATTAATGTGGTCTTCCAACAGCATCAGGTCGCCAACGTTATAGCGCCGGTTCACGCCGCCGGCCGCATTGGTCAAGAGCACGCTGTGAATGCCCATTGCTTTCATCACACGAATGGGAAAGGTCACTTCCGCCATTGTGTAACCCTCGTAGAAATGCGCGCGCCCTTGTTGGGCGGCGACAATCTGACCGGCAAATTCGCCGATCACCAGATTGCCGTGATGCCCCTCCACCGTTGATACAGGCCAGCCCGGGATCCTCTCGTAGGGGATGACTACCCGGTCAGCAAGCGCGTCAACCAACGCGCCCAAGCCCGATCCCAATACGAGACCGATCGTCGGCCGCGATGCGGTATGCGACAGGACAACCTCAGCTGCGCGTTCGAAATCTGCGCGTTTATACAAGTCATGCTCCCGACTATTTTCGCGGGTCGGCTCGATCCGGGTCGCGGATTGCGCTCAGGGTCGGCGCGGACATTAAGCGGCGCGGCGGCCGCATACCCATCGTCGCCAGCGTCATATTAACACAAGAACTTGTTCTCCGATATAATTGAGCCTGTAGGCACTTCCGCCAGCGAGCAAGGATGTCGCAAGTGAACGATCTGCGCCGGCAGTTTCGCGCGGCCGCGGTTCTCATATTCATTGTTGTGCCAATCGGCATCGCCGGCTTCAGCATCATTGAAGGCATGCCCGTCTTTGATGCGATATACGTGACGATTATCACGCTTACGACGATCGGTTACGGTGATGTCACGCCGAAGACAGAACTGGGCCGCTTGTTCACGCTTGGCTTGGTCGGCGCTGGAATGAGCGCCCTGCTATTCTTTCTGTCGTCTTCTTTCGCTTTGCTCTTCAGCGCCGAAGCGATGACCCGCCGGCGCCTCTCCAAGAACCGGCAAAAGATCGGCAAGCTCAAGAGTCATTACATCATCTGCGGCACTGGCGAAATGGTTGACAAGACGATCGGCTACGTATTGCGCGGCGCCGAAGTCCGCCGCCGCCAGCACCAGGAGCGTATCTATCGGCCGCTGGCGCGAGGGCTCGATCGCCTGTTTGGCTCGCCTGAGCGCGGTCGCGCAATGGGCCTGCGCCGGGTAATACACCGGCTCTTTGTTGCCTACCACCTGCGCTTTGTTGATCACGATACGCTGCTGGACCTGCTCGTAGTTGTGACCGACGACGCCGAGTATGCCGAGCGTTTGCGCGCAGCTGGCATCCTTGTCATTGATGGCGATCCATCCGACGATGATGATTTGCTGTCAGCCGGCGTCGCGCGGGCAAAGGCGCTTATGGTCTTGCTCGATCAGGATACCGAGAACCTGCTTACGGTGCTGACGGCGCGCAATTTGAATCCGCGGCTTTACATTACAGCCGCGGCAGTCGAAGAAGAACTCAAGTTAAAGATGATCAAGTCTGGCGCAAATGTCGTGCTGGCGCCTTATGAAGTTGCGGCGCAATTCCTCAACAGCGCCACCTTGCGCCCGGCGGTGAACGACTTCTTCAACAGCATACTTTTTGAGCAAGATCACCATCATCAGATTACGCAATTGGAGTTGGGAGACGACTCGCCCTGGATCGGACGGCGCATCAACGATTTGGCGCTTCGCGAGAATTATGACGCCGGCATCCTGGGCATACGGCTCGAATCGGGCGATTTTGTGCACGCGCCCGGCGGACGCCGCGTCTTGCAAGAGGACGAGATTCTCTTGGCGGTCGCGCCCGGTCCTATGATTCCCCTTCTGCAACAGGCTTGCCGACCCCGGGGCCGAGACGAGATGCGCTTCGCCAGTTTTCAACGTCTGATTCCGCTGCGTAAATCCAAGAGTCTGGAGGAAAGCTTCAGCCTTGAAGAAAGCGAAGCGGCAATCTTGACGATGGCGAAGCATTTTGTCATTTGCGGCAACGATCATATCATCCAGAGCGCCGTGCGCTTTCTCGATCCTTCGCGTCCTTTTGTCTTGGTGAGCAATAATGAAGCGGTCAGCGAACGCTGGCGGCAGCGCGGTTTCCGCGTGATTCATGGCGATCCAGCCAAAGAAATCACGCTGAAAAAAGCGGGCGTGGAGCGGGCGCAGGCGATTATGATTTCCATTCAGGACAAGGCGGCTGCGGTGCTGGCGGTGCTCTCGGCGCGCACCATCAGCAAGTCTCTGCTGATTTCAGTCACCGCCACCACCGACGATATGATCGAGAAGTTGCGGCGGTCGGGGGCTGACCGCGTCGTCAGTCCTTTTCATGTCGCGGCGCAATTCGTATTGCTTTCGACAACCCGTCCGGAAATCGCTGACTTCCTGCAGCACGTGCTTTACAACGAAATAACCGGGCTGGAGACAGCCGAGTTGTATATGGAAGGTGATTCACCCTGGATCGGCAAGACACTTCGAGAGCTGGCATTGCCCATGCGTTATCGCGCCGGCGTTATCGGCATTCGCCGCGCCAATCGCACAGACTTCGTCTACACGCCGCCGCCCGACCATCGGATGCAGGCGCATGAAGTGCTGATCGTCATCACGCCAATGGAATACTTTGATGAAATGCGGGCGAACGCCACCGGCGATAAGGACAAAAGGCCCGCCACTCTAAGGGTCTCGGTGGACGTTTCCGCCAGCGGCGTATGGTCGAGGGACATGATCCGCGAGCTGATACAGCAGCATGACCGCGGCTAAGCGTCTTGGCTGCCCACGGGCGCATTGTGACGCTTCGAGCGAGGCAGCAGCCCAACGCCATGATCGTGAAAGATGCTGTCGCTGTCGACATCCAAGAAGGTGATGTCATCGAGAAAGCGTTGTACGATCACCCGGAAACTGCTCCCGCGCGGCAGCTTCAGCAGGTCGGCCCAATAGCGGGAGCCGATCAAGACCGGGTAGCCCGAGCGCGCCCGGTAACGCGGGATGATAAAATCGCCTTCTCCCCGCGCATAGGCTGCAAGTACATGGTAGATCACTTTCGGCTGCAGGCGCGCTTGATCGCCCGGGACCATCAACACCGCCGCCAGCTGATCCGGCAGCGCGCGCAGCCCGGCTTTGAGCGCGCTGACCGCCCCGCCAGATTCATGCGCCCGATCATCTATCGTTTTGACGCCTAGATGCCGGGTGGCCGCCCGAACTTCGGCCGCGCGCGCCCCGGTGACCAGGCGAATGTGATCGATTCGCGAACGAATCACCTTCTCGGTAACCTGCGCAACCGGCGCCCGCCCTCGCCCCGCTCGCCGCAGCATGCGATCGCGATCTTTGTTGGGTGATTCGCCAGTCGCCAGTACGAGCGCGCCAACGCGGCGCTGCAGTTCAAACACAGGTTCCGCGCCGCGCACCGAGCCGAGCGCAACCGCAGCTATGCGTTCGTTTTGCAAGCTGAGACGGGCGATCATGCGGGCGCGTCCGCGCTTGAAACCGTGCTCGGGACTGTGGTTTAGAAAAACGACCACGCGAGCGCTCGCCGGGACGCCACGCAGACCAAGCGCTTCATCGCGCAGCACTTGCGCCAGCCACGGCGATTTGATCGGGCTGTTTTCGATGAAACCATAGCGGTCGATCATCGCCGCCGGATTGTATACGTGGTCGCGATCCAGCGGTTTTCCCAGCGCGCGGAGCGAAGCGACCGAGATCACTAGCGATGTCTCAAGCGGCACCTGGGGCTCGTCTGGCATTGGCGCCTTGAAGGACATGCCGGCCGCGTCATCTGCTTCGATGAGCAAGATATCCGAGTCGACGCTGTCCAGCAAGCGCCTGGTCCAGCCAAGCGCGGGTCCGTAAACATATCCTTGGCGAATTTGCTCGCGCAGCAATACAAACTGGTGTTCCGTCAGCGCCTGCGAGATCGCCCGGGGCGCGGCGCCGGCCGCCATCGTACAAGGAAATAAGTCCAGTTGATCGGTTGAGAGCCTGGTCGTGGTGGTCGCCAATACCCGCCAGCCGGCTTCCGCCAGTTCATAACCCAAGCCCACCATGAGCGATGTCTTGCCGCCGGCGCCGATGAACGCGACGACATCGCCAGGCGTCACCTCGAAGGCTTGCTCAAATCGCATAGACGAATCCCAATCAACAGTCGGCAGATGAAAGCGCCGGCGCATTCGCTGAAAGACAAGAGCAGCGTGATTCGTTTAATGATAACACGAAAGCGGACGAGCGCGCTGGCAACTGCGTCCGCGCGGACTTCGCAGTAAGAAGCTGAATGCAGCGCGCGCGGATTAGATGAAGCCGATGCCACGTTTCCGCAGCGCCACCACCACCTTTTGCGGCGTGAATGGCTGGGAATCTATCCACACGCCGGTCGCATCGTATATGGCGGCGGCGATGGCGGGCGCCAGTGGCAGGAAGGGCATCTCCGCCATGCCCCGCGCGCCCCAGGGTCCGATCGGATCGGGATGCTCCAGAATGACGGACCTGATTCTGGGCGGCACATCGAGCGATGTCGGAATCAGATAGGTCGAGAGATGGGGATTGCGGATTCTGCCTTCGTCCGATACCAAATCCTCCATTAGCGCGTAGCCTTGCGCCTGAATAATCGCGCCTTCAATTTGGCCCTCCAACTGTTGTGGATTGATGACCTTGCCCACGTCATTGGCGCAGACTACATCTAGCAAGTGCACCTGCCCGGTCTCAATGTCGACCTCCACTTCCACCGCTTCAGCCACGTAACCGTAGGCAAAATTGGGTACGGCGCGTCCGTTCTCCGGATCGAAGGGCGTGGTCGCCGGCGGACGATACATGAATTCGCCAACCGCCGGTCGCTCCTCATCCTGCCACTTTTGCAGCGCGATGTCGGCGGCGCCGCGGATGGCATTGCCGGACATGAATGTCAGCCGCGAAGCCGAAGCGCTGCCCGCTGATTCGGATGAGGCAGTATCAGAGGCGACCAGCTCGACCGCATCAAAGGGCACGCCGATTGCCTGCGCCGCCATCTGGCAGAGCGCGGTATGCGCCCCTTGACCGACATCGGCGCCGGCATGGTAGAGAACAACCTTGTCGATGTGGGCGCGTCCGTGCAATTCCAAGCCGGCCCAGCAATGTTCAGGAAAGCCGAAGCTGAATCCAACATTTTTGAAGCCGCCAGCGATGCCGCGGCCGCGCCGCTTGCTGCGATCGGGCGGTTGCGCCGGCTTCAACAGCCGCCAATTCTCGCCAGAACGCCGCCACCAGGATTCGCGGCCACAAGCCTCAAACACCTGCGGCATCGTGACGCCAGCGGGAAAGGGCGTATCGACGACGCCAATGCTGCCTTCGCGGATGCTGTTTTTCAGGCGGATTTCCAGTGGATCCATGTCCAGCGCAGCCGCCAGGCGATTCATCTGCCCCTCAGCGGCGAACAAGGCTTGCGGCGCGCCAAAGCCGCGGAAAGCCCCCGACGGGATATTGTTCGTGTATACGGCGTAGGTGTCGACCTGCACGTTCAAAATTTCGTATGGTCCGCTGACGGTTAGCTGAGCGTTGCCTAATACTTTATTCGAGGTGTAATTGTAGGCGCCGGCATCGCCGATGACTTCAGCGGAAGCCGCGGTCAGCATGCCAGCGCGGGTGGCGCCCCATTTCGCGCGCACCTTGATTGGATGGCGTTTGTGGTGATACAGGATGGACTCTTCGCGGTTCCATTGAATCTTGACGGGACGGCGCAGAATCACGGCGGCCAGCGCCAGAATAATCTGCACCGACATGTCTTCGCGCCCGCCAAAGGCGCCGCCAACCGCCGGATAAATCACACGCACTTGCTCCGGCGGCAAGTCCAGCGCATGGTAAATCTGCTCCTGATCTTCATGCGTCCATTGACCGGCGACGACGACAGCGACCCGATCTTCCTCATCGATATAAGCTAGCCCCGCTTCCGGCTGTAAGTAGGCATGTTCTTGCCAGGTCGTCTCGTACTCGCCCTCAACCACAACATCGGCGGCGGCCCAACCCGCCGCCATATCGCCGCGGCGGATGCGATAGCGCGCCACCAGATTGCCGGGACTATCGGGATGCAGCTGCGGGGCTTTATCCGCCATCGCCTCCTCGGCATCGAATACAGCCGGCAAGTCCTCATAGCGCACATCGATCAAGTCCAGCGCCGCTAACGCGATTGCATCCGTCTCAGCCACCACGGTCGCGACCATGTCCATATAGCAGCGCACGACATCGGCGCCGGCTTTGACGCCGCCGGGACCGCATAGAACCGGCTGATCCTTGATCACGAGCCCGTATTCGTTGACCGGCACATCGCGGCTGGTGAAGACGCGGAAAACGCCCGGCAGCGCCTCGGCTTTGGCGGCATCGACATTTACCACGCGGGCGTGCGCGCGCTCGCTGAATTTGATGCGCATCCACAACTGGCCATCAATGTCGATATCACCCGGATAGCGCGTCTCGCCGGTTACTTTGCCGCGGGCGTCAATGCGTTTGACGGATTCGCTGATGACATCGGAATGCTCGCTGGTCATGACGGTGATCCTAATAATGTGGATTCAAATCTATCATGGGGAAAATCAAAAGAAATCAATAGCATGCGCGCGCGCGCCACCGCCGCGCGTAGACGCCGCAGGTCGCTCGCCCATACAAGGCTTGATTGGTATTAGCGAAAATCGCCTGATTTTCTGCCCCCATCCCCCAGCCCCTTACCCCAAAATGAGGGAAGGGGAGCTTAGCCCAGTGCGAAACAGTACACAGATTGCGATTTCGTCTCGTTATTAGGATCTGTCATGCAGTATTCTGCCCATTTTTCATGCCGGTCTTGTAATACCAATCAAGCCTTACAAGCTGTTCAAACGAATTATGAATCTCACTCCTTTGGCAGTCATTCTCGTTTCGCTTTCAGAATCACTGAGTGCGGTTGCGCGCGCTGGATAATCTCAGAATGCGGGCAGCGCTTCGAAAGTGGTTTCGATCAGTTTTTCGGTTTCGTTGTAGAATACGCGCCGCAAGATAGCGATGGCGGCGGCGTAGGTCGGTTCGACTCCGCCGAAGCTCAAGCTGCCAGCGCCCAGATTCTGTCCCGTTTTCATCGGCTTGTCCGATGCGTAATGCAAGAAGCCGATATCGAACTTAACCGAATGCAAATTGACGATTTCGTTCATCGGATGGCGCTGCGGGCGAAAAGCTTCGTAAACCGCTGAGAGATAGGGACCGCCCTCCATTTCGATGTCCGTGTAACCTTCCTTGTAGAAGACGCTCATATAATTCGGATTCTGCAAAAAAGTGCCCAGCACCGTCACCGCCTTTTGATTATCCAGCACATTGCCGTGCTCCATATAACTGCGAACGTGGCGAGCGGTGAAACAGTTCCGAAACAGGTATGTATTTTGCGAGTGTTCGTCGTGGATGACGTTGGGGATCATCATATCGCCGATACGGCCGTTCAAGGTTGCCGCTTTGCCCATGACGTATACGCCATCAAGCCGACCAGCGCCTTGTGAGATGCGGCTCAGCAATTCGTAGGAAGCCATGCCGAGCGGATAATCTACATTGATGATGATGGCGTTGCTATGGCGCAGCGGTTCCAGATCATCGGTTCTTCCCAAGCGTGGATCGAACCAGCGCGGCTCCAGCTTGCCTAATTCGATAACTTGCGTTTCCATCTCGAAGCCATGCCGGCTGGGAATGCGATGAATGCCCAAGCGCGCCTCTTCCTTGGCGAGGACATGGCGCGCCTGGCTGCCCTTTTCCGAAAGGTATTGACGCAAGACAAAGTAAAGGAAGTTGTCGATGCTCTTGTGATAACTCTCTTTGATGTCTTCATATTCGGTGAGCAAGGATTTCTCTTCAAATTTTTCGATGTAATCAATCAGGCTTTCTTCAAAGCGGCGGGCGAAACCGGCCAGCAGGTTGATCAAGGAATGCGTATTGCTTGATACGAAATAGACCGGTCGCTCGCCCGGGTCGATATCGGCAAAAGCCAGTTCTTCGCAGAGTTCATTCCACCAGGAGGCGGTTGCGCGCCGATAATCGGATAACGAACCGGCGATAAGGCGCAGCGTCATGCTCTTGTGATGTTGGCGAATGTAAAGCAGGTTGCTGACGAATTCTTCTTGCCAAAGCAGGTGCAGCCGTTTCAGGTCAGCAACTCTCATGCGCAAACCGGCGGCCAAGGCGGCGAAATCGGGGTCCGGCAAGTCGCCGGCATCGGCGTACGCTTGCAGTAGACCCGAGACTTCGGGATTCTGCAGGAAGAGGTGCAGCTTGTTCCATTCGATCTGAAAGGCGGTCAAGATGGGCACCAAATCATCGATATCGGAGCGGCTGACAACATAAACTGCCATGATGCGGTCGCCGTCAAAATGTGTGCGCCGGCGGCGTCCGGTGGCATAAACTCGCTGCCAACTTTCGATATTGCGATAACCAGCGGCGATGAAAGAGCGGTTCATCTGCCCGATCAATACTTCATCGGTCTGTATAATGCAGGCTGGCAAACGCAGCGCGCTGTACATCAGGGCGGATGTGTCAGGCTCTACGGCAGCGGCATGTTCGTGCAAGGAGGAGCGCATGGCCAAGTGGCTCTCGACCAGCGTTTCAATCTTGATGTTGTCACTCGAACGCAATAGCGAATAATAGGTGCGCATATAGAGTTCGATTTCTTCGCTGCCCGTCTTCGGCACCGTTCGGTCCATAGACCTAGCCCTGTTCAACTTCAGTGTTCATTTTCGCCGCCTGCTGGAAAGCGTCGACGATTTTGTAGTAACCGGTGCAGCGGCATAGATTGCCGCTGATGCCATAATTGATTTGTTCGGTATCTGGCGTTTTGATTTCATCAAGCAGCTTGGCGCCCGCCATCAGAAAACCCGGTGTGCAAAAACCGCACTGCACCGCCGCTTGATCAATGAAAGCCTGCTGAATCGGATGAAGCGCATCGCCGCGTTGCAAGCCTTCTATTGTGACAACTTCCGCGTTATGCGCGCGCGGCGCGTGAACCATGCAGGAAAGAACAGCCGCCCCATCGAGAAAGACGGTACAGGCGCCGCACTCGCCCTCGGCGCAGCCTTCTTTTGTGCCGGGCAGCTTGACTTCATCGCGCAGCCAGTGCAGAAGCGACTTCTGCTGCCCGCCCGCGGCGCGAACTGCGATGCCGTTTACGCGGCTCTCGATCGGCGTGTCGGGTCCGTGCCTGATCGCCCTGGGCAGCCCCCGCGTGACGACGCCTTTGTTTGCGCCCCAAAGCATCGGCGGCGCATCCGGAATGCGGTCGACCGGCGGATCGGCGTTCAACTGCCCGAGCGCGCGCGCGACCAGGATTTTCACCATTTCACTGCGGTAATCGGCGCTGCCGCGCAGGTCATCAATCGGCTTCACCGACTGGCTCGCGAGCCGCCCGGCTTCGGCATTGGTCTCCGCGGTCAAGCGCTCCCCAATTAAGTAGGATTCCGCCAGCGGGGCGCGAACGATAGTTGGCGCCACGCTGCCCAAGGCAATCCGCGCATCGCTGACGGCGCCCAGATGGTCAAAAGCAACTACGACAGCGACATCAACAACGGATATCGCCTGCGCTCGCCGCAGACCCAGCTTCAGAAACAAGCCCCGCTGATCGGCGCGCAATGGCGGGATCCGTATCTCACGCATCAATTCATCCGGGCGCATAACGGTACGGCGCAAACCGCGATAGAAATCGGCCAATCTAATCGTACGTTCGCCAGCGACTGAGGCCAGCGTGACTTCGGCATCCAGCGCGATCAGAGGCGTGATGGTGTCGTTGGCTGGCGAGGCGGTGATGAGATTGCCGGCGACAGTGGCGCGATTGCGCAGCGGCGGGGCGCCCACCTCCCACGAGGCTTGCGCCAGCGGCAGCGCCCGTTCGCGGATCAACTTGCTGCCAACGACGTGGTTATGCGTCGCCAGCGGACCCAGGACGATGCGGTCGCCATGCAGCGAAATCGTGTCCAGATCGGGTATGCGCGTGATGTCGATCAGCGCCTTCAGATCCGGATGCCCGCCGCTTTCCAGCTCGAGGATAAGGTCGGTGCCGCCAGCGACGACGCGCGCTTCGCTCCCATGCTTGTCCAAAAACGCCAAGGCCTCATCAATTGTGCTGGCGCTATAGTAGACTTCCCACATCCTTGACGAGCCTCCTTCGGTTTCGCGCGCCCCCAAGCCGCCTAAAGCGGATTGAGTTCCAGTACGGTGAATGGATTGATATTCAAGACGCAGGTGGATTCGTATTGCGTGCGCACTGTCTTGCGCCGATCCCAGGTATGCACGTGCCCGTGCAGCATATATCGCGGGCGAAACCATTTCATAAAGTTAAGAAAGCCGGCGAAGCCGCGGTGAGCGACATCCTTCCCGTCATGTATATCGCGCGCGGGCGAATGTGTGACGAATAGGTCGATTCGGCGTTGGCGCGCCCAGCGATTCCAAAAGACTGCCGGCGCCATGCCCAGAACTTTGCCGTGCATTTGCGCCTGCGAGTATTGGATTTGGCCCCGGTTGTAGCGGATGCAGCCCTCCAGTCCCGCCATCGTCAATCCGCCATATTGGACAACCTGTCCGTGTAGATCGATGCCGCCGGGCGGTTCTTTATCATAAATCTCATCGTGATTGCCGCGCACGTAATACAGCGGCGCCCCGATGATGCTCGATATGAAATCGAGATAATTCGGCGACATGTCGCCGCAGCTGATGATCATTTCGACATCATGGTATTGGCGGCGCAGATTCACCGCATTGTGCAGCTGCGGCATCTCGGTATCGCTTACACAGAGAATCTTCACGGAGACCGGCGCCTTCCCCATTCGTCACGGCATCAGCTTTGAATAGCGGCCGCTTAGTTCGAGTAGCCGCCGGCGAAGGTATCGATCATCAGGCGCACATCATCGCCCAGCGGATAGAGGATGGGACAGGTGGCGCCAGCCGCCATATACTCGCGCACCTTTGCCTTGACCTCATCGGGCCTGCCGGACGCGGTGATCATCTGCACGACATCGTCTGGCACCAGCTTCATCGCCTCCATGATCTGTTCTTCGGTCGCGGGCCAAGTCAGAACTTGATTGATTTCGTCGAGCAAGTCTTGGCTGACGCCGCTGGCTTTCATGATATGCGGCTGTTGACCGAGGTATTGCGTCACCAGCTTGCGCGCGCCATCAAGAGCGGCCGCGCGATCGTTGTCGACCGAGCAAACCACGAGCTGCGGACGATCGATTTGGTCGATTGTCTTGCCCGCTTTGCGCGCGCCAATCTCCAGTTGCGCCATCGCCATCTCATTATATTTTGGCGAAACGAGATAGTTTAGCACGGCGCCATCAGCGATTTCACCCGTGAGCGCCATCATCTTGGGGCCGGTCGCGCCGATATAAATGGGAACGTTTCGCGGCTCCTTGCGCCCGTGAACAACATCCAATTCGACATCGTCCATTTGCACAAATTCGCCGTCAAAGCTGACGCGCTCGCGATTGAGCAGGCGGCGCACAACCGTCACCACTTCGCGCATCGCCAGCAGGTTCTTGCGCCGTTGAATGCCGACCTTTGCCGCCAGCGGATCCCACCAGGCGCCGATGCCGCAATAGATGCGATCCTGCGCCAGATCGTCCAGCGTGAGAAAGGTAGCGGCGACAACGGCGGCGTTGCGCGTCCAATTGTTGATAACGCCGGAGCCAATTTTGATGCGCGATGTCACCGCGGCGAAAGCGGCCATCGGCACAATCGCATCGCGCACCAGACGGCTCTCCGCCTGCCATACGGCTTCAAAGCCACAGAGCTCGGCGTATTTCACATATTCAATCGCATCCGCCAGCGGATGCGCATCTTGCAAGTATAACGCTACACGGTCAGCCATGACTTATCTCCAGTTGCCACCTGAATCGGTCTATAACATTCTATCAGACATTCAGCCCTGGCATATCGCAGGCGCGGAGCGCCCTCAGCCAGCGCCGCAGGCGAGCGGGAAGGAAGGAAGATGCCCGAAGCGACCGCCAGCCAGAATCTCTTGATAGGTCGCCAGATCCGCTGGCAAGTCAATATCCAGCGCCAGCCGCTCGGATTCAAATGTGAAGGCATCCAGCCCGGCAGCCGCCGCTCGGCAGAGATGCCGGTCAAAACTGCCGCCGCCGTAAGCGAACTCGATCGCGCCAGCTGGCCGGACCAATAAGCCATTGGTGCCATCACGGGCTTTATCAGTCGCGATAACAATCGAGCGATCCACCGCCAGTCGGATCATGCCGCGAATATCTTCCGCGTTTATGAAGGGCAAGTCAGCTGGCAAGACCAGCACCGCATCGGCGCGCCAGGTCTTGACTACCATGGTCGCGCGCATCAAAGCTGGATTCAGATTGGACATTGCGCCTTCTTGCAGCGTTTTGGCGCCAAACTCGCGCGCGATGGCGAGCGCTTTGGTATCGCGGGAGATCACTAGCACGCCGGTGACTTGCCGCACAGTCGTCGTAACCGACAGCACATGCCGCAGCATAGCCTGCGCCAAATCGAAGCGCTGATCGGGCAAGAGAACCGGCGACAAGCGGCTTTTGGCGTTCTTAAGCGGTTTGACCGGGATGATTACCCAGAGGCTCATCGCGCCCACCTCACGATCCAATCCAGCAGCGCGCGCGCCAAGGCGACCTTGTCCGCCTGATTATTCATCAGCGTGTTCAGTTGAATCGTCCGCAAGCCCTCAATCTCAAATGGTTCATTGCGTCGGTCATCGACGAAACCATCAATCAGGCCGCCATAGAAGCGCGCCACAGCTCGGGCGGAGACCTGCAAGCCCAGCTCACGCATGATCTTCGCGGTCGGTCCCTTAACGGCATCGCCGGCGATAATCGGCGTCACCGCCACTACCGGCGCCGTCAAGCGCGTCAGCAGATCGCGCAAGCCTGGAATTGCCAATATCGGCGCCAGCGACAACCAGGGATTAGAGGGCGCGATCAAGACGATGTCGGCTTCCGTGAGCGCCGCTTGCGCCGGCTGCGAAAGCCTCGCCTTTTCGCAGCCCTGATGACGAATCGAACGGATGACCGGACTCCAGGCGTATTTGACGAAATATTCCTGGAAGCCGAGCTCGCCGCGTTCGATGGTATTCACCATAGTTGGCACTTCATCGTCACTCATCGGCAGAATCGCCGTCCGCAGCCCGAGGCGCTCCGCGAGGCAAGTCGTGACCGCGGTCAGGCTGCGCCCCCGCCGCAGCCAATGCGTTCGCAGAATATGCGTCGCCAGATCCTGATCGCCGAGCCGGAACCAGGGCTCCACCTGATAATGGCGCGCGAGGCTGTCCAAGGCGGCGGTCGTATCGTCGGCGATGCCCCAGCCCAACTCTGGATTGACCAGGCAGGACAAGGTATACATCAGGGTATCGATATCGGGGCAGATCTTCAAACCCAAATGCCAAAAATCATCGCCAGTGTTGACGATGAAGGTCAGGCGTTCCGGCGGGACTGCTTCGACCAGACCGCTCGCTAGCTTCGCGCCGCCGACGCCGCCGATCAAGACGGCGATGTTCTTGTCTAGCGCCACACTACTTTCGTCTCCCAGGGCTCGCGGCTGCGCTCGCGCTGCTGCGCCGGGAAGCCCAGCGTAATCATTCCTTGCGGCTGCCAGTCAGCCGGCAGCTTCAGCACCGATGCCACCAGTGCCTGGCAAAATAGCGGCGCGCAAAGCCAGCAGGCGCCCAAACCCAGTTTTTCCGCCATTAAAAGCATGTTTTGGCCCGCCATCGCCGTGCTTTGCTGCGTCATCGTGCGCTCATGGTCATTGCGCGTCTCGTCAGAATAGTCATCCATATCACTCAGGCTCATGCATACCAGTATCAAGACCGGCGCCAACGTAATTCGTTTGTAGGAGCGCCCGACATCGGCGTCAATGGCGGCTGACGATAAGCCGTCCGCCGTGAGATCACGACGCAGCGCCGCGCCCATCTCGCGCGCCAGCCGTTCTTTGGTCGCTTGTTCATCAACAATGGCAAAGCGCCAGGGCTGCCGATTGTGGGCGGACGGCGCCCAAACAGCCGCCTCCAAAATAAAAGTGATCCATTCTTGCGGCACGCTTTGCGGTTGATATCGCCGCAGCGACCGGCGCCCGCGCATGAAGTCCAGCAGTTCAGTCGCGTTCATCGTCCGTTCAACGATAGAGATCATGCTCGGCGGCGCGATTCAAATCGGCGGCGGCGCCGTGTGGCGCGCCCAGATCAAGCCCGCGCAGCAATACAGCCGGCAAACCTTCATCCGCTTCGCCGCAGAGCAGATGCGCGGCCGAGGCGATCAGATCGGCGTAGGCCACCTGCGTCACTTCAAATACGCGCCCGTATAAGTCGCGCTGGCCGCGCAGATCCTTGACCGCTGGCAATCCGGCCGCGCCTATCGCGACGCCGACATTGCCGACGCGGAAGGGGCGCCCGTGCGTATCGCTAATGACAACGGCCGCGTCAATGCCGAGACGCTCTCTGACGCGCGCGCGAAAATCACGGGCGGCGCCGTCCGGATCCGCCGGCAGCAGCAGCGCCATATCATTGCCTGCTTGGATATTGCTTTGGTCGACGCCGGCATTTGCCGAGACCAGACCTAAGCGATGCTCCATGACCAATACACCCAAGCGCTTTCGCGAGACGCGCCGTGATTCGCTCAGAACCAGTTCCACCAGGCGCGGGTCTTTGCCCGTTTCCGCCGCCAGCGTCCGCGCCTCAGCCCCTGGCGCGACGGCGCTCAGCGCGACCAGGCGCCCACATGACTTGGAGACGATTTTCGATGAGATGACGAGGCAATCGCCTGAGCGAAAATGAATATCAGCCGCCCGCGCCTTGTCGATGATGATGCTGATGATATCGTCGCCGGCTTGAATGAGGGGGATGCCCGGTATCGCATAACCGACCAGTCTGGGCGCGCAAGTCATTTTCCATCGTCCAGGCCGCTGATGCGAATGCCGGCGCCTTGTACACCATAGGTCTTGTTAATATGGAGAAGAACCGGCGTAAGGGACTCGGCCGCCACCGCGTTCTTCAATCCGCCGGCATCCAGGCCGCGCATGCCAGCGGCTTTCACCAATTCTATAACGGCTGAACGCGCCGCCAGATCATCGGCGCAGACCAGCACATCGCAATCCACCGGCTGATCCAGTTTTTTGAGCTTTACGGCGCTGACGTTTTGAAATGCGGCGACGACGGTGACAGCGGCGCCCAGGAGCGCTTGCGCTTCAAGCGCGGCCGCGCCGCCGGCCGGCAGATTCACTCGGGTGATCTCGGGTGGCTGCAAGGGAACTGTCAAATCGACTAGGACTTTACCCTGGCATTGTTCGCGCACACCATTCAAAGTCGCTTGGTGCGCGCTGTAAGGCACGCTCAAGATGATGATATCGGCGGCGGCGGCCGCTTCGGCGTTGGCGAGCCCCTTCAGATATTCGCCGCTCAGTTCGCTGTTCATCTCGGCCGCGCGCGTCTTGGCTTTAGCGGCCGAGCGCGAGCCGATGAGCACAGGATATCCATGAAGCGCCCAGCGCATCGCCAAGCCCGCGCCTTCTTTGCCAGTGCCGCCCAAGATCGCCAATGTCTTCATCGTGCCCTCAAGCTCTGATATGCCGCGCTAAGTCCGTCATTGTAATGCATCTTGGGCGTTTCGCGTATAGCGTTCCCACACAGCCGGCGCCAGGTCGAGCGCTTCGGCGGCGATCGCGGCTTCATCAAGCGTGAGCAATTGGCGGTCGCGCATGAGAACGCGGCCCGCGCAGATGGTGGTCGTTATCATGGAAGCCTCAAAACCGAAGAGCAGATGCCAGGGCAGATTGCCGGCGGTCAGCGGCGTAAAGGGCTGATAATCGAAGAAGATCAGATCGGCGGCGGCGCCGGCGGCAATCTCGCCGATTTTGAGATTGGGGAAGAAGCGCTCGATTAGACGGGCGTTGTTTTGCCAAGCCATGCGCGCGATATTCATGCCATCGGCGCGCCGGGGATCGCGATTGACCACCTTGTGCAGCAGGTAAGCCGCCTTCCATTCCGCCCACATATTGTTGCTGAAGCCATCGTTGCCCAGGCAAAGCTTGATGCCGGCCGCCAGCAGACCATCAATATCAGCGGCGCCTACGCCATTATTCATATTCGAGCGCGGCTGATGGCTGACCCAAACGCCGCGCTCAAGCAATATATCTCGTTCATGCGCTTCGATATGCACGCAATGGGCGGCGATGGTATCCTCGTTCATGATGCCAAATCGATCCAGCCGCTCGACCACGTTTAAGCCGCTCTTGACCAAGCTGTCCCCTTGGTCGGCTTCATGCTCGGCGACATGGATGTGGAAACCGGCGCCCGCCGGCATCGCATCGGCGCAATCGCGCAAACTCTCGTCATTTAGCGTCAGGCTGGCGTGCAGACCGAAGGTCCCGCGCAGTCGTTCATGATCGGCGGCGGCCGCCTTGAATCGCAAGTTTTCGGCAATGCCGGCGCTCATCCTGTCGCGGCCATCGCGGTCAGTCACTTCATAACAGAGAACCGCGCGCAAGCCAGCCGCGTCGACTGCATCGCCGATGACATCGAGGCTGCCTTCAATGTAATTTGGACTGGCGTGATGATCGATGAGACTGGTGGTTCCGTGTTTTACCGCATCGACCAGGCAAACGAGCGCGCTGGCGCGAACGCTCTCGCGATCGAGCGCCTTATCCAGCGGCCACCACAGACGTTCTAGAATCTGGGGAAAATCGCGTGGCGCCGGACCGGGAATCGCCATGCCGCGGGCGTAGGCGCCATAAAAATGGGTATGGGCGCAGATGCCGCCCGGCATGACATATTGCCCGCGCGCGTCCAGGATCTCGGCATCAGGGTAGAGCGCTTCCAACTCACTGTCTTGTCCGACGGCGATGATGCGTCCGCCATCAATATATAGGGCATGACGCTCCAAGATCCGCGGATCGTCGCCCAACGTTATCAGATTTGCGTTGCTGATTAGCATGACAATCTTCCCAATTGGCGCCCCAGAGACCGGTCAATTGCGCAGCGCGTGATACACGCGGTCGACGTAAAAGTCGCTCTTGAGGTAAAGGTCGGACACGGTTTCGGCGCTGATAAAGCGATCCCAGGTGGTGCGGATGAAGCTGATCGGACGGGCCGGCAGGTTGCGGATCGGCGGGTCCTTCTGGGCGAAGCCGCGAAACTGCACCTTGTAGTAAATCTCGTCCGCCCGGTGATTCTCGTCCGGCAGCAGATCGCGCCGCCGCGCCAGCTCAAGACCGCTGACGCGGGCGAAAAAGGCGACGCTGCCGCCGCGCTCCTGAAACGCTTTGCCGCTCAAGAAGAAGGCGATGTATTCGGCGTTCAAGCCACGCGGCAATTGCCCTTCCGGGATGCGATACCAGTTTTCCCGGCGGGCAATTTCGAAATCCTTGGCTCGATTGACGACGCCAACCAGCACCCGGTCGTCGGCGTACATCCCGCCTCCTGTTCGCTCAACTAGCGCGGCGCCGCGCCCGCAAGCGCTTGTCGATTTCGCCGACGCGCTCTTGATGCGCCAGCCACCATTCCGGGTCGCGCTGGGCCTCCAGCTCGGCGACTGATTTGCCTTGCTGCTCAACCCAGGTATAGTACTTCAGATTATGCCAGCGCTCACGGGCTTCACGGCTGCCGTCCATGATCCAGTCCGTCGCGGCGCGCCGGTATACGCCATCGACAATGGCGGTCGCGGTCGCCTCATCCAGCCCCCCATGATCAGCGCGCATCGCGGTCATCACTGAACCATAACGTTCCATGGCGTCGGTCGCCACAGTCACTACCACGTCTTTTTCGCTCATCGCATAATGCTTCGCGGTTTTGATGGCGCCGATGATATTGCAGACGCCGCTGATGCCCAAAGTCTCAGCCAACTGAGCCACCGTATCTTCCGCCAAGCCGAATCGGCGGATCAATACCTCGCGACCGGATTCCTCCCAAAACAGGCGCAAGCCATTCAGGGCGTCCTCATCGTCGATCGCCATGAGCGCGTCCATATTAAGCACATTGTGAATCCAGGTCACATGTTTGTCGCCAATGCCTTGGATTTCGTGGGCGCCGTATCCATTATTGTAGAGCGTCGGGCATTGTATCGGCTCGAGACCAACGATCTTATGCTCGGGCCAGACCTGCTTCAACCGATCGCCAGCCGCGATCGTGCCGGCGCTGCCCATCGCCGAAACATAGGCGGCGATCCGTCCGTCGCCAATGCCGGCAGCGGCAAGCTCGGCCGCCAATTCAACCAGCGTATTGCCAGTCACGTAATAATGAAAGCGATAATTGCCCATCACTTCGAATTGGTTCAGAATGCGAATCTTGGGATCGCTGCCGCGCAGCCGCTTGACTTCATCGTAAATCTCCTTGACATTGCTTTCGCTGCCGGCCGTGCGGATGATGCGCGCGCCGTAACTGTGGATGCGATCAAAGCGCTCCTGACTCATCTCCTCCGGCAGCACGACGATGCTGTCATATTCCATGCGGCAGCCGATGAACGCGCCGCCAATGCCATAATTGCCGGTTGAGGGCCAGACCAGCGTATGCGCCGACGGATCGACTTCGCCCAGCAGCTGCTTCTCCAGCAAGACCGAATAAGCCGCCCCCACTTTATGGCTGCCGGAGGGAAAGCGCTTGCCGTAAATCACGACGATCTGGGCATCGACGCCGGTCAATTCGCGCGGCAGCGCGATGTGATACACTTTATTATGCGGGTCACGCCAGGTGATATTGTAGAGATTCAGCGGATTCAGCGGATCGCGGTCCAGAGCGGCGATCGCTTCCGCCCTTATGTCCGGATCCATAAGTTGCGGGTGCAGCATTTCTTCGAATGTGGGACCTGTGATCATCGATCGCTCCTTAGTCCGCGCCTGGCGCATCGTCTCCCGACAAATCCAACTGCTGCTCAAGCAGACGCATATCGCTCAGCATTTCCGCCCGCTGCCGCGCCAATTCGCGGTATCGGCGCAGATCGGCCGCCGACATCTCATCCCGCGAGACGCGGCTCGCGCTGACGAGCTCGTCAATCCGACGGTCGAGCGCTTCATAAGCTTCGACCAGACCCTGATATTGTTGCACCAAGGCAAGTTGGTCGCTCTTATCCGCCGGCATCGCCCGCGACCTTCCTCCGCCGTTCAGTCATCGGATCGTCCTTTGCCAGCCTTGACGCGACATTGCCGCTGCCGCGCTGATTCTCCGCGGGCGCTTCATCCAAGCCATGGGTTGACGCGACAACATAAAGCGGGCGGTCGCGCGATTCGTCATAGGTGCGCGCGACGTACTGGCCAATGATGAACAAGAAAAAGAGCTGAAACGAACTCAAAAGCAGCAGCAATACAATCGTGGTCGCCTGACCTCCGAAGAATTCCTCGCCAAAGGCGAGACGCAAACCGGAGATCACCAAACCCACCAGCAGTGAAAGCAGCGCCAAAATCAAACTGATGTAAATCATAATCTGCAGCGGAAAGAAAGAAAAGCTGGTAACCGCATCCAGGGCGAAGGCGATCATTTTGCCCAGCGGATATTTGGTCTCGCCCCAGATCCGCCGCTCGCGCACATATTCGACGCCGGTCTGCTTGTAGCCCACCCAACTGGTCATGCCGCGGATGAAACGGCGATGTTCGCGCATTTGCCGCAAAACACGCGCCACCCGCGCGTCCATCAGGCGAAAATCGCCGGTGTCAACCGGAATGTTGATGTCGGTAATTCGATGAATCAGCCGGTAAAATATCTTGGCGCTGATCATTTTCCAGCGGCTCTCGCCTTTGCGCCGCGCGCGCACCGCGTAAACCACGTCGTAACCGTCCTTCCACTTGGCGATCAGGCGCGGTATCACAGCCGGTGGATCTTGCATATCAGAGTCAATGAGGATGATCGCGTCGCCGCTGGCGTAATCAATGCCGGCCGTCACCGCGATCTGGTGGCCGAAATTGCGCGCGAAGCTGATGACGCGCAAGCGCTCATCCTGCCGCGCCAGCTCGATCATCCGCGCATGCGAGCCATCAGAACAGCCGTCATCAACAAAAATCAATTCCCAGCTCTCGCCCGTAGAATCAAGCGCTTCAAGCACTGCGGCATAGAATCGGCGCAGATTGCCCGCCTCGTTGTATACCGGCGCCACGATTGAGTAGGTCGGGCGCGCCGTCATATTAGCCCGGCCTTGCTCAGCGCATTCTCTACCGACTCGCGATCAGCCGCCACCAGCATCCCGCCGCGCGCCGATTCGCGCGCGCGCGCGATGTCTTTCAAACCTAGCCCAGTGCTCACGATGCAAACACTCTCGCCGCTATCAATAAGACCGGCATTCACCGCAGACTTCAAGCCGGCGTAAGCCGCGGCTGCCGCTGGTTCGGCGAAGACGCCGCAAAGCTGAGCGAATTCGGGAATCGCCGCCAGAATCTCGGCATCGGAGACGGTGACGAAGCCGCCGCCACTGTGGCGAACCGCTCGCAGAGCCTTGGCGCGATCGCGCGGCAGGGAGGCGCCGATGCTGTCAGCGATGGTCGCCGCTTCCGCTGGCCGGATGTCTTGCGCTGCGATGCCCCGCTTGTAGGCATTGGCTAATACAGCGCTGCCTTCAGCCTGGACGCCGATCAGCCGCGGCATCGCGTCTATCCAGCCCAGTTCAAGCAAATCTCGGAATCCCTTGTGAATGCCGCTGATGATGCTGCCATCGCCGACGCTGACGGCGACGACATCGGGCGCGCGCCAATTCAACTGCTCGGCGATTTCCAAAGCGACCGTCTTCTTGCCTTCGGTCGTGAAGGGATTGACGCCCGTATTGCGTGAATACCATTGGCGCGCGGCGCAGGTCGCCTGGCACAGGTCAAAAGCCTGATCATAGCTGCCGTCGATCAAGAGCACATGGGCGCCATAGACGAGCAGCTGCGCGATCTTGGCTTCGGGCGCGCTCGCCGGCACGAATATGACGATGTCGATATCCGGCAGCGATGCGCCCAAACCAGCCAAAGCGGCCGCCGCGTTGCCCGTGCTGGCGGCGCTCACCGTGCGGAAGCCCAACTCCAGGGCGCGCGCCAACACAAGCGCGCTGGCGCGGTCTTTAAGCGAACCGGTGGGGTTGGCGCCATCGTCCTTCACGAAGACGCGGCGCAGCCCAAGACTCCGCGCGATTCGCGGCGCATCATAGAGCGGCGTCCAACCCACGGCCAGTGGCGGAACCGCCGCCGCCGGCGCCAGCGGCAACAGCGCCTTGTAGCGCCAGCAATCGGCGCGGGGCGAGGCGCTTATGGCGTCGCGGTCGAGTTGGGCGCGCAGAGCGGGGTAATCGTAGAGGATATCAAGCGTCGCCACTTCACCATGTACCGGGCAGGTATAGCTGACGTCATCGACCCCATAGCGACAGCCGCCGATGACACAGCGCAGTTCCTTTACGTCCGCCATTATGCTCTTTTCTTTGTCGGCAAGAGACCCGTAATCAGCTTATACACCCTTTTCGCCCTTAACCCGAGCCGCCGGGGACGATTCGCGTGCCGGTTTCGCTGTGCAGCGCGCGCGTGATATTGGCTGGATTGGTAATGATTGCGCGCGGTCCGCCATTGTGCACAAAGTCAACGGCGGCTTCGATCTTGGGCAGCATGCTGCCGCGAGCAAAATGTCCCTCGTCCAGATAACGGCGCGCCTGCTCCAGCGTCATTTCATCCAGCGCGCGCTCGCGCGCCGTGTTGAAATCGAGACAGACTTTTTCCACGCCGGTTGAAATCAGAAGCAGATCGGCGCGCAAGGTCTGGGCCAGCAGGCTGCTCGCGCGGTCTTTGTCTATCACGGCCGCGATGCCGCGCAGGCTGCCGACTTCATTGCGCACGACCGGCACGCCGCCGCCGCCGCAGACGATGACGATATATCCAGCCAGCACCAGCGCCTGAATCGCGTTGATCTCATTTACCACCAAGGGCTTGGGCGAGGCGACGACGCGCCGCCAGCCGCGGCCGGCATCCTCAAAGACTTGCCAGCCCTCTGCCTGCGCTTTCTTTGCTTCTTCCGCCGTCATGAAGCCGCCGACCGGCTTGTCTGGATGATCAAAGGCGGGGTCCGCTGGATCGACGCGCATCTGCGTAATGATGGTGGCGACGGTGTGATTCATGCCCACGCGGCGCAGCGAATTATCCAGCGCCTGTTGCAGCATGTAACCGATGCTGCCTTGGGTATCCGCCACCACCAGATCGAGCGGCACATCGTGGATGCCAGCTTCGCGCAGGGCGATCTCGGAACGCTGCATGATATAACCGACCTGGGGACCATTGCCGTGGGTGATGATCACCTGCCAGCCATCGGCGATCATATCGGCGATATGACGGCAAGTCTCGCGCACCGCTTCCCATTGCTCGTCAATATGCGGGTTGAGCGGGTCCGGTATGAGCGAGTTGCCACCGATCGCCACCACCACCAATTTGTCAATCATCGTCGGTCGCTCTCATTGCGCGCCCCGGCATCGGCGAATCTTAATTGCGCCTGTACCGATTAGCGCATTGTCAGCGCCATGGCCGCCTTCTGTACATGCAGGCGATTCTCCGCTTCATCATAGACGACGCTTTGCGCTCCATCGATGACGCTGTCGGTAACCTCGATATTGCGATCGGCCGGCAGGCAATGCATATAGATGGCGTCGTCGTTGGCAAGAGCCATGCGCCGGTCATCAGCGATCCAATCGGTATACCTGGCGCCGATTTCGGCTGACTCATCATCGTCTTCGGTGGTCAGCCAGCTGCCCCAACTCTTGGGATAGAGGATATCGGCGCCGGCGAACCCGGCAGCGAAATCATCCAGGATTTCGAAGGAACCGCCGTGCCTCGCCGTATTTTCCTTCGCCTGGTCGACGATGTCGGGCATCAGTTTGTATTCCGGCGGCCGCGTCAGGCGTACATTCATGCCAAAACGCGACATCAACAAGACCAAGCTCTGCGGCACCGAGATCGGCTTTTGGTAGCTCGAGGCGTAAGCCCAACTGATATTGATAGTCTTTCCGCGCAGGTCGCGCCCAAACTTCTCCTGGATGGTCATCAGATCGGCCAGAATCTGAAAGGGATGATAAACCTCGCATTGCATATTCAGAACCGGCACGCGGCTGGCGTCGGCGACCGCGTTGATGTAGGCGTTGCCGATGCCCCAGTCGCATTGACGTATGGCAATGCCATCGGTATAACGACCAACGATTTCGCCGATCTCTTTTGCGGTATCGCCATGGCTGATCTGCGTTGTTGTGCTGTCGATGAATTGGGCATGACCGCCCAATTGCGCCATGCCCGCTTCAAAGCTGATGCGCGTGCGCGTGCTGGTGAAGAAAAAGAGCAGCGCCAGCACTTTGTCGCGCAGCAGAGCGTGGGGCTCGCCCAAAGCCCGTTTTCGCTTCAGGTCCCAGGCGACATCAAGCAGCGTCTCAATCTCTTCTCTTGACCAGTCTTGTGTGCTGATGAGGTCCCGACCTCGCAGGTCCGTTTGCATTGCTCGCTCCTGTGCAATTCCAACCCGGCATTAGCTATGATTCGCGGACGAGACACCGTCTCGCCCCTACAGATTCTTCCCATTGCGCGCGAGACACCGCCTCGCCCCTACAGGTCGTTCTGTCTTTACCCTGCGCCATTCAGCGTTTGCTGCAATATCGCCGGGAAGAGCGCGTACCATTCGGTCGAGCGCACGACATCTTCCAGCGGCACCTGGTCCAGCACGGTATGGGCGTGAATCTCGTTGCCCGGCGCGAAGCCGATGCTCGGGATGCCGGCTTTGCCCGCCCAATAAATGCCATTGGTGGAGAAATCCCACTTGCCGCTGTCCGCATGTCCGTAAAGCACCTCAGCCGCGGATAAGCCCGCCCGCACAATCGGTTCGTCTTCTTCGTATGCCCAAGCGGGATAAATCTTGTCCAGCGGGAAGACGAAGCCGGTATAGCTTGGCTCGTCATAAACCAGGATTTCGGCGTGGATATCATCGCGCTCGCCGATAATCGCTTGAAGCCGCTTTAATTCTACGTCCGGCGCTTCGCCGAAGGTGATTCGCCGGTCGACATAAATGACTGCCTCATCGGGCACAGCGTTGATGCTGGGCGTCTTGACTTCCATATCGGTGACGGTGATCCGCCCTTGACCGAGAAAGTCGTGATCGCCGAGCTCCGGCTCGATGTGGCTGATGCGTTCAATGATGGGCAGCAGTTTATAAATGGCGTTGTCGCCGAGATAATTGCTGGCGGCGTGAGCGCTCTTGCCTTTGGCGACGATCTTGAATTCCACCCGCCCCTTATGCCCGCGGTAGATCTGCATTTTGGTGGGCTCGCCAATCACGACGAAATCCGGTTTGACGCCCTCGGTCTGGACAAAGGCGTGGGGCGCTTGCCCGTCGTTCCATTCTTCCATGTTGCCGAAATAATAGGCGGTGTATCCATCGAGCAGGCCCAGATCGCGCGCCAGCGCCAAGCCATAAACCATGCCCGGGGTGCTGCCTTTTTCATCACAAGCGCCGCGCGCATAGAGGATGCCGTTTTCGATCTTGCCCTCGAACGGGTCCCATTCCCACTCATCGGGATCGCCAATGCCGACCGTGTCGATGTGGCTGTCGTATAGCAGGATACGGTCGCCAGCGCCGATGACGCCGACGATGTTGCCCATCTTGTCCCAGAATACATCATCGTAGCCGAGCCGCTTCATCTCGTCAGCGATGCGCTCGCCACAAGCGCGGATCTGATTCTCCATACTTGGGATGGCGCAGATCTCACGCAAGAAGGCGATGATCTCATTGCGTTGCTCTTCAACGTGATGGCGCAATTCTTGCAGTTTTGTGTGGTCTACCATGCCCCGCCCTGACCATTAGCACTTTTGCGAAACGCTGACACTTTAGCATAAAATGACAAAAATTGTGACGCCCTTTCAGACAAATAGATCAACCAATTTGAATTGTTCGACATCCACCAGTCCCATATCGGTCAGTTTGAGTTTGGGAATCACCTCAAGCCCCATGAAACTCATTGCCATGAAGGGATCGCTCATTCGATTTCCCAGCGTCCGCGCCGCTTCGATCAGGCCGTCATATTGAACGCGCGCCGCTTCGATCGGCAACTCGCTCAGCAAGCCGGCGACTGGCAAGGGCAAGCGCGCCAAGACGGCGCCGCCATCGACAGCGGCGAGACCGCCGCCCATTTCGACAACAGCCGCCACCGCATTTTTCATGCTATCGTCATCAACGCCGATCACGGCCAGATTGTGATGATCATGCGCGACGCTGCCGGCGATGGCGCCCCGCCGCAAGCCAAAGCCCTTGATGAATGCGAGGCCGATATTGCCGCTCGCCCGATGCCGCTCCAGCATGGCGAACTTGAGAATATCTCGCTCAACATCGCTGACGGCGAATCCATCAACGATCGTCGCCCTTTCGACCAAATGCTCGGTCGCCACTTGATCCGCTATGGCGCCGATGACGCGGATTCGGCCTCCGCCCGCTTTGATTGAAAAGTCTAGCGGCGCCGCGCTTATATTCATCGTGCTTCGCAAATCGATCCGGCGAGAGTCTCCGCGCTCGCCAACCATCTTGCCATCCTGCGCAACCAGATTTCCACCGCGATAAACCTGCGCGGGTTGAAAGTCTTGCAGATCCGGCACGACAACGATATCGGCATATTTGCCCGGCGCCACCGCCCCGTGTTTCTTCAAGCCGAAGTGCCGCGCGCTGTTATAGCTGCCCATGCGGATGGCCATAATCGGATCAATGCCGGAGCGGATGGCGACGCGCAGCATGTGGTCAATCGAGCCTTCGTCAATCAGGTCGGCCGGCATTCGGTCATCGGTGCAGAAACAGATGGCGGCCTGGTTTTCCGCTGTGATCAAGGGCAGCAGCGGCATGAGATTGCGTGTGGTCGTGCCTTCGCGGATGAATATCGTCAGCCCCAAGCGCAGCTTCTCGCGCGCTTCAGCGACTGTCGTGCACTCGTGTTCGCTTTGGACGCCGGCGGCTGCGTAAGCATTGAGCATGAGACCGGTCATTGCCGGCGCGTGACCATCAAGCGCGCGCCCCTTGAAGAGCGCGATCTTGTCCAACATGCCTTCATCGCCGAGCGCCACCGCAGGATAATTCATCAACTCAGCCAAGCCGAGCACCCAAGGATGATCGACCAGTTGCGCCAGATCTTCCGCTTCCAGGCGGGCGCCTGATGTCTCCATAGCGGTCGCGGGCACGCAGCTTGACGCCATCACGTACATATTGAGGGGGACGTTTTTGGCGCGCTCCAGCATATAGCGCATGCCTTCAAGACCCAACACATTGGCGATTTCATGTGGATCGGTGACGACGGTGGTCACGCCATGCGGCAGCACCGCGCGCGCGAATTCGGGCGGAGTCACCAAGCTGCTCTCGATATGAACGTGGGCGTCAATCAGACCAGGCGCGACGAACATGCCCGCGAGATCGACTTCCCGCCGTCCGCTGTAACCCGCGCCCAAGGCGACGACATGCCGGTCATGGATGACGATGTCGGTCAAGTAAATCTCGCCGCTGATCACATTGACCAATTGACCATTGCGCAGGACAAGATCAGCCGCGACATCGCCACGTGCGGCCGCGAGACGATCAACAATGGACATTCGCGCGCCTCCAGTCGCTCATGAACGCTCGCCCCGCAGCAACTGCGCCGACAATTGATTGTGCTTTTCGATTACCTGGCGCAGGTCGGCTACGAGCAGATTGCCGTCTTCTACCACGATCACTCCATTGATAATCGAAAGCTCGACCGCCAGCGGCTGGCAGAAGACCAGCGCCGCTACCGGATCGCTCAAAGCGCCAGCCAACCCGAGCCCGTCAAGGCGAAAGGCGATGACATCGGCCGACATGCCTGGCTTGATTTGGCCGATGTCGTCCCGACCGAGCACGGCGGCGCCGCCGCGCGTCGCTATTTGAAGCGCCTCGCGCGCGCTCATGCCCGCTGGATCGCCTTGCGCCCGCGCCGCTAGCAGCGCTTGCCGCGCTTCGCCCAGCAGATGCCCGCTGTCGTTGGAGGCTGAGCCATCGACGCCCAAACCGACGTTGACGCGCTGATCGAGCATTTGGCGTATGGGCGCGATTCCTGAAGCCAACCGCATATTCGACGATGGACAGTGACAGACGCCGGTGCCGCTGCGTCCAAAGAGGGCGATTTCTTCAGCATTCAATTTGACGCAATGCGCATGCCAAACGTCTTCACCGATCCAGCCCATATCTTCGACATAATCGCCCGGACGCATGCCAAATCGTTCTACGCTGTACGCCACATCGGCGTCAGTCTCCGCCAGGTGCGTATGCATCTGCAGGCTGTACGCCCGCGCAAGCGCCGCAGAATCGCGCATCAAATCCACCGTCACGCTGAATGGCGAACAGGGCGCGACGACAATACGCAGCATTGCTTGCGGTTCCGGGTCGTGCCAGCTCTCGATCAGACGCTGCGTGTCGCGCAGGATATCGGCCTCGCGTTCGACTAAACGGTCTGGCGGCAGGCCGCCCTGCGCCTCGCCCAGGCTCATGCTGCCGCGCGCCGCATGAAAGCGAATGCCCATGTCTTGCGCGGCGCGGATCTCATCTTCCAGGCTCACATCGTTGGGGAAGACATAATGATGATCGCTGGCGGTGGTGCAGCCGGATAGCAGCAATTCGGCCATAGCCAGCCGGGTGGCGGCATAGACGTGTTCCGACCGCATCCGCGCCCAGAGCGGATAACAGGCGCGCAGCCAGCCGAAGAGGTCTTCTTGCTGAGCCATCACGCGCGTCAAGCTTTGAAACATATGGTGATGGGTATTGACCAAGCCCGGCAGCACGATGTGATTGGAGAGATCAATAACACGATCGGCGCTTTCCGGCGGGGCGTCCGCGTCCGAGCCGACGCTGGCGATGACGCGGTCCTGAATCAGAAGCCAAGCGCCCTGCAACTCGCGCCGCTCATCGTCCATTGTCGCCAGGCAGCGTATGTTCTTTAGAAGAATCGTCGACATCGCTACGTCACAATCTGCTTGATGCGCCTACTCTCACAATGCCGCGAATAACATGCCAAGATTCGCCCAAGCGCGCGCGGTTTGTCCGCGGCGGGGTCAAGTTTCGAGACTGCGCCAGGCCGCCTTCAGCGTATTCGACAAGAGCATTGTGATGGTCATCGGGCCGACGCCGCCGGGCACTTTGGTGAGATAACCGGCAACCGCCTGCGCCGATTCGAAATCGACATCGCCAACATAGCGATAACCCTTTTCAGTTGCGGGATCGGGCAGCGAATTCGAACCGACATCAATGACGATAGCGCCTGGTTTAAGCCAATCGCCTAGTACATATTCCGCCCGCCCCACCGCCGCCACCACAATATCAGCCCGCCGGACGGTCGCGGGCAGATCGCGCGTGCGACTGTGGCAGATCGTCACTGTGGCGTTGGCATTGGTCAGCATCAGCGCCACGGGCAGCCCGACGATATTGCTGCGGCCGATGACGACCGCTTGCTTGCCTTCGATGCTTTCGCCTGTTTCCTTGATCAGTTGGATCACACCCGTTGGGGTCGCCGGCGTGAAGGTCGGCTCGCGCCCGCGCATGCCCAGCCGCCCCAGGTTCAGCGGATGGATGCCATCTACATCTTTCGCCAAACTAATTTCATTGAGCGCGGCTTCTTCGTCGATATGATCGGGCAAGGGCAATTGGACCAGGATGCCGTGAATATTTGGATCGGCATTGAATTCGCGCACAGCGTTTTCCACCTGCGCCTGCGTCGTTTCAGACGGCAGTATCCGCGCGTCGGAGCGCAAACCGGCTCGTTCGCAGGCGCGCCGCTTCATGCGAACGTACATCGCCGAGGCTGGATCATCACCGACCAGGACGACACCCAAACCGGGCGGCGCGCCTGTTCGCGCCTCATAATCGGCGGCGGCGCGCTTGATGTCATTTTGCATTCGCTGCGCTATCGGGCGTCCATCTATTATTCTGGCGGGCATCATTGATCCCTTCTACAGCGCGCCGGATGGCAAGGCGTCTGTCCGTCCATATTCTAGCGTGTACTCCTGCATGCGCTTTCGTTAATTGACCGCCTGCGAGGCGGATCGCTATGGAGATTGGCTAATCCTCTTGTTACACTATTTCCGACGATGTCCTGCATTGAGGATAGCACAGAGTGACCCGATTCGAGAACCTTCCCGGCGTCATCTTCGTCATGATCGGTCCGGGCGGCGCGGGCAAGAACGCCATCATGAAAGCGATCATCAGCGCGTTTCCCGCGATAGAGCAGTTGGCGACCGCCACCACCCGCCCCATGCGCGCCGACGAGACGCAAGGAAGAGAACATCTCTTTGTCAGCGAGCGGGCGTTTCGGAAAATGATCAGTGAGAATGAATTGCTGGAGCATCAGGAAGTGACGCCGGGCAAGCTATACGGCATCCCGCGCCGCACGGTCGAGGATGCGCTGTCCGCTGGCGCCGCCCGCATCGCCGATATTGAGGTCCTCGGCGCCATCGCCTTGGCCGCCGCCTATCCGCGCAACATCGTTCAGCTTTTCGTCACCGTGCCCGGCGTCAATAGCGAGGCGCAGTTGGCGCTTCTGGAAGAGCGGATGCGGACGAGAGCCGATGATGCCACTGACATTGAGCAGCGTCTCGAACGCGCGCGCAGGCTCGAATTGCCTTACCAGAATCGCTGCGATTACAACGTGGTGAATGCTGATCTGGAGCGCGCGATTGAGCATACGAGCGCAATCATCCGCGGCGAAATGGTCAAGCGCCGACTGCAGAGCGCCGAACTATGAGCGACCTTGGGCAATATCATGAATCCTTGGGCGCTCGCCTGGCGCCCGATCGCATCCCCCTGGATTATGGCGACCTGGCAGCGGAATTCTCAGCCGCGGAAACGGGCGCGATCCTGCTCGATCGCTCGCACGAGGGCAGAATTCTGCTGCGCGGTCGCGACCGGTATGAACTGGTCAACCGCATGTCTACAAATGATGTGAGCCAGTTCGGTACAAATGAAGGGGCGCCGACCGTATTCATCAACCCAAACGCGCGCATTTTGTTTCGCGCGAACTGTTTCAATCTAGCGCGCGGGATGCTTTTGATCAGCGAAGCGGGACAGGGCGAAGCGCTGGCGAATTACCTGCGGCGCAATATCTTCTTCGGCGACCAGGTTTCGGTCGACGACATCAGCGCCGAGACAGCTCACTTCGCGGCACACGGCAAAAGAGCAGACGAGGTTGTCTTGGCGCTCGCGAGCGAGGCGAGCCAGATTCCGCCTTTGGGCGGCGCCGAAGTCAAAAGCGAGAACGGGGACTTGATCCTCGCGCGGCGGAAGTCCATCTGCGGCGGGCATTGGATCGTGATCGCTGACGGCGGCGAAGCCCTGCCCCTCCATCGGCGGCTGCGGCAATGCGGGGCGGCAGCCGGTCTCATTCCCGCCGGCTCCCTGACCTATAACAGCTTGCGCATCCGCTGCGGCAGGCCCGCCAGCCCAGAGCTGTCCTTGGATTATATTCCGCTGGAAGTGGGATTATGGGACGAGATTAGCTTCAGCAAAGGCTGCTACACCGGGCAAGAAATCATCGCACGCATGGAAAGCCGGGGGCGGCTGGCCAAGGTATTGGCGCATGTGGATCTGGCATCCATGACGCCGGCGCCCGCGCCCATATATGCCGGGCGGAAAACGGTCGGCCGGTTAACGAGCAGCGTTGAAGCCGCCGACGGGCGCATTTACGCTTTGGCGGTGTTAAGAGTCGACCATGCGCTGCCAGGCACTGATTTGCTCGCTGGCGCAAGCGCCGTCAATGCGACGGTCATCAATTACGCGGGCGCGCCGCCGCCCTTCATTGCGCGGGCGAGCGCTTCAGACAGCGATTGATTGCGGCCCGAGCGCATAGGCCGAAATCGATCAGTGATAGGTTCAGTTCAAGCGCGGCGGCTCGCCATCTACAAATAGCGCCCACCACAATTCCCAATTTTCTGGTTCGGGGGCGGTCGTCTGGAATTCGACCAAGGGGATGACCGACTGGCGCGGCGAGGCGGGCGCGCCGCCGCTCTTGGGCAGAATCAGGATTTCGCCTTCGCGGATCATTTTGCCTTCATCGCGCGCCCAGAATTCGACGTAAGCATCGCTCTTCACGTAGCCGAGCTCCTCAATCAGGTCTTGCTGTTCCTCCAGCAGCGACTCAATTTCCGCGCTGAAGCGCGCGTGAATCCGCCCCAGATCATGGTCCAGCCTAATGCGGCCGCTGAAATTCAGGGTAAGGACCAATCCAATCGCTAGCGCGACCGCCATCAGGAGATGGATGCTGGTCAGCGGGCGATCGCCAGGCCGCCGATTGTCGGCGCTCGGCTGCGCCGGTGAATTGATTTCGGCTTCCGCCATAGCTGTCGCTCACACTCGGCTAGTCCCGTTTACTATCATAGTACAGCGCGCGGAATCCGCCACTGGCGGCGGCGCAAAAAGCGGCCCGCGCGCGCAGCAAAAAAAGCCCGGTCGGTTGGACCGGGCTTATGCCTTGCCGAAGGTGGGAGTCGAACCCACACTCCCCGAAGAGAACTACGCCCTGAACGTAGCGCGTCTGCCAATTCCGCCACTTCGGCTTTTGAGCAAATGCAGTATAGTCGCCCGCGCAAGCTTGTCAATAGGCGGCTTCGGCGGGAGTGGTGAATTTCATTGATAGCGCGACAAACCACCATCCCCGAAGGTCTATGTCTACGTGACCCGGCCCCTTGCCGTAGTGCAGTGTCTACGCGCACCCCACAAGGAGGGAAGGGGAGTTTTTCAAGGAATTACGGGCTATTGAAGTCCCTCCCTCATTTTGGGGGAGGGATTTAGGGTGGGGGAAACGAGGGATAAATCAACACATTCACCACTCGGCTTCGGCCAGCTCTGTTGTTTTGTCGCCAGGGCGCGTGCTATAATGCGGCGCGATTTCGTATGATTTGCTTGACGCGGAGGAGGCGCCAGGCTGAATCCCGCCGCTCTTTCGCTAATTCACAAGCCGCGTCCGCGATTCGTAATGAAGCGCGCCTTCATAGCGCTGCTCGCGATCGCGGCGCCAGTGTTGCTTCTCGTCATGGATTCGCAGGCGCAGCCGCAGAATACTGGCGTTTACGCCCAGGCGATTGGTCAGGCTAATTTACGAGCCGATGACAATATCGAGGCGCGGCTGGTCGGCGAAATCACCAGCGGCGTGAATTATCCGGTTCTTGGTCGCAGCCGGCTCTACCCTTGGCTCTTGCTCGGAGAGAGCAATACCGATCAACCCAAGGGCTGGGTCTTCGAAACTTTGGTGGTTGTGAGCGGTGACATCAATCGCGTGCCCTTCACCGATTATGTCATTGATCAGTCGGCGTCAATTGAACCGACAGCCGGCGCAACCGGTCGCTTGCTTACGGCAACCGCGACGAAGGCTCCGCCAACATCAACGCCAACAGTCGGAGTTTATGGCGTCAGCGGCGTCGTCGCTGGCGAGGTGAATATCCGCTATGGACCCGGCATTGAATACCCACGCGCCGGCGTGGCCTACGAGAGCGATCGTTTTGAAGTGACCGGATATCACACCCAATATCCCTGGGTGCGCATCCGCTATCCGGAAGCCGCCGGCGGGCAAGCCTGGATAGCCAGCGATCTGCTCGAGATTAGCGGCAATATCTTCAACACAGCCGCAATCTCGCAGACGCGCTTCAGCCTGCCATCTTTCACGCCGACGCCGGCGGCAATTCGCGCAAGCGGCATCAACGGAGAGCGGGCGCAGGCGCTCGGCAGCGACATGCAAATCCTGGCGAACGACCTCTGGAATCTATTCCTTTCGTCTCGCTTTGATCCGCAGACGAGCCGGTTAGGCGCCCTCTTTCTCATGGACCTGAGCAGCGGCGAAGCCTTTGCTTTTGGCGACGAGTATGCCTTCAGCGGCACCAGCTTGAACAAAATCGCGATTCTGGCCAGGTTGTATCACACGCTTGACGCGCCGCCAGCCATTGAGACGGCCACTGATATTCTCAATACGATGATTTGCAGCGAAAACGCGGCGACCAATCGTCTGTTGGAAGTCATCGGCGGGGGCAACGCCTATTACGGCGCCGACGCGGTGACCGCATTTTACCAGGCGCTTGGTCTGACGCGGTCGTTTTTGATTGCGCCCTTCACCACCATTGGCACGCCGCCGCCACCGCCGCAGCCGCTGGTATTCCCCGAAACCGCCGCGGATCAAGCCAAGACTTCGCCCGACCCCTCAAATCAGTTGACGGTCGTCGAAATCGGCGCGGCGCTCGCCAATATCTACCAATGCGCTTACGGGTCCGGCGGCGCCTTAGGCGAGCGCTTCGGCGATGCAATTAGCCCGCGCGAATGCAGGCAGATGCTGCATATCATGAGCAACAATACCGTTGACGCGCTGTTGAAGTCGGGCGTGCCCGCTGATACGCGCGTCGCGCATAAACACGGCTGGATCGCGGATACTCATGGCAACGCCGCCTTGTTTTTCACACCCGGTGGCGATTATGTGATGGCGATGATGCTCTTCCAGCCCGAATGGCTGAACTTTCAAGAATCGCTGCCGCTGTTTGCCGAGGCGTCGCGCCGCGTCTACAATCACTATAATCCGGACCAGCCGCAACCTGCCGGCAGAGAATGGTTCATTCCCGATGCCAACAGCTGCGATTATTTTGGCGATCCCTTGGTCGTCGACCTGCTGCAAGCGCGCTGGGACGATTGAGGACGCCTGCCCGCGGTTCAGCGCAGGCTGAAATGCGTTTCTGAGCATTCACGAAGACGGCTCGCGGCTTGCTCCGGCGTGATATCGCGCTGCGCTTCAGCCAGCATTTCATAACCGACCATGAACTTTTTCACCGTAGCCGAACGCAGCAGCGGCGGGAAAAAGT
The DNA here is from genome assembly GCA_028875185.1 of Chloroflexota bacterium. GTDB lineage: Bacteria > Chloroflexota > Anaerolineae > Aggregatilineales > Phototrophicaceae > UBA6055. Next base: position 11,716 of record JAPPFH010000049.1, on the reverse strand, counting down.
GCGCGTGCAGCTGCCAATGCGCGTTGTCAGCTCCGTTGAATGGGGCGCCATGCCAGCCCATCGAATAGGGGAACGATACTTCAAATAAGTTGTCGTATTTCACCAGCAGGCGCTTCAAGATTGCCACCAGGTCGTTTCGCTGTGTCTCATCCAGGTCGGGCAAGCGCGGAACAGGCGCCTTGGGCAGCAGCAGCGTCTCGAAAGGCCAGACCGCCCAGAATGGCGCGACCGCCAGCCAGCTATCGTTTTCCAGCAGGCGGCGATCGCCAATTGCGCGCTCCTCCCGCGCGTAATCTCTCAGCAATGCGCTTCCGTAGCGATCGTAGTAGGCGCGCTGCTGGGCGTCTTCGCGCGCGGCGATGGAGCCCAGGCTGTCGGTAGCCCAAATCTGCCCGTGCGGGTGCGCATTAGAGGCGCCCATCATTTCGCCCCGGTTTTCGAAAATCTGCACCCACTGATACCTTGCGCCCAGCTCGGCTGTTTGCGCCGCCCAGAGGTCGACCACTATGCGGATCTCGGCGGGCGACATCTCCGCCAGCGTCAAATCATGGCGCGGCGAAAAACAGATGACGCGCGCCTCGCCACGCACGGTTGCCGCCCGGAACAGCGGATTTCCGCCGAGGTGGGCCGGCGGCGCGTCCGGCAGCACGGCGGCGAAGTCATTGGCAAAGACGAAGGTGGCGTCATAGAGCGGGTTGCGTTCGCCATTGGCGCGCATATTGCCCGGGCATAGGTAACAGTCGGGATCGTAGCGGGGGCGGCGGTCAAGAGGCTGGCGCTCAACGCTGCCGCGCCAGGGCCGATTGGTCCGATGCGGCGAGACCAATACCCATTCGTCCAGGAGCGGATTGTAGCGCCGATGCGGATGTTCGGAGAACTCGAAAGTCACGCCTCAATCCCGCAGCTGCAAGACACCATGGCTCAGCACGATGACATCGCGTTCCTTGACCCTAGTTTGAAAATGAATCTTGGATCCCTTGTCGCGCCACATTTCGGTCACAAGCGTGTCGCCGGGAAAGACATGTTTGGAGAAGCGGACGCTGATGGAATCGAATCGGCTTTGGTCATTGTCGCCATAGCGCTTGAGGATGGCGCGCGCCGCAAAGCCCATAGTGCAGAGGCCATGCAGTATCGGCTTTTCATAATGACCAATCGAGGCCATCGGCGGGTCGGCGTGCAGCGGATTATCATCGCCGGCCAGCCGATAAAGCAGCGCCTGCGTATCTTGAGTGCGCTCCTCATGCGCAATATCGGGAGCGCGCTCTGGCGGCGCTGGTTTTGCGGAGGCGCCCCGCTCGCCGCCGAAGCCGCCCAATCCGCGAAAGAAGAGCGAGTGACGAGCAATCGCGAGCTTGTCGCCGCTGTCGAGCGAACTGGTAATATCGATGACCATCAGAAGCCCGCTGCCCTTATCGAAGATGTCGGCGATCGTAATCTTGGAGTTCACCGTTGCCGCAGGAGGGATGGGCATAAAGACGCGCAAGAACTGCTCCCCATGTACGCACATCATGGGGTTGTACTTGATGCCGGCAATCTCGCCGCTATGCACAGTGCGATTGAATTCGTAAGCGAAAACAACAGCGAATGTCGGCAAGACTTGAAAGCCGCGGCTGCTCATTTCATAGACAAATTTCAGCTCGTCTTGATCAAGCGGGTCGGCCGGCGCGCCGATTCCCAAAGCATAGAGCGCGACATCGCGTTCGTCGTAGCTGTACACAGCAGAGGCAAGCTCGGCGCCGATTGCGCGATTTACAAGATCTAGCGTCGGTGGCTGCATGGATTCAGTCCCAATGGGGAGAGCCGCGCAATAGAAAGTCGATAACAAGTATAGTGAGGACTGGCTGACCGCGCTACAAGCATCGCATCAGGGAGCGGTGAATTTCATTGATAGCGCGACAACCCCCCATCCCCCGGCCCCTTGCCATAGTGCAGTGTCTACGCGCACCCCACAAGGAGGGAAGGGGAGTTTTTCAAGGAATTACGGGCTTTTGAAGTCCCTCCCTCATTTGCGCCGCGTAGACACTGGCGTTCGGGGAGGGATTTAGGGTGGGGGAAACGAGGGATATATCAACACATTCACCACACCCTCGCATCATACGGCATTGCGCCCATGACAAAATCGCCAGCGGGCTCTAAGCAGAACCAAGCAATTACTGCGGAAATCTGGGATCACTTAGCTCGCCGGCTGCTGCGGCGATATCAAGCGCAGATACTCCCAAGTATAAATGCCGGCGTTGTGGCCATCGTCCCAGCTGGGCTGCAGCGCGTAATTGCCAACCGCGCTCAGGCCGGTGATGGCGTAGGAGCGGCGCGGAACCAGTTTCAGTATGTCTTCCGGCGCGTGTTCCATACCCATATTGGCGTGCCCGCCGCGACATTCAACGCAAGGACATGCTTCACGCAATTGATCCAGTGGATAGCGGCTGACGAGCCCGTCATCCCAGACGATCGACAATTCGCCAAGTCCGCGGTCGACCGTGATATTCGTCGGTCGGAAATGCATGCCGCGCGCCTTTTTGCTGCACTCTCGCGTATATGATAAAGAATGGCGCCAGCGATGCCTAGCCTGAGCCGGCGCCGCGAGCAGCCGTCGGCAACCCGCCTTGCGTCCATGGGAATTGCCCAGCTTGTTAATCATATTCGCTCTGATAGAATGAATTCAAAGTGAAACGCGCAACCTGACGGAGCGCTCGATGCCCATAATGCGACATTTGGCCTGCCTCATGATCTGCCTCGTCATATTGACCGCTTGTCAAAGCCAGTCAACATCGCCAGCGGATCTCACCGCCACGGCGCTGTCGGAGGCGCTCCTTCAAGCCGTCGCCACTGCGGATAGCCTCGCCGCGACCGCGACGGCGATCATGGTGGCGACCGAATCCGCGCCGACAGCAACGCCAACCATTACACCGACGCCTGATCCGTTTCCGGAGACGATAGTAGGATCCATTTATGTAGCCGAGCAGCGCTTTGAAGACGGATGGATGTTTTGGCTGCAACCCAATTCGCAGATCTGGGTGCTTTCGGTTGACCAGGGGGGGCAGAATGTCTGGAGCGTCTACGATGATACATTTGTCGAAGGCGAAGCGGAAACTGATAACCAGATTGTGCCGCCGCGGGACCGCTTCCAACCGATCCGCGGCTTCGGGAAACTCTGGCGCGAAAACCCGGAAGTGCGATTGGCAATCGGCTGGGCGCTGGATATCGAGCGCGGTCACACCGCCCGTTACGAATACCATCATGGCGGCTCTGTTAATGAGGATAACGCTTACGTGCCTGGACCGGGCTACCATCAGGTCGAGAGCCTGAGCGCCGGCGTCTTCCGTTTCATTGAAAGCTCCCGAAGCTGGCAAGTCGAAAGCTAAGATCAGGCTGTAAGCCACAATCATGCGGAATCTAAGGCGTCAAACGATCGACGCGAGCGTGCCATTCGAGTATTACTTGGCGGCGGATGTCCGCAGCAGCCGCACGGATTACCGTGACGACCAAGCTTGGACTGTACGTTTAGGCCGGCGCGATGAGGCGGCGCTCGCCTTCCAAACGCGGTATGGCGGCCGTGCAGGTCTTGTCAGCATGGTCCTCATGCTACGCTGCGGCGAGCGCCTCGTCTATCAAGAACAGTCGTATGCCGAGCGCCCTCAGATTACATACTTTGCGCCGAATCTCGTCTGTATCGAGGCGGCGCCGCTAGCGGAGCTGGCTATGACCGCGCGCTATTGGGCGATGGAATCGCGGGCGGCGGGCGGCGAGTTTACCTTGACCAATACAAGCGCTGATGCAATTAGGCTTCAGCTCGAGTTATTTGGTCATGCCGTGATAAACAGCCGCAAAGTCAGGCTTAATGTGCTCACCTTGGGCGATGGCACGCTGGCGCTGCATCTTGGGCAGATCGGCAATATCAATCCCGTCGCCGCAATGGCGGGCGCCAGCGCCGAGATCTATGGCGGCCGCATCGGCAGTCCCAAAATTGGCCGCGTCCTGGCATTGCAGCCGGGCGAGAGCGCGCGCGCGCCCTTCGCGGTAGCCGGGCTGGAAGACATGCGGGACTCCTTCAGCCTGGCGATGAATTGGGCGTCTCAATCCTGGGAGCGTCAATTCGATCGAATCGAGCGCGATGCAGCCGCCGTGCCGCGAATAAGCACGGGCAACGAGGAGTGGGACCGCGCGATTGACCTGTCGTACGCGCATTTAATCAAAGCCTTCATCGGTCCTACCGAGCATTTGCCACATGCCTCATTCGTCGCCAATCGCGCAGGCAATCGCGGCTGGAGCCGGCGCGGAGACGGGGGCGATCATATCCGCGCCTGGGCGGGGCAAGAGCCGACGCTTGCCTATCTTGCAGCCAGCGCGATCGCCAATATTGACGGCGAGCTGGCCAAAAGCCTGATTCGAAATTATCTGGCGACGCAAGACGAATCGGGTTTTGTCGACCGGCGTCCCGGATTGGGCGGACAGCGGCAAGGCATCTTGATGATGCCGCTTTTGGCGCGGCTCAGCTGGCTTGTGCATCAGCGAACCGGCGATCAGGACTTTCTCAGCGAGGTTTATCCAGCGCTGGTCGCCTTCTTTGGGCGCTGGCTGCAAAGCGATTTGGACGCCGATGACGATGGCGTGCCGGAATGGCAATCGGAGCGACAGATGGGTTATGTCGCCTTTCCCACATTTGGCCAGGGTCAATACTGGGCGCAGGGCGCCGACATCGCGCAAATGGAAACGCCCGACTTGCTGGCTTACCTAATCTCAGAAGCCGATGCGTTAAGCCAGATCGCCGATCAACTGGGTGAAGCCGAAAGCGCGCAGATCCTCGCAAAACAGCGGGCGATGATGGAGACCAGCCTGGACGAATTCTGGGATGGGGGGCGCTATCGCTACCGCGATCGCGATACGCACTTTAGCGCGGAAGCGGAGGAATTGCTGCAGCGCGGCGCGGGCGATCAGATCCACGAGTTGGATCACGCGCTGCGGACGCCAGCGAAAGTGGTGGTGCGAGTCGTCGGCGGCGTCAGCCAGCGGCCCCGCATCACCCTGAAGCTCGAAGGACGCGATGCGGAAGATGAGGAATGCGTGATTGAAGCGGCGGCGGAAGAGTTTGACTGGCAGAACCGTCAAGGCGTCTACACCACCGCGAAGCCACTCTCCCACGTTCGCCGAATCGCGATTGAAGGCCTTAGCCGGGTATACAAGGTTTACGCCACCACGATTGACAGCGCAGGTCTCGACATCAACGCGCTGATGCCGCTGATTTGCCCTAACCTGCCGCAGGAGCGAAGGGCGGCGCTGGTTGAGTTGGCGCTGGACGAAGCGCGTTTCCTGCGCCCCAATGGCTTGACCATGGTCAGCGCGAGCGACCGCGATTTTGACCCGTCCAATGCGCGCGGCGGCGGAGGCATCTGGATGTATTGGATATCGCTGATCGGCGAGGGCATGGCGGCGGCAGGCTTCCGGCGGGAGGCGACCGCGCTGGTCAAACGCGCGCTCGATGGCTTGACGCGGGTCCTCGCGCGCGAAGGCAAGCTGTCGCAGTTTTATCACGCGGATGAGGTTAAGGGCTTCGGCGAGGATCATCACATCGGCGGGATCGTTCCGCTTAAACTGCTCGGCGATGTATTGGGCGTTGCGATCATCGCGCCCGATCGCGTTTGGCTGGGCGGGGAGTTCACCTGGGGAGAAGCCATTACAATTGAGCAGCATGGCGTCGTCGTGCGGCGGGACGCCGACGAGATTCGCGTCGAGTTTCCTTCGGGCCACAGCGAACAATTGCCCGCAGACGCGCCCTGGCAGTTGCTCAGGGATCCGACGCCCGCCGGCGCCGCGGAAGTTGAGCTCGATGCGCCTGAGCCGCCCGCCCCGCCCTTGCCCAGCGATTCTGACGATGATGGCCCGCTTATCATTGATGTCGATGACCAGGCGACGCCGGAACTAGAATATCCTGAGGCGGACCCAGCTGAGCCCGGGTCGGATGAGGACGCTGACGATCCCCCCGCCACGTAGCGGCAGGGCTGGTCCCGCCCATGCTTGGATCGGCGATACCGAAAGCGCCGGCAGTCTTTAAGCCCAAGTACGCAAGCAAGAATATGTTGGACATTCGAAAACAAATTGGAAGTCTATTTCAAGTGTGGACGAGCGACCTGCTGTGTCGGCGGTCAGTGTCTACGCGACCTGCGCGCAGCGCCGGCTCGCCCCGACAGACATTCATTTATTTTGAATAGGTCAATCTTGCGGCTCGTATTCTCGATACTTATCTGAAACGACTCTGAAGAGGCATGATCTATCGAATTCGGTCCTCAGGCGGCGGCAAGGAGAAACGCGATGTGCCAGCGACGCCGATGCAGTGGCGCCGGCTGCTCGCGTATCTGACCGCCTATAAGCTTCGCCTGCTCGCAGCGACTATCGGCCTTTTCTTCGCCTCGGCGCTCAGCCTGGTATTCCCGGCGGTGATTCAACGGGTGATAGACTCGGTATTCACCGACGCCGATTTCATGCTGCTGGATACGATTACGCTCGCGCTGCTGGCTGTATTCATTTTGCGTTCGCTGGCGAGCTTCGTGCAAAACTACAATCTCAATTTTGTCGGCGAGAGAATCGTGGTCGATCTGCGCTGCCAGCTATACGCCCATTTTCAGACCTTATCGATCAGCTACTACAACCAGCGACGCGTCGGCGAGCTGATCAGCCGCATCTCCTCCGATGTCACCGTCGTGCGCACCGTATTGACAGGCAATATCAGCGCCTTTTTGCAACAGACGCTGACCTTGGTCGGGTCAATCGCGATCATGTTCTATCTGAATTGGCGCTTGACGCTCTTCATCATCGTGCTGATGCCGATCATTGTGGCGGTCGCCTTCGTGCTCGGCAGCGCCATTCGCCGCGCCAGCACACGGGTGCAAGACGAAATCGCCGGCGCCACCGTCGTCGCCGAAGAAGTGTTGCAGAATATTCGCGAGGTCAAGAGTTTCGTACGCGAAAGCTACGAAATCGCCCGATACAACAAGGCTATCGATATCGCCTTTCGCGCCGCTGTCAAGCTGCTCACGATACGCTCGATCTTCGGTCCCATTATCGCGTTCTTTGCCTTCGCGGGTCTGGCTTTGGTTTTGTGGTTCGGCGGACGCGAGGTTCTCGACGGGCGGCTGAGCGCGGGCGAGCTGATTGCCTTTCTAATCTACGGCTTGACTGTGGCCGCCAACTTTGCCGGCGTGATCAGCATGTATTCGCAGGCGCAAGAGGCGCTGGGCGCAACCAAGCGCGTCTTCGAGATTCTGGATACGCCGCCAGAACTGCGCGATGCGCCGAATGCGAAGAAACTGGCTTCCGTTCGCGGCGCGATATCGCTGCGCGGCGTCAGCTTCGCTTACGAGAATGACTTGGCGGTGCTGAGCGATATAAATCTGGATATTGCCGAGGGCGAGATCGTTGCTTTGGTTGGACCGAGCGGAGCTGGCAAAAGCACGCTCTTCAATTTGATTCCGCGCTTTTACGATGTCGACGCCGGCTCGATCCGCATCGACGGGCACGACATCCGCGACTTGACGCAGAGCAGCCTGCGGGGGCATATCGGCATCGTCCCGCAGGAGACGCTGCTCTTCGGCGGCAGCGTTCGCGAGAATATCCTCTATGGCAAGCTCGGGGCGAGCGAAGCGGAGATGATTGAAGCGGCGCAATCCGCCAACGCTCATGACTTCATCATGGAATTGCCGCAGGGTTACGACAGCATCGTTGGCGAGCGCGGCGTCAAACTCAGCGGCGGGCAGCGTCAACGCGTCGCCATCGCGCGCGCCTTGCTCAAGAACCCGTCAATCCTGCTTCTCGATGAAGCGACTTCCAGCCTGGATAATGAAAGCGAACAGTTGGTGCAAGAGGCTTTGGCGCGTTTAATGCGGCGCCGGACAACCTTGATCATCGCGCATCGCCTTAGCACGGTTCGCGTTGCGCATCGCATCGCCGTGCTGGAGAAGGGGCGGATCATCGAGTTGGGACCACATAAAGAATTGTTGGCGCAGCGAGGCCTCTACGCCAAACTTTATGAGATGCAGTTTCGAGAGACGGACCTTGTCGTCGCTGGCTAGGCGCGTTGAAGAGCGGCAATTTGAACCAAGCGTGATGACCTTGGCGCGGAGATAATCTTGACAGTGATTGCGATTCTGATTGCGCTACTCGTCGGCGGATTCCTCGTCTGGTGGTTAATCATCGAAACAGAAGGCGTCTATCTGGGAAAGCGCGCCGTCATCGCCTTGTACGATCTTTACGCTTCCCGATACGACCGCGTCAAGCAATTTGATGAAATGGCCGACATCACATTGATTTCTCAGCCAATCATGACGCGCATATACCCCGTGACCAACCCATTGATCCTGGACGTTGCCACAGGCGCTGGTCGCGTACCGCTGATTTTTGCGCGTAACGGGCGCTTTGAGGGCCACGTCATCGGTTTGGACGCCAGCCGCCGGATGCTAAATGTCGCGCGGCAAAAGGTGGCGGAAGATCGCTTCGAGCGCTACATCACGCTGATGCGCCATGACGCGAGCGAATTGCCCTTCGCCGATGACAGCTTTGATGTCGTAACCTGCCTGGAGGCGCTCGAATTCCTGCCGGATCAGCGCGCCGCTTTGAGCGAGATGTGCCGGGTTTTGCGACCTGGCGGCACACTGCTGACCAGCATCCGCATCGATACACGCTGGATGCCGGATCGCGCGTGGGGCGAGGCAAAGATGCGGCGCGAGCTGGAGCTGCTGGATATGCGCGAGGTTCACATCGCGATCTGGCAATCAGATTACAGCCAGGTCTGGGCGCGGAAGGCGGGCGCGAGCGAGCCGATTGGCGGGGATCGTCTGGCTCAGGCGCTGCAATTTACGCCGTAAACTCCCATTACGCAAGCGCCGCCGATTTGCTAGAATCCATATCCGCTTATCCCCGCAGGCAGAGGACAGTGACCGTTGAAACTGCTTCACAGAGAACTTGAATTGGCGATTGAAGCGGCGATCAAAGCCGCGCAGGCCTCTGGTGAATTGCCGCAATTTGGCATCCCGCCGATACCGGTGAGCGCGCCGAAACGCACGGGCCAAGGCGACCTCGCGTATCCGGCGATGGGTCTGGCGAAGCTGGCTCGCATGAAGCCGCTTGATATCGCGCGCCTGATCGGCGACAAGCTGCCGGAGTTGGACTTCGCCGACGACATACGGGTGGCGCCGCCCGGCTTTATCAATTGCTCAATAGCCAAAGACTATCTAGCGCGGCAGGTCGATGCGATCATCGCCGAGGGCGACGTCCTGTTTCAACTGGGTATTGGCTGCGGGAAGAGAGCCCAAGTCGAGTTCGTCAGCGCCAACCCCAGCGGACCGATCACCATCGGTCATACCCGCGGCGCCGTTGTCGGCGATGCGATGGCGCGTTTGCTGGAAGCGGCCGGTTATTCGGTGCAGCGCGAATACTATTACAACAACGCCGGGTCGCAGATGGTTAAGCTGGGCAAAAGCCTGATGCTGCGCTACCGGGAACAGTTGGGCGATGAGGTCAAGTTTCCGGCCGAATACTATCAGGGCGAATACCTGGTGGAAGTGGCAGCTGACCTAGTCGCGGAGCAGGGCGATTCGCTGCGTGGCGAAGGCTGGGAGTATTTCAGAGACGCCGCGGAAACTCGAATGTTCGATTGGATCGAGCGCTCGCTCGCTTCCATTGATATCAGGCACGACGCCTTCTTCAACGAGTCCTCACTATTTGAATCGGGCAAAATCTGGGCCGTGCTGGAAACGATGCGCGAGAGCGGGCATATCTACGAAGCGGCGTACTGGGAAGGCGCCGGCGAAGACGAGATCGCCGATGTCGAATCCAAGGGCTATGCGCCAGCTACTTGGTTCCGCAGCAGCGCGTTCGGCGATGAAAAAGATCGCGTGATGGTCAAGAGCGATGGCGTCCCGACTTATACGCTGCCGGATATCACCTACCACTGCGACAAGCTCGAGCGCGGCTTCGACATCGCCGTGAATGTACTGGGCACCGATCACTTTTCGCAGGCGCAAGTGGTTAGGCATGGCATCGAGGCGCTGGGTATGGATCCCGAGCCCATTCATGTGATCTTCAATCAGATGGTGCGTGCCGTGCGCCGGAATGAAGAGACGGGCGAATACGAGGCGGTCAAGCAATCCAAGCGCGCTGGCGACTTTGATACGCTTGATGACCTGGTCGAAATGACCAGCGCCGATGCCGTGCGTTATCACATGCTGGCGCGCAGCCCCAATTCGCAACTGGATTTCGATGTCGATCAGGTGGTTAAGCAGACAAATGAAAATCCGGTCTATTATATTCAGAATGCTTACGTTCGCTGCGCCGGGATTTTCCGCGAAGCCGAGGAGCGCGGTTTTGATGACGCTGGCGCAAATTTGGCTCTGCTGGGCGAAGACGAGCTGGCTTTCATCGGCAAGGCGCTGGAACTGGGCAATGTCATTGAGCAGGCGGTGGTCACTTACGAACCACACAAGATCGCTTTCTTCGCGCAAGAATTAGCTTCGGTATTCCATCCTATATACGACCGGGTGCGCGTGCTGCATAGCGAAGTGCCGCGCGAAACCGCCAAGGCGCGCCTGCGCTTTTATCGAGCGGCGGCAGTCGTCTTCCAGCGCGTGCTGCGCCTGATGGGCATGTCCGCGCCTGAGCGTATGTAGGTCAAAACGAGGAAACGTAACATGGGACTCAAGCCCGATCATTGGATCAAAGACATGGTGCGCAAGCACGGCATGATCGAGCCCTTCGTCGACCAGCAGGTGCGCGAAGGCGCCATCAGCTATGGCGTATCGTCTTATGGCTATGACCTGCGCGTGTCGGACGAGTTCAAGATCTTCACCAATGTGCGCTCAGCCATTGTCGATCCCAAGAATTTCGCCAGCGATTCTTTCGTTGATTTCCGCGGCGATGTCTGCCTCATTCCGCCCAATTCTTTTGTCCTCGCGCGCTCGGTGGAGTACTTCCGCATTCCGCGCAAAGTGCTGACCGTCTGCCTGGGCAAATCGACCTACGCCCGCTGCGGCTTGATCGTCAACGTCACGCCTTTTGAACCAGAATGGGAGGGCTACGTCACGCTGGAAATCAGCAATACGACGCCCTTGCCGGCCAAAGTTTACGCCAATGAAGGTCTGGCGCAGGTCTTGTTCTTTGAAGCGGACGAAACATGCGAGCAATCCTATGCCGACAAGCAGGGCAAGTATCAGGGGCAGACGGGCGTTACACCGCCAAAAATGTAGCTGCCTGCTTTGCTGCGTTTGCAATCAAGGGTGTGGTAAATTTCATTGATAGCGCGACAAACCCCCATCCCCCGGCCCCTTGCCCCCACAAGGAGGGAAGGGGAGTTTTTCAAGGAATTACGGGCATTTGAAGTCCCTCCCTCATTTTGGGGGAGGGATTTAGGGTGGGGGAAACGTGGGATATATCAACACATTCACCACTCCTCAATCAGGTCCATCTTGACTCCGCCGCAGTTTCGCCGCTATAATCATCATGGGACGGGCGTTTAGCTCAATTGGCAGAGCATCCGGTTTACACCCGGAAGGTTATAAGTTCGAGTCTTATAGCGCCCACTCTAAACATCCGATTCAAGAATTAAGCATCTGTAGGGGCGAGCCAGTGGCTCGCCCGTTGCATTTGATTCGGCGTAGGCGACGGGCGACTTGATAAGTCGCCCCTACAAGGCTTGATTGGTATTGGTCGTAGGCATTTCAACGTGAATTGA